>NC_022600.1:1889916-2204902 GCF_000484535.1 Gloeobacter kilaueensis JS1 | reverse complement strand
CCGCTCAGCGCCCAGACGGCGGGGGATCTCAACGGCGATGGCAAGGTGGACCGCGCTGACCTGGGCCTTTTAGAACAGTACCTGGACGGCTCGGGACTGCTCGACGGCGATCAAAGTGCGCGCGCCGATCTCAACGGCGACGGTGTAGTAAATAGCAAGGACGCCAACCGCCTGCGCCAGCAACTGGGTATCGCCACCGTCGATGAACCGACCCTCAATGGCCGTGCCAGCAGCGATCGGGCGAATAGTCGCCGGGGCGGCTACCGGGCGAGTGCAAGTAGCTCTGCCTTCCAGCTCGGGGTGGCGGATGTGGTGCCGGAGTGGGTGCGCGGTAGCTGGCGCTTTCAATCGCAGATCTACGACGCGCGCGGTGGCTTTGGTGGCGGCAACAATTACCAGAGCGAGCAGCTCAGTCTACCCGGCGACCTCTCGAAGCTCTACAGCACCTACAAGGTGCAGACCGGCGAGCGCCTCGACCGGCTGTGCTGGCAGGTAAACGACTACAGCGATGCGCGCTTTAGCTTTACCGAGCAACTGCGCGATCAAGGCGGAGCGGTCTATGCTTCGACCGCAGACATTCTCAACCGTGGACCCGGCCAGGCTGAGATCCGGATTCGGGTCGAAGTGCTCGATGCCGGCAGCGGCCAGGGGGGCGGCGGTCTTTTGGGCGGCCTGTTCGGCTTTTTATTTAACGGCGGCAGACCGATGGGCAGCTTATCGGCGGGCGACTACTACGTGCGCGGCGGTCCGATGGAGCGCGTTGCTGGTTCTGAGCGCACCCGCCTGCCGGATGTCGATCTCGCTTCTTTGCGCTGCCGTTAGCACCCAAAGCGGATTCTACCCTTCGGCGGGGCCGATTTCTCTCTCGCGAACAATGTCTGCAACTCGATTGCAACCTATTCTGGGGGATACGTGACCCAGAAGCAAAAGACGGTTGTAAAAGACGATTATGGAAAGCCAGACGAACCACATTCCAGGCGCTGCAAATCCGCTCGAAGAAGAGCAAAAAGTCCATCGGAGCGAAGACACTCCCGGTAGTGACAGGCAGTCAGAAAACCTCCAGCAGGTGAAGGGGCGGATCGACGATGTAATCGACGGCACCGCGAGCAAGCTGCACACTGTCGCCGACAAGCTCGAAAATTACGGCGAGCCCGGTACCCAGGTGGGCAGGCTCAGCAGCGGCGTCGCAGGGACGATCCGCAGGGGTGCGGAGTACCTCGAATCGACCGACACCGACGAACTGGGCGAACAATTCAAAAAGCAGATCCGCAAGCAGCCTCTGCTGAGCGTCGGTGGCGCGTTCGTCGTTGGTTTTCTTCTCGCCCGTCTCATCAAGAGTTAGCAGGAGAGCGCAATGCAACGCTACACCGAGACAAATGTCGGCAGTCTGCTCTCTCAGCTCATTGCTCAGATGGAACAGTTGCTCGCTGCCCACCTGCGCCTCGCTTATCAGGAAATGGTTTCAGACGGCAAGCAGTTCGCTGTGCAGTCGGTCGGCATTGCGGCTGGGGGCATCCTTGCCATTCTTGGCCTTGCTTTTATCGGCGTCACGCTGATGCACGCTCTTGAAATCTGGCTTGCTCCCTGGCTGGCCAGTTTGATCGTCGCCGTCGTCTTTTTAGGCGGTGGCGGCCTTCTGGCGCTGTTGTCGCTGCGCCGCATCCAGAATATCGAACCGGCTATCCGCACCCGCGAAGAAACCCAGGAGACGATCGCATGGCTGACACGCAAGCAATAACCCGACAGGACCGCGACGACATCAAAGCGGCCAGTAGCGTGAGTGAGGCCGAGCAGTTGCCCGCCGAGCGGGAAATCCGGCGCACCCGCGCCCAGATCTCCCAGACGACCGCCCTGTTGCAGCAGCAGCTACGCGCCAATATGAGCTGGCAGCTGTGGCTCTACCGCTACCCTTATCAGGCCGTTGCTCTGGCAGCGGCAGCAGGGATCGTCGCGGGTTTTGCCCTGCCAGGTGGTCGCCCCAGCCGCAGCAACCGCCCGGCGAAACCGGGGGCAACGCCCACGCGCCGCGAAGCAGAGCTGATCAAGCAGACGGGGCAGAACACCCTGGTGGCCACCGTGCTCACCAATGTCGCCACGACGGTGCTCCGCGAAGGAGCACAGTACCTGGCAAAGCGCTTCTTCGATGACCCGCGCCAGCCGGACGCTCAGTAGGCGTCCTGCAACTCGTAGAGATCCGGGGTGACGTAGTCCTTGCGCAGGGGCCAGCCCATGACATCTTCCTGGCTCAGGATACGGATCAAGTTGGGATGGCCCTCGTAGACGATGCCGAACATGTCGAACGACTCGCGCTCCTGCCAGTCCGCCGCCTTCCAGAGCCAATAGACCGAGGGCACCCTCGGGTTGTCGCGGGGCAAGAAGACCTTCAGCCGCACCTCGGGGGGCGTGCGCAGATTGTCGCCCACCTGGGTGAGCTGGTAGACGCTCACGAGCCTTTCGCCTGCCCCCTCGTCGTAGCCGCACTGCAGCCGCAGGTAGTTGAACCCGGCTTCGCGCAGGGCCTTTGCAACCTGCAGCAGATCCTGGGGGGCGACGCTGATCATTTCGACTTTGTCCTGGCCGTAGCCCAAAAATTCAGCGCTCAGGTTTTGCTGCTGAAGCAGGAGCGTGTACGGGCCGGGCTGGACCGGTTCGATCGCTGTATTTTCAGCGGGCGGTGTTTCCATCGCGGTTCTCCAGTTCTAGAGGTGGGCGGCTGACATCCAGAGCCTGCTGCATTTCGAGGGCGGCGGCGATGGCGGGCGGCATCTGCTGGCGGCTTTCCATGCGCAGGTACTCTTTGTCGAGCACGTCCGGGATCGCCTTGAGATTGTGGCTGAGGGTGTAGTAGCGGTGGGTCTGGTTCTGGTGGTTGCCCCGCTCGCGAAAATCTTCTGCCCCCATTTTTTTGCGCAGTTTGATGATCGCATCGAAGATCGCTTCGGGACGGGGCGGGCAACCGGGCAGGTAGACATCGACCGGGATCAGTTTGTCCACCCCCCGCACGGCGGTGTAGGAGTCGGCGGAGAACATGCCGCCGGTGATCGTGCAGGCACCCATGGCGATCACGTACTTGGGTTCGGGCATCTGCTGGTAGAGCTGCACCAGCACATCGGAAAATTTGGTCGTGATCGTTCCGGCAGTGATGATGAGGTCCGCCTGCCGGGGCGAGCTACGGGGCACCAGACCGAAGCGATCAAAGTCGAAGCGCGCCCCGATGAGGGCGGCGAACTCGATAAAGCAGCAGGCGGTGCCGTACATCAGGGGCCAGACGCTGGAGAGCCGCGCCCAGTTGTACAGGTCGTTGAGCGTCGTGAGGACAACATTGTTGCTGAGCTCGGAAGTAATTTCCGGTAACTCAGGTGGATACATCATCTGCTGAAGCTTTTCGTCCATCGTTTCCCGTAAATTTCCCGGCGGAGGCACCGCCGGAGAGTGCCCACACTCTAAGTTTTCTAGTAAATGATCAGCCTCTAACCATCGGGGTATTTGCCGGCCAGGGGCGTCACCGGAGCGCAATCTTTCTCTGGGCGGAAGTACCGCAGCACGGCGGTCCACTTCAATACATCTCATGGGCGAAAACAGTGCATCTCCCCTTGAGCAGGTGATGGGCAAACGGATAGCTGCCAGTCCGCAAAAGCGGATCAGCTTTGCGGTATTTATGGACCTCGCCCTCTACCACCCCCGCTACGGCTACTACAGCCGTCCAGCCGAGGCGATTGGGGCCGGGGGCGACTACTACACGGCACCGCACCTGGGGCCGGATTTTGGCGAACTGCTGGCGGTGCAATTTGTCGAGATCTGGCAGCGGCTCGCAGAGCCGGAACCGTTCGATCTGGTGGAGATAGGAGCGGGCCAGGGACTGCTTGCCGCCGACATCTTAGAGTACATCCACGCCCAGGCACCGGCGATGGGGGCTGGGCTGCGCTACACGCTCATCGAGCGCTCAGGGACGCTCGCTGCTCAACAAAAAAAGCGGCTCCGTGCGTTCGATGTCCGCTGGCAGTCGCTGGAGGCGATCGAAGAGCAAGCGATCACCGGCGTGCTCTTTTGCAACGAACTGCTCGACGCCCTGCCGGTGCATCGCTTTTGTGTAGAAAACGGACAGTTGCAGGAGGTCTTTGTGGAGGTGAGCGAGGACGGGCACGGCTTTCGCCCGGTGCTCGCGCCGCCATCGACGCCCCGTCTGGAAGCCCATCTAAACGCCCTGGGTCTGCGAGTCGAAGATTTACCCGATGGCTTTACAAGTGAGATCAACCTGGCAGCCCTCGACTGGCTCACCGAAGTGGAGCGCGTCCTGAGACGGGGCTTTGTCCTGATTATCGATTACGGCTACACCGCCAATCAGTACTACAGGCCGGTGCGCTCGGAGGGCACCCTCCAGTGCTACTACCGCCACACCCTCCAGGCCGATCCCTACAGGCACATCGGCAGCCAGGATCTGACGAGCCACGTCGATTTCACTGCCCTCACCCAGCAGGCGGAAGCGCTTGGATTGCGGACCGTAGGCTTTACCCGGCAGAATTTTTTTCTCTGGGCTCTGGGGCTGGGAGAGCGGCTCGCAGCCCTGGGCACCCCTACCAGCTACGAGCAACTGCAGGAGCGGCTGCGCCGCCGGGAGGCGCTCCAGCAACTGGTCAAACCCGATGGCCTCGGTGAATTTGGCGTACTTGTCCTCAGCAAGAACGTGGATGAGAAGGAGGCAGGGTTGCGCGGTCTGACTGCGCAGCTGTAATTCGCCGCAATCCCCCCGCAGGTACATTGCGCTGCCATAGCCCGCGACTAGCATGAGTGTGCCGCTGCCAGAAGGCTCGCCATGACTTCGATCGAGACGCGCACCGACCAGATGGTGATCAACATGGGTCCGCACCATCCTTCGACCCACGGCGTGCTGCGGCTGATCGTCACCCTCGACGGCGAGAATATCGTCGATTGCCGACCGGTGATTGGCTATCTGCACCGGGGCATGGAAAAGATCGCCGAGAACCGCACGGTGATTATGTTCTTGCCCTACGTCTCGCGCTGGGACTATACGGCGGCGATGATGAACGAGGCGGTGACAATTGCCGCTCCCGAGGTGCTGGCCGGGATCGATGTACCGAAGCGGGCGCGCTACATTCGTGTGATCATGATCGAGCTGTCGCGGATCGCCAACCACCTGATGTGGCTGGGTCCGTTTATGGCCGACCTCGGTGCCCAGTCGCCCTTCTTCTATATTTTCCGCGAACGGGAGATGATCTACGACCTGTTCGAGGCGGCCACGGGACTGCGGATGATCGGCAACAACTACTTTCGCGTCGGGGGGGTGACAGTCGATCTGCCCTACGGCTGGGTAGACAAGTGCCGCGATTTTTGCGAGTACTTTCCGGCCAAAGTAGACGAGTACGAGCGGCTCATCACCAACAACCCGATCTTCCGGCGGCGGGTCGAAAATATCGGGGTGATTGGCCGCGAGGAGGCGATCAACTGGGGGCTGTCCGGTCCGATGCTGCGCGCCTCCGGCGTCCAGTGGGACCTGCGCAAGGTGGACCCCTACGAGGTCTACGACGAATTTGACTTCGAGGTGGCCTGGGAGACGGCAGGGGACTGTCTGGCCCGCTATCTGGTGCGGATGAAGGAGATGCGCGAGTCGGTCAAGATCGTCCTGCAGGCCCTCGACAGGCTACCGGGCGGTCCCTTTGAGCAACTGGAGGCCCGCCGGCTGGCGGAAGGTCCCAAATCCGAGTGGAACAGCTTCGATTACCAGTTCATCGGCAGAAAATCGTCGCCCACCTTCAAACTGCCCACCGGCGAAGCCTATGCCCGCATCGAGGAGGCCAAGGGTGAGATGGGCGTCTACCTCATCGGCAACGACCAGACCAACCCCTGGCGCTGGAAGATTCGGCCACCGGATTTTGTCAATCTGGCCGTGTTGCCCTACCTGCTGCAGGGGGCGAAGGTGGCCGACTTGATCGTCATCCTGGGTTCGATCGACATCATCATGGGCTCGGTGGACCGCTGAGCGTCACTATCAGGAGAAAAATTGTATGTTGCTGAAGCATCGAGGGACCGACGATCTGATCGAAGTGCTCGCGATCGACGAACTGATTGCTCCGAGTGCGTCCCACATCCAGGGCCAGCTCCAGGCCGGGCAAGAGGAACAGGAAGCCCGCGCCTACGCCAAAGCCGAACTGGTCTTTCCTTCCGATGAACCTCTGCCGCGCTGCTGGGTCGATGCCCATTACCGCAACGGGAGTTAGCGGCTCGCGGTCGTTCCGGTCGTTTTTGATTTTAAGAAGCGGTCGTACCAGGCGACGTAGCGTTCGAGCCGGTCGCGGCGGTAGCTGGGCTTGCTGATGCCGTGGTGCTGACCCGGATAGATCACAAGCTGGGTATCGAGGCCCAGACTGCGTAGGGCCTGGTACATCTGCTCAGAATTGAGGAGCGGCACGTTGAAGTCCTTCTCGCCGCACAAAAACAACGTCGGTGTTGCAATCCGATCGGCGTGGAAGAAGGGGAAAGAAATTTTCATCCAGCCTTCGAGGTTACGCCAGGGGGTGCTCAGTTCCGTTTCGTAGTCGCGGATGTACTGATCGGTGCCGTAGCCGGAGAGGATATTGGCGATACTGGCACCGCTAATCGCCGCTTTGAAGCGCCTATCCTGAGCGATCGTGTAGTTGGTGAGCATCCCGCCGTAGCTCCAGCCGCCGATGCCCAAACGCTCGGGATCGGCGATACCTCCAGCGACGGCATAATCGACCGCAGCAAGGACATCCTGGGCGTCCAGGTGGCCCCAGTCGGCGTAAATCGCCTTCGAGAACACTTCACCCCGCCCCGATGAACCGCGCGGGTTGGCGGCGACGACGGCGTAACCGTTGGCGGCGAGCCACTGCCACTCAAAAGAAAAGCTGTTGCCGAACTGGCCCACCGGCCCACCGTGAATGCGCAGGAGGGCCGGGTACTTGCGGCCAGATTGATAGCCGGGGGGTTTGACCAGAAAGCCGTGGATAACGGTGCCGTCCTTGCTCGGAAAATCGATTTCGCTCACCGGCGCAAGCTGAACCGTGGCGAGCCAGTCGTCGTTCTGGCGGCTGAGGGGCAACTGTTTGCCGCCTTCGAGGGCAAAGACCTCCGGCAGGGTCGAAGCCGTACTGGCAACAATCGCGATCCGGCCACTGGTTGCGGCGCTAAACTCTTCGACCATCTGGCGTCCGCTCGTAAGAGGGCTGATCGCTCCTCCGGCCACCGGCACACTGGCTAGATAACCGGTCCGGTCGTCCTCGACGATGAAGCGGATCGAGCGCCCATCCGCACTCCAGCTGGGATGCTGGACGTTGCGATCGAGATTTGCACTGAGCAGGCGCGGCGTGCCGCCCGCCGCCGGGATCACTGCCAGGGCGTGGACAGCGTAGCCAATCAACTTCAAAGGCCCGCCCTGCAGGTAGGCGATCTGGCGGCCATCCGGACTCCAGGCGGGACGGCTCTCGTAGTCCGGGTCGTTGTCGGGACCGGCAAAATCGGTGAGCTGCCGGGGTTTTGCTCCCGCTTTGGCCTCGATGAGATAGAGATCCCAGTTGTTGTCACGATCTGCCTCTGCCCGGCGCTTGCTCACAAAGACGATCTGCTTGCTGTCGGGGGACCAGGCGGGCAGGCGCTCGTCGTAGTCGCCGGGCGTAAGCAGCATCGCCTGGCGCGTCGCCAGATCAAATAGATAAAGGTGCTTGCGGCGGTGGACCAGATAGCCGTCCTCGTCCTGCTTGAACTGAAAGCGGTCGATGACGATGGGCTTTGGCGTCTTTGTCTTTTTTAGCTGGACGTTTTTTTTGCTGTCCCCTGCCGTCGGGTTGGTCTGGATCTCGACGGTCTCTTCTTCTACCTGCGGGTCCGGATCTTCGACGATGAGCGCCAGTTTGCGGCTGTCGGGCGACCAGACGTAATCGACCACTCCGCCTTTGAAGCTTGTGATCTTCTCAGCCTCGCCGCCGGTGCGGTTGAGCAGCCAGAGCTGATCGCCCTGGTCCTTGTCGTCCTTGTCGTCTGTCTTGTCGGGCCGATCCGCCAGAAAGCCCAGGTACCGGCCATCCGGACTCCAGCGCGGCGTGTGCTCGCTGGCGCTCGAAGTCGTGAGGCGCAACTTCTCAGAACCATCCCAGCGGCTCATCCAGATGTCGCTGTCGTTTTCGTCGGCAGCAAAGTCGGGCCGCTTTACCGCGTAGGCGACCCAGTTGCCTTCCGGCGAAAACTCCGGCTCGCTCACCTCGCGCAACTGCTGCAGATCGCCGAGCTGCAGCGGGCGCAGCGGAGCCGCCTGCACCGCCGCGATCGAAATGCACACTCCAAAAAGCACACCCCACGACCCCCAGTTGCGCACGCTCAGCACTCCTGTTGTTTGCAAACCTGTACACGATACCAGGGGCGGGCGGGCCGGACCTGCTCAGGGCGAACCGCTTTTTATTCTTCGTCGCGGCCCACGTCGAAGCCGATGCGGTTGCGCTCGCTGGTGCGGTTGAGGAAGCTCTGCAGGTGCGAGTCGAGTTCAGCGAGCAGGTTGCTGAAGACCGAAGCGTAGACCGCCTCAAAGTCTTCCGGCCTGGTCGGATCGACGGTAAATTCTTCGTCGATGTGCTTGATCTTGAAATAAAAGCCTCCGTCTATTTTTTTGACCATGCAGGCGCACAGAAAGGGGCGGGGCGGCTTTGCCTTCTGCACCTCCGGGTCGTCGCTGCGCACCGCTGCGAGATCTTCGTAGAGGTTGATCCCCAAGCCCAGATAGAGGTAGGTGTCGGCGTGCAACTGCAGTGCGTCCGCCAGCGTCGTCGGCACGTACTTCTCGGCGTGGACCTTGAAGAAGGTGACTTCCTGGGGCGGACACTCCAGGTAGCCAATCAACCCTTCGATCAACTTCACCAGAAACTGGGCGCATTCCCGGCGGTACTGGATATAGTCCTGGCGCGTTTTTTTAAGAGCGTTGCAGATCTGGGCGTAGCGCGACATGGCGGCCTTCCTCTCTACTTGTCCGGCTCCAGGACCAATTTTGCCTTACTCTGAACGTCGGTGAACCGCATCGGCAGGTAGGTACCGCGCTGCCACGGCCCGATCAGATCGGCGTAGTGCTCGCTCAAGACATTGCCCGACTGGCCGGTGGTGTGCATAAAGCGCGAGGCGTCCAGCCGGGACAGATCGACGATCTGGCGGTACGAAGGGCTGTGGTACTGGTTGTACGGATCGAGGGCGCTCACGGTGGCGACGTTGACCGTAAAGCTGTCGCCGCCGTTGCCGATTGCCCGGCTGAAGAACGGTTTGAGGGCCGCCACCTTGTCGAACGGGTTGTGGGGAAAGATGGCTTGATGCACCTGCTGCCAGCGCCAGCGGGCCGGATCGTCGCTACTTTGACGGTGGGCCATATCCGCCAGACCTGCTGCCAGGGCGCGCTGCAGTGTCGTTGGACAATCTTCGCGGGCGGGAGTGCGCACGTCGTCGCACCAGGCAGGAAAACTTGTGAGAATCGCCGGAATCGCCTTGCCCAGGGTGCCCGCCCGCTGCAGGTATTCCTTTGCCAGGTCCGCTCCCAACTCGTCTGCAAAAAGCGCGGCGGGAATGTGCAGGTACCAGGCCCAGAAGATGCTCGCTCCGGCGCTCTCGGCGTCCGCACGGCCATCCCAGCGCCCCAGCTCAGCGATGGCCTGCCTGGAGCGTGCGTCGAAGGGCAGAACGCGGGCCAGCAGCGGACGCATCCGGCGGGTGAAGGTAGAAGTCGTATCCATCTGCAGGGCAGCCATGTCGTCAGCGGACAGGCGAGCGCGGGAGCGGAGCTGCTCTACGATCCGTTCGGCCCGGTAGGGCGGTGCCCAGTTGCTGCCCAGAAAGTACGGGTAACTGTCGGGAACCGGCTTGTTGTTGGCGGTGACGATCCAGCCCTCGGGCGGATCAAAAGTGTGGGGCAGCCCGGCAAAGGGAACGTAGCGCTGCCAGTCGTAGCGCCCCTGCCAGCCGGGCACGGGTACACTCCCGTCGCCCTCTGCCCGCACCGGAATCGCCCCGGCGGCGTGGTAGCCGATATGCCCGTCGCGGTCGGCGTAGATAAAATTCTGGGCCGGGGCGTTGTAGAGGCTGAGAGCGCGGGTGAACGCCTGCCAGTTCTGGGCGGTGGCAAGCTCCAAAAATGCTTCGATCGTCCGGTCCTCGTCGTCGAGGGCGCTCCAGCGCAGGGCGAGGGGCCGTTCCTGACTGCCGGCAGTACCGGTGGCGTCGCTGATCAAAGGACCGTGCCTTGTCAGGCGGACCGTGAGCACAGTGTCGTCCGCCCCTTTGACTTTGATCCGCTCAGCGATGCGAGTCAGCGGCAGCCAGCGGTTGCCCAGCCGGTAGCGGTTGCCGCTCGCATCGAGCTGTTCGATAAACAGATCCTGCACGTCCGCTTCGAGGTTGGTCACCCCCCAGGCGATCCGGGCATTGTGGCCGATGGCAAAGCCGGGCAGGCCAGGAAAGGAAGCGCCGATGGCATCGAAGTTGCCGCCTTCGACGTGGGCCAGGTACCAGACCGAGGGGATCTGAGTGCCCAGGTGGGGGTCGTTGGCAAGTAGCGGTTTGCCGGTAGTGGTATGGCGACCGGAGACGACCCAGCTGTTGCTGCCGGTGGCGAGCGGATCGGAGCCGAGCAGCTTCTGCACGTCCTGGATCTGGGCAACGAGTTGCCGGTAGGCGGGCAGGTTCACCCGTCCAGATAAACGGGTCGGGAGTTTTTTCTCCGGTTGCGCGGGGCCGGCAGAAACGATAATCGGTCCATCGCTGGTGTAGGCCGGAAATAGCTGCGCGGCGCGCTCGGTACCGACGCGGGCGATGAGGCGGCTGCGCAGCAGTTCGTCGCTGCCGGCACCGTTTAAGTTGAGGGCAAGCACTTTTTGCCAGACCATAACATCGACTGGTTGCCAGGGTTCGGGTTCAAAGCCCAACAGCGTAAATTCGACCGGCAGCTCCCCGCCGTGGTGTGCGCCGACAAAAGCGTTGATCCCGGCCACGTAAGCTTCGATGAACCGTTTCATCTGCGGTCGTTGCCGCTGCCAGGCGGTTTGCGCCGCCCGGCAAAGCCCAACCGTGCGCAAAAAGCGATCGGTCTTAAGCGTGGCCTCGCCCAAAATTTCTGAAAGTCGGCCACAGCCGATGCGGCGCTGGAACTCCATCTGCCAGAGCCGGTCCTGGGCGTGGACGTAGCCCAGGCCAAAAAGGGCGTCCGCAGCCGTCGCTGCCTTGATGTGGGGTACTGCATCGCGGTCCCGGCTGATCGTAACCGTTGCAGTAATCCCTTTTACCTGCACAGTTCCGTCAACCACCGGCAGGTTCCTGCGCAGCCACAGGTACGCACCGGCACCAGTCAGCACCACGAGCACACCCAGCGCGCCCAGCACCTGCAGCAGCCTTTTTGCCCAGGTCCGTCCTTTGAGCATCGTTCACCCCGCGCAATCCCGTTCAATCCTAGGCTCTGGATCTAGAACCCCTCCTTTTGAAGAAGAGGGAGAGTAATAAGTATTCTTTCGCCTCTCTATCGTCCCAGCGCGCTGCAGGACGGGCTTTCTGTGCCCACGAAGGCGTCAAAGTCGGGGGGGCGGGTTGGATCCAGCTCCTAGAAATCAGAAAAATGCTCGGAACCAACTGTTCCAAGTTAGCCTGCAAATGTACCTGCGGTTTTAGATTCAAAAAGATTATAATTGATATAGAAAGACTCAATCTTTATGAAGGAGCCGCATCCTATGCGCATCCAATCCTCGATACTCGTTCCCCTCGGTTTCGGTAAATATGTGCGCTCCGATCAGGTGACGGCGGTGATTCCGATCGAGCAAGAACGCGGGCCTGGCCGCCGCAGCTTTGTCTGTCTTTTGGGTCAGCCGGAGCCCATCGTCGCCTCGCGGGCCGAAGAATCGATCGTCCGCGATCTGGTGCAGGAACCGCGCGAAGTGACCCAGGCCCGTCAGCAACAGCAAATTCTCAGCGATCTGCTCTCGGATCTGGGCAACGTCAACCCGACCGTGCGGCGCATCGCCCGCGACGAGAGCAGCCTCGATATCGATCGGCTTGAGCGGCGGATCCGCGAGGTGCTCGAAGAGGGCTGATCCTCGTAACTCTCAACTATTAAAGAAGAGCGGCTGATATTGTGATATTCTGTTCACAAAGTTAGCCGCTGTTTCTTTGTCAGGGAGGCCACGATGCAGCCGGTCTTGAACGTTTCAGCCGCGCCCGTCAATCGCTTCATCCACGGTGAGTATTTCGAATGCTGGATGACGGAACTGGCCGAACCCCTCGGCTCAAAGTCGGTGGGCGTCAACATTACCCGTGTGCCGCCGGGCAAAGCAGCCTTTCCACTGCACCATCACCACGTCAACGAAGAGCACTTTTTTATCCTGAGCGGCACCGGCGTACTGCGCTTTGGCGACAAGACCTACCCGGTGGGACCCAACGACTACGTCCTCACCCCGGCGGGCGGCCCGGAACTGGCGCACCAGTTTGTGAACACAGGCGACGGCGATCTTGTGTATCTGGCGATGTCCTCCCTGCTGCTACCGGAGGTGGTGGGCTACCCGGATTCGGACAAGACGAGCGTGCGCATCGCAACGACGGGTCAGGAATCGACCCGGTTTTTTATCCGCGACAGTGCCAAAGACGGAGTGGGTTACTGGGATGGTGAAGATGGCCAGGCGGTGAGCGCCCTCGTGCAGCAAGCGAGAACGGATACTTAAACTACCGGGTGGGCACGATTACTTAAATGTTAGTGACTTTCGCCGATAGAGGCTGAAAGCTTGCGCTAGCGTGGGTTTATGAGCGTATCGTTGCTGGTCTTCTGGGTCGCGCTGGGCATTGGCCTGTGGGTGCTGGAGTTTTTTACTCCAGCGCTGGTGGCGGGCTCAGCCGGAACGGCAGCGCTTTTGATGCTGCTGATTGGCCAGTGGATTCCCCATCCCTTCGTACAGCTTTTTGTCTTTGCCCTGGTCGCATCCATCCTGATTGTGCTCTCCCGCAAACTGGTGCCGCGCACGGATCCGGAACTGGAAAATCCCTTTTTCCAGGAGGAAGGAACTGTGACGGCGGCGATCGAACCAGGGGCGACGGGCCGAGTCGCCTTCGGCGGAACGACCTGGAATGCGCACTGCCGCAGTCTCAGCCGCGTGCCCACCGGGACGAAGGTGCTGATCGTGGGCCAGAAGGGCAATACCTTGAGCGTCGTCCCCCTCGAACCGTTGGAGTGAGCTTTCTTGCACGTTCAAGAAGGAGTTTAAGGTGATTGAATTTTTCCTGCTTGTGTTCGGTGCCGGTCTGTTGGCAACAATCATCGCCGGGGTCAAAATCATCAACCAGGGCGATGAGGCTCTCGTCGAGCGGCTGGGCCGCTTTCATACGAAGCTGACACCGGGGCTGCACATCATCATCCCGTTTATCGACAATATCGTCTTCAAAGAAACAATCCGCGAGCAGGTGCTCGATATCCAGCCGCAGCAGTGCATCACAAAAGACAACGTTGCCCTCGAAGCGGATGCGGTTATCTACTGGCGGATCATCGACACCCGGCGGGCCTACTACTCGGTGGCCAATATCCGCCAGGCGATGACCAACCTGGTGCTCACGGCCCTGCGCGCCGAGATTGGCAAGCTCGAACTCGACGAGACCTTCGCCTCGCGCAGCGAGATCAACCAGGCTCTGCTCCGCGATCTCGACGCGAGCACCGATCCCTGGGGCATCAAGGTCACCCGCGTCGAGGTGCGCAACATCGCTCCCTCGCGCACGGTGCTCGATTCGATGGAACAGCAGATGGCTGCCGAGCGCCGCAAGCGCGCTGTCATCCTCAACTCCGAAGGCGAGCGCCAGTCCGCCATCAACAGCTCCCAGGGCGAGGCCCAGGCCCGTATTACCCGCGCCGAAGCGGAGCGGCAGGAGCAGGTCCTCCAGGCTCAGGGCACCGCCGAAGCGCTGCGCACCCTGGCTGAGACCCTGCAGGATCCAAGAGCCCGCGAGGCGCTGCAATTTTATCTGGCGCGCAACTACCTCGATGTCGCCAACGCCGTCGGCGCGTCCCCGAGCAGCAAGGTGCTCTTTATGGATCCCCAATCGATCCCAGCGTCGATCAGCGCCCTTCTGGCAATGAACAATGCCGGTGACGCCGCCAACGGCTCCACCGTGCTGCCGCCCCTCAACCGCGTTCGCAACGAAGGTTGAGCGGGTGGATATTTCGGCACTGGACATCGATCTGAGCCAGCCGGACCTCAGCCCCGCCGCTTTCGTAGCACCGGGGGCGGTTGTCATTGGCAGGGTGCGGCTAGCAGCGGGCACGAGTATCTGGTACGGCGCGGTGCTGCGCGGCGATGTCGAGCGCATCGAGGTCGGCGTAGACAGCAACATTCAAGACGGGGCGATTCTCCACGGCGATCCCGGTGAACCGGTGATCGTGGGCGAGCGCGTCACGGTCGGCCATAGAGCTGTGATCCATGGGGCTACGGTCCAGGACGAGTGCCTCATCGGGATCGGGGCGATCGTCTTGGGTGGCCTTATTGTCGGCAGCCAGGCGATCGTCGCCGCCGGGGCGGTAGTCACCGCCTCCGTACCCGCCGCTACCCTCGTGGCCGGTGTACCCGCACGGGTGATCCGGCCCCTCAGGGAGGAGGAGGTGGCCGAGCGCGCCCGCCACGCCCTCAGTTATCGACAACTTGCACTGCTCTATCGGAATCATCACATTTAGTAATGCTTCCTTTTACTCTGGAACCTTTCCACTTCGATACAGGTCGTTAGAATAGAAGCAGTAAGGGCTCGCTTTCACAGAGCAGGGATAGACCAAATGTTGATTTTAAACAAGGCTTCTGTCGATCTTTGCCGCATTCGTCGTTCCAAAGACGCCCGGATCGAGACAGGTTTGCGCTTTGGCAACCAGTTGTTCTATCCCTGCGGCAGTTTTGCGCCGACGGAGATGCACGAGGCGATCAACTTTTACCGCAGTTGTCCGGGATCGACTTTGATCGTCTCAGATGACACCGGCTATCAGGTCTGGTGCCATCTGCCCGCGATGGAGTGCGTCGATACTACTGCTGAGCGGACGCTGACAGCATCGGTCGCCTGAATTTTGATGCCATTCGCACAAGCCCCTTCCCGGCCAGCTCGGGAAGGGGCGCTGTGTTTTTGAGCCGGGCGCTACTCGTGGGTTGCCGGATCATCGAGGGCCAATAACGAGAGGCAGCAGCGCAGGTGCAGGCTGCGGCACAGTTGCTGCAGGTGGGCGAGCAAGGCATCGAGCAAAGCGGCGGCCCGCGAAGGGGCGAGAGTGCCCCAGCGCATCAGCGAATAGCCCGGTTGGGTCTCGAAGCTCTGCAACAGTTGAGCCGCATCCAGCTGCGAGCGCAGATAGTTTGCGAAGAGAACGGCACTGGCACCGGCACCGATCTTTGAATGTTCGCGGCAGCGCTGCTGCCACTCGGCGAGTAGCCGGTCGGAGCGGGCTACCATCGCCAGCTGCAGGCGCACCGGTTCCAGCACCTCGCGGACGATCAGACTGCTCAGCCAGAAGATTTCTGCTTCGAGTTTGAACTGGTAGACCGAGGCGAGCGCCCGCAGCGTCGCCTCGTAGTCGTCGCGCCCGACCCGCAGGTTCCAGCCACGCCCGGCCAACCGGTTCCGCAAAGTGGCAAAGGCCCGCCAGGACGCCTGCTCGCGCTGCAGGCGATCCTCGTGCTCTTCGGCGTGCTGCCGGTCCAGTGCTTCGAGGGCCGCCTGCAGTGTTGTTAACTGTTGGAGGGCAACCTGGGTTCCGGCAAAACCCAGTCGGATCAGAAGCTGGCGGCAACTGGCAGCGGTGACGGTACGGATCCGTTCAAAGTTGGCCCGCAACTGGGTCAGGCAACCGTTCTCGTCCTCTGCGGCGAACCAATCGGCGAGGGCAGTTACCACCTGCTCGATCTGGGCGAGGGCGGCCTGGGGCGGCTGGGGCAGTTGCCGGGCTGCGGCCTGCAGGCGCAGCGTCAGCTCAAAGCTAAGGGTACTTCCTTCGGCGGTCTCGCTCAGCCTGCTCAATAGCGGCAGCGCTTCCTCCTGCTGAGCAGCGAGTCCGAGAGCAGCGAGCATCGCCGGAAGGGCGAGTGCCTCGTCGGCCAATAGTTCGTTGCGCCAGCGGTCGATGACCTCGACGGCCAGCCAGTGGGCCCAGACCGGCCAGCACGACTCTGGCAGAACGATCTCTACCAGTTGCAGTGACTGGAGGGGCTCGAAGCGCTCGGCGATGAGATCCTTCAGCGCAGCCAGCCGCCCATCGCCCGATGCCCTGAGATAGAGCAGCGTGTCCTCGTCCAATGGCGGCACATCTGTGGGCAATCTCTGCACTCCTTTCCCGCTTTAATGGTAAGGGAATGATTCTGCAGCCACGGCTACAGCAGCCCTTGCTTCTAGAAGTTGTAAGAGCCAGAGTGTCTAGCTGGCTGACAAAATACTATCTGTGGCTGAAAAAGTGTCAAATCTTGTGCGAATTCAAAATTTTTGCCGCGAATACCACAAAGTATGTCGGGGATCAGTTTTACTGGTTAGACAAAGACTACTGTATCTGGGGATACCCTCTTTCGTATCCACCCGTTGCTAAAAAGTGAGCCAATCCTATGAGCACTTCTAGCCCGGTCAATCCGGTCGTTCTGGTTATTCTCGACGGATGGGGTGAGCGCGACGAAGCCGACGGCAACGCCATTGCCGCTGCCCAGACGCCAGTCTTCGACGCCCTTAAAGCCAGTTATCCTTTTACGCGCATCCAGACCAGCGGCAAGGCAGTCGGTCTGCCACGCGGCCAGATGGGCAACTCCGAAGTCGGCCACCTCAATATCGGTGCGGGCCGGATCGTTCCTCAAGAACTCGTGCGCATCAGCGATGCCGTCGAGGACGGGTCGCTGCTCACCAATCCGGCCCTCGTCGAGTTGTGCCGGACGATCCGCGCTCGCAAAGGCAAGCTGCACGCCGTCGGACTGGTCTCCGACGGTGGTGTCCACTCCCACATCGAGCACCTGTTCGGCCTGCTCGACCTGGCAAAACAACAGGGATGCGACAACCTTTACATCCACGCCTTCAGCGACGGGCGCGACACCCCACCCACTTCGGGAATCGCGTACTTCGGCCAACTACAAGAGCGCATCGCCCAGGTGGGCATCGGCACGATCGCCACCCTCGGGGGCCGCTACTTTGGCATGGACCGCGACCGGCGCTGGGACCGGATTGCCCAGGCGTATCGGGTGATGACCGAGACGGGAGAAGGCACAGGTAAATCAGCGGTCCAGACCCTGAGCGAGAGCTACGAAGCCGGGATCACCGACGAATTTATCGTGCCGGTGCGCCTTGCCGCCGGTGCCATCGAGCCGGGCGACGGCCTGATTTTCTTTAACTTCCGCCCCGACCGGGCCCGCCAGCTCACTCGCGCCTTTTTGCAGCCCGATTTTGAAGGCTTCGTCCGTCCCTACCTCGACCCGCTGGGCTTTGTGAGTTTTACCCAGTACGACGCGACTTTGCCCACCGCCGTCGCCTTTCCGCCCCAGTCCCTCGACAACCTGCTGGGGCAGGTGATTGCCAGGCAGGGATTGCGCCAGTTTCGGATTGCCGAAACCGAGAAGTATGCCCACGTCACCTACTTTTTTAACGGTGGCATCGAGGCGGCCCTGCCCGGCGAGGACCGGCTGATGGTCCAGAGCCCGTTGGTGCCTACCTACGACCTCAAACCCCAGATGGCGGCGCTTGAGGTGACCACCCAGGCGGTGAGCGCGATAACTTCGCGCCAGTACGCTCTGGTGGTGATCAACTACGCCAACCCCGACATGGTGGGCCACACCGGCAACTTCCAGGCCGCCATCCAGGCCGTTCAAACCGTCGATACCTGCCTGGGCCGGTTGCTCACCGCCTGCGTCGCCGCCGGGGGAACGCTGCTCGTCACCGCCGATCACGGCAACGCCGAGCTGATGTGGGACGAGCAGGGCCGGCCCTGGACCGCCCACACCACCAACCCGGTGCCCTTTATCTTGATCGAGAGCGAGGGACTGAAAATTCCTGGCTGGGGCACCGCCGTTGCCCTGCGCGAGGGCGGCAACCTGGGCGATATTGCGCCAACGATCCTCGATCTGCTGGGGATCGCCCAGCCGCCTGAGATGACAGGCCGCTCGCTCCTTCAAAAAAGTGACATCGAAATTCGCCAGGGCCGCAGTCCGCTTAGAGTCGGCATCTGATCCCTGCCAATCCTCAAACTGTCATGCTGGCCAGGTTTTCTACAACGTCGGCGAACTCGGTCGCGGTCTCAGCTACGGCTTCGATACAAGCAACCTGCCGTTTCTTGAGAGCAAAGCCTACGAAGAGCAACACGACAATCCCTTTTTCCAGACCGGTCAGGTGCTGGGTGACCTTGGAGCAATGGCCCAGGGCATCTTCGAGAGTTGGGACGGTGGGCTGAAAGTCGAAGCGGGTCTTGCTCTAGCGGTCCTCGGCTCAGAAAGCGGAGTAGGCATCCTGGCGGGTGGAGCCTTAGCCGGTCTGGGTGTGGCAGAGGCGGGGCATGGGATATTTGTGGCCAATCAGGCCAACGAGAACCTGCAGCAAGATTTGGGGGTGCTCTTTTCCAGGGGCGAGGGTCCAGCGAGCAGCCCGCTTGGGTATCCTGGTCGCAAGCTGGAGCCAGTGGGAGAGAAAACGGACCTGTATGCCGCCGCAAGAGATACGGCCAAAAGGCAGGGCAAGAACAGCCCTGAAGCGATACAAGCGCGCAAGTCCGCAGAGATTGAGGAAAGAGTGTCTGAGTTGCTGACGCAGAAGGGAGACAAGATTATGAGTTACGGTGATGGGAACACCCGCAAACTGCTGGACATGCCAAGAGGAGTTGACAGAACCCAAGCCTGCGATTTTGTTTCATTAACAGAAGGAGGCAAGTTCAATCTGACAGAAGTGAAAGCAAGTGATCCAGAAGGCAAGAAAGGGGCAGAAGTAGGGGAGGCAATCAACCAGCTTAGAAACACTTACTCATCTCTAATGCAAAAAATCCCTGATGCGAAACTGGGGGAAGCATCTGTTGCCATACCAGAAGGAACAGGGCTTGAAGTGGGATATACAGTAAAAGGCAATCAACTGTGGGAAGAAGCTTATGAAAACGGGAAAATGATTCAGAAGCCTGTTAAGGTTGGTGGACAAGTTGTAACTGTGAAGAGGGTACCGTGGTCCAGCTAAGCACTCTTGCATTTTGTGTAGAGGCAAAAGATTCTATTCAAATGTACTTGCAACTCCTCAGAAGGTTACTAGAGAAGGGGAACATGGTTTATATTAAACAATACAAGAATAGTGTACAGGATGAGGAAGAAATAGATAAAGAAGCCTTTCTCCTATCTGCAGATGAAATTCTCCAAGACACAATAGGATCAGATAAGAAGGTGGCTGTTTGGCTTAATTATGAGACGATTGCAAAAACTTATTACGGTTTGAATGCCACACATTGTGGCCGCTGGTTTAGATCTGGTTTCGAGTTTCTGGATAGGGGCAGGGTTTTTGCTTCATCAATTTCAATCACGGATTTAGTAGAAGCCCGAAAGAATGCTATCGAGCCCTACATTCTGCAAGAGCTGGAAGTACCGTTAGATGTAGATGAAGAAGCAAGTTTCATGTTAGACGAAGCCTTTTTTGAGTTCTTCTTACGTGCCAGTGGTTTAACCGAAAAAGAAGAGCCACTGTTCAAACATGCAGCATTCTTTCCAGAAGGAACTTGGCCCGTAATTACAGAAGGTAATCTAGTCTATCACAAAGATATCAACCAATTTTCAGCGGATTTTGCCCGGCTTTATGCCGATTACTACTGGGGTATTTATCTGTATCCTGCCTTGGAAGAAGACATGGATATTTGGAATCTAACTGCTGAGCAAAAGGAACGATTGACAAACAATCATGGGCGCAAGCCTGAGTCCATCAAAGATCGCTACAAGCGTGTGAGGAAGTATTTGTCCAGCAGAGCACATGAGATCGAAGATTTCATGGAAAGTATAAGTGAAGACCAGATGCGCGAACTATCGCAGATGCCGGGTTCGCAAATGGTCGATCTGCTCAAGCAAGCAGTCAAAGAATATCCTTACATTCAGAGCTTTGATTTTGGTAAGCGCGGGATGATGTTCAGTGGCGGTCCACTCTACACTTTGTGGCCGATTTATCATCGTGCTGCTCAGATTGCCCTTGGCAAGTGAGTCGCTGTCCTGGTTCAATCGCAGACCGCTGGACAAATACGTCTCGAATAGGTCTATCTTTACCTGGGTCTGGCAACTGCTCCCAGCCTGCCGCTCAACGCCAGCACTTCCTCCTTCAACACCGAAGCTGCCCAGGCTGCTACTGACTCCTTCCAGATGGGTGACGGAAACTCCAGAAACTACGACTCAACCTGCGGAAGCAGGGCTCAAAGTGTGCCGGGGGCTGGAGCAGGCTCCGCTGTTCCCAGTAGAGCCAGCGCCTTGTGGATGGTCGCGATCGTCGTCGCCGGCAGTTCCAGTTGGGGCGTGAGCCCGGTATCTTGAATCGTCTCAAAGAAGCGGACCTGGGGGCTGAGTTCAGCCAGGCGTCTACCGACATCCGGTCCCTCGTACTGGGATTTTTCACCCCAGAGAATGGCAGCAGGAATGCTCAGTTTCGGCAGCCAGTCGGCCAGATCGAAGGCGAGGTTGCCTTTAAGAAACGAGTAGGCCGCCCACAGCCCTTCGGGTTGGGAAGCGGAGGTGTAGTAGGCTTCGACCATCTCCTCGGTGATCCGGTTTTCGCGGACAAATAGCCGCTTGCGCAAAAAGTCGCGGATCGAGGAGCGGGTGGTGATGAGCTGCGAGTAGACCAGTTCGTTGATGAGGGGCAGATTTTCGATAAACGAAAAGAAACTGCCGTCGTATTTTTTGCCAAAGTCCCGCAGTCCGGAAGGATTGACGGCGACGATGCACTCGAACAATTCCGGCCTTTCGACAGAAAGCCAGAAAGTGAGCCCGGCAACGACGCTGGAGGCGATTGCCGTCACCTTCTCCGCGCTGGTGCGCTCGATAAATTCAGCGATGGCCGTCCGGTAGTCCTCAGGGACATAATTGCCGCTGCGGTGCTCAGAAAGCCCCCAGCCAGGCAGGTCCAGAGCGAGCACCCGATAATCACAAGCAAAGGCGGGATAGATCCTCGACCACTCATAAGAGGACGATCCGCCCCCAAAGCCGTGCAAAAAAACTAGCGTCCGCGCTCCTGTGCCCGATTCGTAGTACCGGATGCGCCCGCGCGAGGTGATCACGTCTTTAGAGCTAAAGCCCGGTGGCTGAAAAAGTACCTGTGTCTCGTCCATGGCTGAGCCGCATCGCGTCGGCTCTCATGCTAGATCGCTTTGCCCGCTCGGGCCTCTACCGCAGAGCCGAAGTGCTCTGGTAGGGCTGGAGGATGGCGCTCGCCCGGTCGATGGCGGCGGCGACGCCCTCGACGGTGGCACTCAAAAGCGGCAACTGGGTACGCGCCTCCTGCCACTGGCGCTCCTCGATCGCCTCGCGCAGGCCGGGGAGTGTCTTGACGCCGTAGCCGGTATAAAAGCCAGGGGCGTAGAACTGGTGCCGATACCAGGGACGGCGGGGTAAACCTGCCGGGTTGAGCATCGAGCGCTCGACCGCGATTAAAGCCGCATCGAGGGTGGGGGGCAGCGGTTTATTCTGAGAAGCTTCCAGAGCGAGCCGGTAGCGCTCCGCACTTGCTTTGAGTTTTGCTGCCGCCGCTTTGAGCGGGGCAAAGTCCAGTTCGGGCACAGCGTCGTCCGGTTTGGGAATCACCGTGGTCTCGGTCGGGTCGGCGACGGCGAAGAAAGTGCGCTCCTCGATCTGGCGATTTTTTTCGAGACTCGCCTCCCTCAGATCCTTCTCAAGGGCAGTGACTTCTTTGACGTACTTTTCGAGGGTGTCGGCGAGGCCCGTGAATTCAAAAGGCAGCACCTGGGCATCGGCAGCGCGCAACAGCAGGCGACCATTGGTCTGGGCGAGGGTCAGACCGTACTGGTAGCCCGGATCGATGAAGCGCTCGAAGTGATCGATCGAGTCGTAGATCGAATGGTAGGAGCCGCCCCGGCCTTCGCCGCCGTAGCCCAGATTCAGGCTTGCGATCCCCAGGTGCTGCAAGAAAGGCGAATAGTCCGAACCGGAGCCCAGGGCCGCCAGCCTCAGATCTGAGCGGTTGCGCACTTCGCGCCGCTCCTCGCCGCTAGAAGTGTAGATGCGCTGAGCGCGCAGCCGGTCCTTTACGGGCAGCTTTTTTTCGGGATCCGGCACGTCGCGGGCCACCTCGTTAAAAAAGTGCTCGAGGCTATGGGAGCCGCCCATCTCCAGAAAACCACGGGCGTTCGAGTCAGTGTTGATGTAGAGGGCCGCCTTTTTATCCAGCTCCGCTGCGTGGGTCTCCACCCACTCGGTCGAACCGATAAGCCCCGGCTCCTCGCCGTCCCAGAGGGCAAAGACGATCGTCCGCTTTGGTCGCCAGCCCCCCTTTACCAGTTCAGAGAGGGCGCGCGCCTCTTCAAGCAGTGTCACCGCTCCGCTCAATGGATCGTTTGCGCCGAACACCCAGCCGTCGTAGTGGTTGCCCCGGATAATCCACTGGTCGGGCCGCTCGCTGCCGGGCAAACGGGCGATCACGTCGTAGACCGGCACCAGCTTCCAGTCGAAGCTGAGCTTGAGATGGACCTTAGCCGGTCCCGCTCCGAGGTGGTAGGGAATGGGCAGAGCGCCCCGCCACTCCGCCGGGGCCAGAGGACCGCCGAGCGCCCCCAAAAGCGGCAGGGCGTCGGCGTAGGCGATGGGCAGCACCGGAATTTTGGTGAGCGTCGCTGCTTGAGATCGATCGAGGCGCTTTGCCCCTGGCGTCGCCCCTACGTCGGGCGTCAACGGATCGCCGGGGTAGACGGGCATATCGGCCACCGAGCCGCGCTGGGCACCGTAGGGGTTGCGCCAGGCACCTTTGGGGTAGACGTCGCCCTGGTAGTAGCCGTCGTCTTTGGGATCGGAGTAGATGATGCAGCCAATGGCCCCATGCTCCGCCGCTACCTTGGGCTTGATGCCGCGCCAGGAACCGCCGTAACGGGCGATCACGATTTTGCCCTTTACATCGATGCCGCGCCGCTCGAGTTCTTCGTAATCTTTGGGCACCCCGTAATTGACATAGACCAGTTCGCCCGTGACATCGCCGTCGATCGAGTAGGCGTTGTAGACTGGCAGCTCTCCGGCTGCCCCCGAGGTGCGGTCGGCCTTGAGCACCGGCTCGCGCAGCTTTGCTTTGAATTTTGTCGGGCCTACCAGCTCCAGCAGGCGGGTCTTTGGCTCCGGAAAAAGCGCCTCGAAGCGCTCGATTTCGACCTGATAGCCCCAGCTGCGAAATTGAGAAGCCAGGTATTCGGCATTGTCTTTTTGGGCGGCGGAGCCGACGTGGTGGGGCCGGGCCGCCAGTTTGTTAAGCGAGTTGCTCAGGTTCGCCTTTTGAAGCTGATTGTCGAACTGGGCTTCAAGGGCGCGCTCTTTATCTGTATCCGCCCGATCAAAACCAATAAGCCCCGATGCGGCAGAACCTGCGGCATCGGGGCCAGCGTGGAGTGGTAAGCAAAAACCGAGCAGGCACAGGCCGGTCAAACAAATGCGTCGAAACATCCAACCCCCAAAAAGAGCAACCTGATGGGCCGCAATGGCTCGCCCTATTCTAAGGCGGTTGTCGGGGTTTGGCCGATCGAAGGATCAGTGCGTGGCCAGCAGATCGCGCGAGGGGCTCGTGCGCTCGATGGCGGCCTTGCGCTGCCGCCCGTGGTGGCGCTGCACCTGGACGAGGGCGTAGACGCTAAAGAGCAGGCTGCCTGAAATCAGCGCACCGAATAGCACCGTCGCCGCCTGGCTCTGCAAAATCCAGAGATTGGCGAGCAGGTACAGGCTGGCAATGGCCTGGAAGACGAACGCTGTCCGCACAGAATTCAACGTATTCACCAAAAGTTTCTCCTGGATAAAATCATTGCTATCCTTGCCGATCCTATGGGTAGCCGCAGTCTGGCCGAAAGAGCAAAATGTCAAACTTATTGGTCCGCTGACCATCTGCTTTCAGAAAAGTAAGCAACGATGAAGGGACGCTCAAAAATTGCAACAATATCGCGTTTCTTTGCGGGAGCCTGGGCGCATCTTTAGACTGGAAGGGTTGCCCTGGAGACCCATCGATGGCTGCCAGCCCCTTTCAGCTCGCTCTACTCAAGGTGTTGATTGCGATTGGCTGGGCGGATGGCGAGTTCAGCGAGAGCGAGCGGGCTCTGGTGCGCCGGTGGATGGCCGAATTTTCGCTCAGCGAGCAGCAATGCAACTACCTGCGCTACTACCTTGAGCAGCCCACGACGAGGCAACAGGCCGAAGCGTTCAGCCGCGAGCTGGTCGAGGCCGCCCACAGGCCCGAGGAGCGGGAAGTGGCCCTGGAGCGGCTGCGGCAGCTTGCCTGCGCCGATGAGCGCTTAGACGAAGCCGAAAAACGCTTTCTGGAGGAGGTGAGCGCTCTTTTTGCCAGCGCCGGCGATCTGGGATTGTTTGCCAACCGATTGCGCGGCTTTTTTGCCGTCCGGCCCTTCAAGATCCAGCGCTCGGCGGACGCCCACCTGGCGGAACTGGAAGCGGAACTGCTCTGGCTGTGGAAGGAGCGCGATCACCCCGGTGGTGACTTTGCCCGCCATCTCAAGGCAGGCGGGCAACCGAGCGACAGGCAGCGGGCGCTGCTGTTCGTCGGTGCCCTCGCCGGTTGTACCTGGGGTGAATTAAAAAGACCCCTGCCTGCTGCCACCTCCTGCATCCGCGAGTGCCTGCGCCTCGAAGACGAGCAGGCCGAATTCGTCGAGCAGATGCTCAGCGATCCCTACGTGCGGAGCCTGGACCGGGCGCGGCTGGTGCGGGGGGTAGAAAATTATGCGGACCGCCCCCTCGCTCTGGGCCTGGTCGAGCTGCTGTTTTGTCTGGCTGCCACCGACGGCACGATCGATGACGAGGAGACCGAGACGATTCGGGGGATGGCGCTCGGGCTGAAGGTGACGCACCGGATGTTTATCGACAGCAAGCTGCGCTACGGTAGGAAGCAACCTTAAAACCCGATTCAGCGACCGGCGGTGGGCAGGATCTGCCCCGGCTGGAGCGCTTTCCCTCACGGTGAATAGCTTATGCCCAGATTTTTTTTGCTCCCCCTCGGTCTGGTGGTTGGACTTTTGGGCGCGACGCCTGTGGTTGCCCAGCTACCCGCTTCCGAAGGCAACAGACCATCGCCGGAGCGGCGTCAGAGCACTTCTGAAGCGGACGCTTCGATTTTGCGCACCCTCGCTGAGTACAACATCCGCCAGATTGCCCTGGCCCAACTGGCGATGCAACTGAGCACCAATTCTCAACTCGTAGGCTACGCCCGCCAGCGGCTCATCGAGTACAGCACCCTCGATCGCAAATTAACGGAACTGGCCCAGCTGCGGCAGCTCAAACTGCCCCGCTCGGCGCGGACGCTCTCCAGCACTGCGCGCGAGGCGCTGCTCGACATCGACAGCCGCCTGTCGGATCTGCGCACGCCCCTGTTTGATCAGGCGTACCTCGATGCGCTCAACAGCGACGATCAAGCTCTTGCCGAAACACTTCAACCCCAGCTGGAGAAGACAGAAGACGCCGAGATCAAAACTCTCGCAAGCCAGAATCTCGAAAAAGTAAAAGCCCAGCAGGCGAAGGTGGCCCCAGTCGCTAAAGTGATTGCGGCGGCAGTGACAGCCCAGAACAAGGCCCAACAGGCAGCCCAGAAACCGGCAGCAAAGACGCCGAAGTAGAGCTTTCTAGCCCGTCAGCAACTCTTCTGCCTCGGCCTGCTCGCTCTCCGGCAGAATCTCGGAGGCCGGGGCGACGAACTTGCAGTGGCTGCAGGCGACCATGTCCTCGCCGCGCTTGCGGGGCTTGAAGAGCAAGATCGAATCGCACTCCGGACAACGGGGTTTTTCGAGGGGCTTGCTCCAGAGCACAAAGTCGCAGTCGGGGTATTGATCGCAGCCGTAGAAGGTCTTGCCCATCTTGGATCGGCGCTCGACGATGTGCCCTTTGTGGCACTTGGGGCACTCGATGCCGGTGGATTTGGGCTGGCTCTTGCCGCAGGCCGGACACTTGAGATATTCGCCGTAGCGACCGTAGGTGATCGTCATCGGCTCGTGGCTGCAGTGGTTGCAGCGCACGCCCTCGGCGGGCCGGTCCTTGGGTACGGGCTTATTGTCGCGGGTGAGCTGGTGGGTAAATTCGCACTCCGGATAGCCCGAGCAGCCTAAAAAGTTGCCGAAGCGGCCATAGCGGTTGAGCAGTGGCCGTCCGCAGCGCTCGCAGAGATAGTCGGTGACGATCACCACCTTCTTCATCTCTTCGTCGGCGACCTTGAGTGTCTCGATAAATGGCCCATAAAAATCGGCGAGTAGCTGCGTCCAGCGCTGGGAGCCCTTCTCGACCTCGTCGAGCTGCGCTTCCATCGTCGCTGTAAAGCGCGTATCGACGATATTTGGAAAATGCTGGACCAGTTCCTCGTTGACCTTCATCCCCAGGTCGGTGGGCACCAGGCTGCGGCCCTCCTTGTTGACGTAGCCGCGCTCCTGGATGGTGGCGATCGTCGGAGCGTAGGTGCTGGGGCGACCGATGCCCTGCTCTTCGAGCGCCTTGACCAGGGTCGCTTCGGAGTAGCGGGGCGGCGGCTGGGTAAAGTGCTGACGGGGTTCGACCGCGAGCAATACGAGCGCCTCGCCCTCGGCGAGCACCGGAGCGGCAGAGGCCGATTCGTCCTCGGGAGCGTTTTCTTCGCGCGCTTCTTCGTAGACGCGGGTGTAACCGTCGAAGAGGGTGCGGGTCACAGCGACGCGAAACAACCCTTCGTGGCGGCTACCCGGCACTCTGGCGGCAATTTCGACCGTGCGGGTCTCAAGGGTTGCCGCTGCCATCTGCGAGGCGATGAAGCGCTGCCAGATCAGGCGATAGAGCTTGAACTGATCCGGAGTAAGGGATTTTTTGATCCGATCGGGGGTGTTGTTGATGTCGGTGGGCCGGATGCACTCGTGGGCGTCCTGGGCTCCCTTTTTGGCACCGTACTGGCGGCGGCGGGCGGGCAGGTAGGGTTTGCCGTAGGCGCTCTGGATAAATTCGCGGGTTGCATCTTGCGCTTCTTCGGCGATCCGGGTGCTGTCGGTGCGCATGTAGGTGATGAGCCCCGACGGTCCCTCTTCTCCCAGTTCGATGCCCTCGTACAGTTGCTGGGCGATGGCCATCGTCCGTTTGACGGTGAGGTTGAGGGCGGAGGCCGCCTCGCGCTGGAGGGTGCTCGTGATAAAGGGCGGCTGGGGCTCGCGGGCGCGCTCGCGGGTCTTGACCGATTCGACCTGGGCTGCCGCTCCCGCCAGAGATTGGACCACTGCCTGAGCCGCCTGCTCTGTGGACAGATCAGGTTTTTTACCGGCCCAGCGCACCAGATCCGCCGTAAAGGCCGCCGCCTGCTCGGAGGATGCCTGGCGAAACTGGCCGTGGATCGTCCAGTACTCTTCGCTCACGAACGCCTGGATGTCCTTTTCACGGTCGCACAATAGCCGCACCGCCACCGACTGCACCCGGCCCGCCGAGAGGCCGCGCTGCACCTTCTTCCACAAGAGCGGGCTGAGCTTGTAGCCCACCAGCCGATCGAGGATGCGGCGGGCCTGCTGGGCATCGACCCGGTTGATGTCGATGTGGCGCGGGTGGGCGACGGCGTTGCGGATCGCCTGCTGGGTAATCTCGTGGAATTCGATGCGCTGCAGCCGGTCGTCCGGGATTTCGAGAATCTGAGAAAGGTGCCAGGCGATCGCTTCCCCTTCGCGATCCGGGTCCGGGGCGAGGTAGACGCGCTCGGCCCCCCGCGCCGCCCCCCGCAACTCCTCGACGACGTCCTCTTTTTTAGGAATGACTACGTACTTTGGCGCAAAATCTTTTTTGACATCCACGCCCATCTCCTTTTGCGGCAGATCGCGGATGTGCCCGGCAGAAGCTTTGACGATAAAGTTTTTACCGAGAATCTTGCTGATTGTCTTGGCTTTGGCTGGAGATTCGACAATAACGAGCGATTTGGCCATCGATTTTTGGGTGTAAGGCGAGGCGAACGGCAACTACGACGGAGCCTTGGAGGCTGAACTTGCCATCAGCTTAACTGCTCTTGAGAAGTCGGAAGGTATCATACACCGGTTCTAACCGCTTCCCGCCCGGCCACGCAACTGCCCCAGGGGGACAGAGACCGGGATCACGCGATCGCTGCCGCTGCCCGCTGCGAGAGCCCCAGGCCCTGCGTTGACGTTCGGTTGTAGCAAAAGCTACAGTTGAGTGAGGATATTTCAAATTGTTACGGGGTGAACGGCAATGTGGGACGTGCTGGGCTCTGCCGCCGGGACTTTCCTGGCGCTGTTTCCGGTCACTGACCCGCTCGGTGCGGTGCCGATTTTTTATGGTTTGACAAGCGCGGCTTCGGCGGCGCACCGCCAGCGTCAGGCGCGCCTGACGACGCTGCACGTGATCTGGCTGCTGGCGCTTTTTTTGGTGGCGGGCAGGCTGCTGTTGGAATTTTTCGGCATTTCCTTTGCCGTGCTGCAGATCGCGGGCGGTTTACTGGTTGCCCACACCGGCTGGCAGATGGTGAGCGCTCACGAGGATGAGGAAGTCGTTGCCCAGCAGAGTGCCGGCGCTGACATTGCCTTCGCACCGATGGCGATGCCGCTGGTGAGTGGCCCAGGAGCAATTGGGGTAGTGATCGGGCTGTCGGGCAAAGCGACCGGCTGGACGGACTACCTTGGTTCGCTTATCGGTATTGGCCTGGTGGGCGGTGTGCTCTACCTCAGCTTGCTTTTGGGTGAACCAGTTCTCCGGTGGCTGGGCCGGACCGGTACCCGCGCCTTCAACCAGATCCTCGGCTTTTTGATCGTTGCCATCGCCCTGCAGCTGATGGCCAACGGCGTCGTCGAACTGCTTAAGTAGCGGTCTGTCCCCCACCCCTCCACACCCCCCCTGCCCCCCACTCTCCTCCTCCTGCCCCCCGAATGGGGGGCTGCCCCGCCGGGCAGAGGAGAAGAGATACGGTATTGAGAGTCAAGCAGCCTCCTCCTTTCTTCTCTTCCTCCGCCCTACTGCAAGCAAACCAACCTGCCGTGCTCTGCATCGAAAGGCGTGTCTGTTTTCACAACCGCCCAGGCAATGTGTAAGAGTTTGCGAGCCGCAGCGCAAAGCGCTACCTTTGCCGGTTTACCGGCTGCTCGTAGCCGCTGGTAAAAGCTTTTAATCTGCTGATTGCAGCGGATCGCACTCAAGCTCGCCATATACAGCGCCGTGCGTAAGCGGGCATTGCCTGCATGGCCGATGCGCTCTGGTCTATGAAGGCTGGTGCCGCTACGATGGGAGCGGGGAGCGAGACCCGCGTAGGCCACCGCCGCTTCCACCGTTGCACAGCAGCCGAAGTTGAGGGTACTCACCAACACCCACCCAGCGGTGACAGACCCAATGCCTTTGATAGTGCGCAGCTTGGTTGCAGCTTGATGCCAAAGCGAGTCTTGGGCGAGCAGCGCTTCTAGCTGAGCTTCCATCTGCGCAATCTGCTCATCGAAGGTGTGGCTCAACTGCTCCAGACTCGCTTGTACCGCCGCCACCACCAACGGAAATTGCCGCAGAGCGTGCAACTGGTTGTGCAGTTGTTGGCGTTGCTGCAGCAAGGCATCGCGATGCTGCAGGCGCTGTTGGAGTTGGTAATAAATCTCAGGCGGCGGCTGCCAAAGACCAGGTTGCAGGGCGGCAGCGAGTTGGGCAAGCGTCTGGGCATCAAGCGCATCGCTTTTGGAACGCTTGAGCAGTGCCCTGGCAAAGTAATGAGACTGAGCGGGGTTGACCACACTGACGGCAAAACCTTTGAGCGCCAGAAATGTGGCCAGTCGCATCCAGTAGGAGCCTGTGGCTTCGATGACCACTAACACCTCAGCGGCGGTGGGACAGACGGCGAGTAAGCGTTCGGCCAATTGGCAGTGTCCTTCGGGGGTTTGGGGCAGTGTGATGGCAGCGGTAGGCTTTGCGTGGGTGAGCAGCCAGGCGGCAGTGACAGTGAGTGCCGCCACATCAATACCGACAAATAGCTGATAGTCGTTTTGTGAACCGTCTCGCTGCATGAGTGTCTCCAGTTGAAGCTTCAGAGGAGGTAGGCAAGTTCCGCAGGACGGCAAAAGTCTAGCCTCGTGATACGTGGTCAGTGCCACTCGATACGGTTCAGCTTTGCCGGTCCTTGATAGCGGGGGACAATCTCTTCCACGCGGTCAAAGCCGCAAGGGGGGGCACAGTCCTCACCGCTACCTTGGAACCAATAGCAATATACGAGGGGGGGTTCACTGTAACTGGGCTGCCGATGGGCAGGGTGAAGTCAGTTTCAGACTTGTCTTACCGGGGGGGGTGGGAGGTCAGGTCTAATCCGGCTTCTGGACCGCCTCGTAGTGCTCGTAAGCTTCGATGATGCGCTGGACGAGGGGGTGGCGCACCACGTCCTCGCGATTAAATTCGCAAAAGGCAATGCCGCGCACACCGGAGAGAATGCGGCGAGCGAGTTGCAGGCCCGAGCGCGTTCCAGCAGGCAGGTCGGTCTGGGTAATGTCGCCGGTGACGACCATCTTCGAGGCGTTGCCCAGGCGGGTGAGCATCATCTTCATCTGCTCGCCGGTCGTGTTTTGGGCCTCGTCGAGGATGACAAAGGCGTTGGCGAGGGTGCGGCCCCGCATGTAGGCGAGGGGTGCAACTTCGACCGTGCCCCGGTCCATCAGCTGCATCAGCCGCTCCGACTCGACAAACTCGTAAAGGGCGTCGTAGAGGGGCCGCAGGTACGGGCTTACCTTTGCCTGCAGATCGCCCGGCAAGTAGCCGAGCCGCTCGCCCGCTTCTACCGCCGGGCGCGTCAGGATGATCCGCTCGACCCGCTTTTCTTGCAGGGCAAGGACCGCCTGGACCGCCGCCAGGTAGGTCTTGCCCGTACCGGCTGGGCCGATGCCGAAGGTGAGGTCGTGCTTTTGAATCGCCTGGATGTAGCGCCACTGGCCCAGGGTGCGGGTGTAGAGCGATTCGCCCCGCCGGTTGACGGCAATCACCGTGCGCTGCAGCCGCCGCAACTCCTCGGTCTGGCCGGTGCTCACCGCCTGGTAGGCGCTCGAAAGATCGACGTTGGCGATCCGTCGCCCCCGCTGCCAGAGATTCTCGAGATTTTGAATAATCTGCTGCGACATCTGCACCTGCTCGTCGGTCCCGGCAATCAGTAGATCCTGACCGCGCAACACCAGTTGCGCTCCCGTCCGCGCCTCCAGCTCCCGCAAGTTCTCTTCGGCGGGTCCAGCCAGGTTGAGGGTGCTGGAAATGTCGGGCAGGTGAATGGTCAGGTTGTCGGACATTCAGACGCTTGCATACTACAGATATACTACGACTTTAGCGCTTCGGGTGGGTAACTGGCCATCCCCCACTCGGCGAGGACGGTGCGCTCTTCCTCCGGGCTGCGGCACTTTTTATAGCGCGCCTTTGCGACGCCCTGCACCCTGGCCTGGCAGGCGGGCCAACTGCTGAAGCGCTCGATCTGGCCATCGATCAAGCTGAGATAGGTAATACCGTCTGAGCGGGGAGCGCTGGTTGCAAAAGCAGCAGGTTCGACAGCGGGCGGCACCGGTCTGCGGGCAGCGGCAGCCTGGGCCAGATCGTTTGCCCGCTCGTTCTCAGCATGGCCGCGATGGCCGTAGACGTGTTGCCACTGCACCCGGCCCGCCGCCACTTTTTCGAGTGCTTCCCAGAGGTCGCGGTTCTCGACGGGCTTACCGGCGGCGGTGCGCCACTGGCGGCGTTTCCAGCCGGGCAGCCATTCGCTCATGCCTTTGATGACGTACTGGCTATCGGAGATTACCGTCACCGGGACAGTAGCGCCCACGCGGCGCAGCCCCTCGATCACGGCCTGCATCTCCATGCGGTTGTTGGTGGTCTGGGCCTCGAAGCCGCTGTATTCTTCGATTTGATCGTCCTGCAAGATCAACGCCGCCCAACCGCCGGGGCCGGGATTGCCCAGGCACGCGCCATCGGTAACGATCCGGATCATCCTCTGGGCTCGCCTTCTAAAAAGCTCTTATCAGCGTAACCTGCCATCGCCCCCACATCGACGTTGCCGCCACTGACGATCACTCCGACGCGCTCGCCCTTGCGGGCAACTTTTCCTTCGAGCAGAGCGGCAGTGGCGAGGGCTCCGGTGGGTTCGACGACGATCTTGAGTCGCTCCCACAGAAAAAACATGGCCCGGACAATCGCTGCTTCTTCGACGGTAACGATGTCGTGGACGTAGTGGCGGACCAGAGCAAAAGTGATCTGGCCTAGCGACGGGGTGCGCGCCCCGTCGGCGATCGTGTCGGGGTTGTGGACGGTGTGCAGAACGCCGGTGCGAAACGAGCGGGCTGCATCGTCTGCCTGGGCAGGTTCGGCCCCGATCACCCGGCAGGTAGGGGCGAGGGCGTGGGCGGCGATGGCTGAGCCGGAGAGCAGACCGCCGCCGCCGCAGCAGACGACGAGCACATCGAGGGGAGCAGCCTGAGAAAACAGTTCCCGCGCCGCCGTGCCCTGACCGGCAACGACCTGCGGGTGATCGAAGGGCGGGATCAAGGTCGTGCCCCGTTCGGCGATGAGCTTTTCGGCAACCGCCTCGCGGGTAGTGCGGCGGCGGTCGTAGAGGATCACCTCGGCCCCGTAGCCCTCGGTGGCCCAGCGCTTGATCCGGGGAGCATCCTCGGGCATGACGATGAGCGTCGGAATGGCGAGCAGTTGACCGGCGAGGGCGACGGCCTGGGCGTGATTGCCGGAGGAGTAGGCAATCACGCCCCGCTGTCTCTGCTCATCGGTGAGTTGGGAGAGGGCGTTGTAGGCACCGCGAAACTTGAAGGAGCCGGTGCGCTGAAAGTTCTCGCACTTGAAGTAGACCTGGGCACCGCTGAGCGCATCGACGGTGCGGGAAGTGAGGACCGGTGTCCGGTGGGCGACACCAGCGAGCCGGTGGGCGGCAGCCTCGATGTCGCCGTAATCGACAGGCAGAGTACCGGGCGTTGTCACGGCTGGTTCTTGCGGGAACAGTACCGGGTAGTCGAAATCAACGGCCCGTGAGCAGGTTGGCCGCCATGCGCGGCAACCGGTGCAGTTCGAGGGCGTCGAGGGCGGCGGTCGGTTCGTAGCCGCAGTGCATCATGCAGTCGCGGCACTGGGGATGCCCGCTTTTGGGCCCATAATCTTCCCAGCGGGTGTTATCGAGCAGCTCCTGCCAGCTTGCGTAGTGGCCCTCGTTGAGCAGGTAGCAGGGCTTTTGCCAGCCGAGCACACTGTAGCTGGGCATCCCCCAGGGCGTGCAGTCGTAGTCTTCGAGTCCTTCGAGAAAATCGAGAAACAGGGGGTTGTGATTAAAGTTCCACTGGTTCTCACCGGCCCGGTAAGGAGCAAGAATGGCGCGAAACAGGGCACGGGTCTGCTCGCGCTGCAAAAAGTGCTCCTGATCCGGTGCCCACTCGTAGCCGTAGGCGGGCGAGACCATCATCCCATCTACGCCCAGGCTCGTCAGAAAGTCGAAGAACTTTTGCACCTGGGCCGGATCGGTGTCGTTGAAGATAGTCGTGTTGGTCGTCACTCGAAAGCCCCGCGCCTTGGCGGCCTTGATCGCCCGCACGGCGATCTCGAAGACACCTTCTCGATCGACGGCCCGGTCGTGCTCGTGGGCAAGCCCGTCGAGGTGGACGCTGAAGCTGAGATAATCCGAAGGGCGAAACTTGTCGAGGCTTTTTTCTAGCAAGATGGCGTTGGTACACAGGTAGACGAACTTGCCCCGGTCCACCATGCCCTCGACGATCTGGTCGATCTGGGGATGGAGGAGCGGTTCACCGCCGGGAATCGTCACCACTGGCGCGCCGCACTCTTCGACGGCCCGGAAGCATTCTTCGGGGGTGAGGTGCCTGCGCAAAATCTCGCTCGGGTGCTGGATCTTGCCGCAGCCAGGACAGGCGAGATTGCAGCGAAACAGCGGTTCGAGCATCAGGGCCAAAGCAAAGCGCTTGCGGCCTGAGAGGCGCTGCTCGATCAGATATTTGCCGATCTCGACGACCTGCTTGAGACTGACTGCCATGCGTAGACCTACCCCCCGGCGGCACCGGCGTATCCGTTCTTCAAAAACCAGTCTACGGCATCTTCGAGGGCCAACCGTACCGGCGTCTGGGGCAGGTCCAGTTCGCGCACTGCTTTTGTGGCGTCGTAGTACATCGTCTGGGCGGCCATGCGCACCGCGTCGATGGCCACAGCGGGCGGGCGACCGGTGAGCGGTGCCAGCAGCTGCTCATCGAACCAGGCCACTCCGAGGGGCAACCACTCAGGCACGGTGAACTGGGGGGCGGCAATACCTGTGATCCGTTCCAGTTCGTCAAAGAGCTGCTTGAGCGAGAGGTTGCGATGCCCGAGGATGTAGCGCTCGCCGGTGCGGCCCCGCTCGAAGGCCGCCAGGTGCCCGGCGGCCACATCGCCCACGTGAATGAAATTGAGGCCCGTCTCCAGATAAAAGGGCATCTGGCGGCGCAAGAAGCGCAGGATAATCTCCCCCGTGGGCGTCGGCTTGCTGTCCCAGGGGCCGATAGGAGCCGCCGGATTGACGATCACCACGTCCTGTCCGCTCTGGACAGCGCGCTTTGCCTCCTGCTCTGCCCAGTACTTCGACTGCTTGTAAGCGCCGATGAGCTTTTCGGGCGGACTCTGGTAGGTCTCGTCGGTGAGCGGACCACCCACGCCGATGGCCGCCACCGAAGAAGTATAGACTACCCGCTCCACTTGCGCCCGCCGCGCCGCCGCCAGCACGCTGCGGGTTCCGAGCACGTTCGAGCGCCAGAGCACTTCTTTGTCGGCCTGAAAAAGACTGTAGTGGGCCGCGACGTGGAAGACGGCCCGGCATCCCGCCATCCGAGCTGCCAGGTCGTCTGTGAGCAGGTCGCCTTCGACGAGATCGACATCGAGTCCTGCCAGGTTGCGCGCCTTCGTCCGATCCCGCACCAGAGCCCGCACCCGCCAGCCTTGTCTGAGCAACAAGCGCACCAGGTTAGCACCGATAAACCCGTTGCCGCCGGTGACGAACGCCAACTCATCCATTCATGCTCAGCCTCCAGGAGAACACCCCAGCATCCCAGCTTCACCATCAAAAAGCAAAATCGCGTCCTGCCGCAACGCCGACCTTTACATGATGGAGAAGTCTGCGATAGTGCCTGTATCGCTCCGTAGTGAGAGCTAAGATTCTGGCTTAGCATAGAAGAAAAATCTCGTTGGCTACTACCGTGAGCATCCATCTAACTCCTGAGCAGGAAGTTTTTGTTCGCACAAAGCTGCAGTTAGGAAAGTATCAATCTGCAGAGGAAGTACTCGAAGTTGCCCTGGGTCTGCTCGATGCTCATGACAGGGCAGAGTCCGAGTGGGTTGAGCAAGTGCGTGAGAAAATTGATGCGGCGATCTGTACCTCTGATAGCGTTCCCGCAGTAGACGGCGAGTCAGTTATTCACGATATCTTACATAGACTGCAACAGCGACACCAGATCCAGGGATGAGTCGTTATCTGCTCAACGCGCTTGCTATCCAGGATCTCGAAGAAATCAGCGACCAGTTTGCCAAAACAAGTATTGAAGCAGGCGAACGGTTTTTCCAGGAGTTTCAACGCAAGTGTCGGTTACTCGTCTCTTTTGCAAATAGCGGAAAAAGCTATAATTTTATTCGTCCCGGTCTCCGAGGCTTGCCAGTGGATGGATACATTATTTTCTACAGACTCTTAGAAGACGGGGTTGAGATTCTGCGCGTTCTGAGTGGCCGACGCGATCTACCAGCGCTGTTTCAAAAGCCTGAATAGAACGCTCGAATTTCAAAATCGTATATCTGCCTGGTTGCAATGTTTTCCTCTTCGCAGAGAGCATTTGAGTACTATCGAAAGGCAAAATCACATCCTGCAGCAATACAGTTTGTTCAGTCACTGTCTGATGCAACCTCAGCTACCCTGCCAGGGGCTGATGAGGGAGAGCTGGCAATCTGTAAAATCACGGATATTGCGGGTAGCCAGGGTCGCTGCCTGCGCTCGGACAATTGCTGCAATTTGCGCATCCGCCTGAGCAATCGGTTTTCCGAGCTTCCGGCGCTGAGCTACAAGAGGACCATACAGCACAGCAGCAGGGCTATCGAAGGGGAGAATGCGCCGGTAAAAATCCTGCTCGAACATCTGACGAACAGCGCTCTCCAGTTGTGTTCGTCGCTGTCCTGCTTCCAAAAGCGCAACACCATAGGAGATCTCAGCCTCGGCAATGCTGGTTGTAAATAATTCTTGCGGATTTTGCTGAGCTACCCATGCCATAACGGCTGGATGGGGAGTAGACCGCATCAGTTCAGATAAAACATTCGTATCGAGAATAATCACTATCACTCAATCATCGAGCCAGGCAGGTTGCTGTACTGGTTCTCGCGCTATCTCGGGCAGGTCAAATCCCCCCAGATTAGCAAAGCGCCGGTGGACCTGCTCAGCCAGATTGGTGCCAGCAGGTGGATCCTCGCTCAAAACTGCAGACAGGATCACCCGTACCTCCTCTTCCATCGAGCGTCCATTGTGCGCTGCTCGAATCTTTAACTTTGCCTTCAAAGCGTCACTCAGGTTGCGAACGATCAGGCTTGCCATCGCGAGGGCTGGAGTATTGCTATCAACGATAGCACTGTTCGCGGCGGTCTCGCCTGGGCAGCGTTGTAGAGCAAATACTTGAATACTTGCTCAAATGTTTGTTTCATGCCTTAGACTGGGAGTATGGCAAAAGCTTTGATCAGCGACACCTGCGAGAGCGTCGGTCTGCACCCGGAGGGGGTGGGCCGGGCGGTGGCGCGGCTGGAAGTGTTTGGCGATGGGCAGGATCTAGCAGAGTTGTTCGCTGCCTTCGGCGATCCGACCCGTCTACGCATTCTCACGGCTTTAAGCGAAGGCGATCTGTGCGTGTGCGATCTGAGCGCTGCGCTCGGGATGACGGCCTCAGCGGTCTCTCACCAGTTGCGGCTGCTGCGCTCGCTGCGGCTGGTGCGCTCGCGCCGGGAGGGGCGGGTCGTCTACTATCGCCTCGACGACGAGCATGTACTCAATTTACTCGCCCAGGGCGAGGCCCATGTCCGGCATCACAGTAGAGGGCAATCATGACGACACAGACGGCAATATCCTCTGGACGGCTGCTGCTCAACGCCGATGTACTGGCCGCCCTCGGCTGTGCGGCGCTGGTGCTGGGAGGCTGGCTGGCACTGCAGGCGGGGCTCATCGTCCCGGCGCTGGCGGTGCTCTTTGCCGCCTACCTCGTCGGCGGTCAGGGACCGGCCCGCGAGGGTCTGGAGACGCTCTTGCACGAGCGCGAACTCGACGTGGATCTGTTGATGATCGTGGCGGCCCTCGGAGCGGCGGGTCTGGGCCTCTGGCAGGGGGAGTACCACTTCATCCTGGACGGGGCAATCTTGATTTTGATCTTTGCGGTGAGCGGTGCCCTCGAAAGTTATGCGATGGAGCGCACGGGCCGCGACATCAAAAGTTTGATGCGCCTTGCCCCCGACCAGGCGACCGTTCAGCGCGGCGGTGAACTTGCCCGCGTTGCCGTAGCCGATCTGGCCATTGGCGATCGGGTGCTCATCCGGCCCGGTGAACTGGTGCCCACCGATGCCCGCATCGTCGAGGGCACCAGCGCCCTCAACCAGGCGGCGATCACCGGCGAGTCGCTGCCGGTCGATAAGGGGCCGGGCGAGGTGATCTACGCCGGTACCCTCAACGGCAACGGCACGCTCATCGCCCAGGTGGACCAGCCTCCCCAAAGCAGCCTGTTGCAGCGGGTGATTCGCCTGGTCGAGCAGGCCCAGAGCGAGGAGCCCCCCTCGCAGCGGTCGATCGAGCGCTTCGAGCGACTCTATGCGCGTGCTGTAATCGCCGTGGCGCTGGTGCTGGTGCTGGTGCCGCCCGTGGCGGGTTTGTGGGACTGGCAGACGGCTATCTACCGCGCCTTGATCTTTCTGGTGGTCGCCTCGCCCTGCGCGCTGATGGCGGCGACGATGCCCGCCTTGCTCTCAGCTATTGCCAACGGCGCAAGAAACGGCGTGCTCTTCAAGAACGCTGCCCAGGTGGAGACACTGGGCCGGGTGCGCGCCGTCGCCTTCGACAAGACCGGCACGCTCACCGTGGGTCAGCCCCAGGTAACGGGCATTTTTGCAGCAGCTGGCGAAACGGAGCAGACGGTGCTCCGGCTTGCCGCCGCGCTGGAGGCGGGCTCCGAGCACCCGATAGGTAAAGCGATCGTCGATTCGGCCACCGAGCGCGCCATCGCCTTCCCGCAGGCCAGTGCCGTCCAGGCGCGGACCGGCCTGGGCATTGCGGGGCAACTGCCGGATGGAACGGCGATCCGGGTAGGGCGTCTTGGATTTGTCTTACCGGATCGTCCGGTGGAAGAAGCGCTCAAAGCCTGGAGTGACGAGCGTGAAGCCCAGGGCCAGACGGTGATCTGGGTGGCTGCTGATGCACGTCTTACAGGAGCGGTAGCGGTGGCGGACCGGGTGCGGCCCGAGGCAAAAGGGGCGGTCGAGCAGTTGCGGCGGCTGGGGATCGAGCACATTGTCATGCTGAGCGGCGACAATCTGCGGGCTGCCCAGACGATCGCCGACAGCCTCGGTATCAAAGAAGTGCGCGCTGGTCTGCTGCCGGAGGACAAGGTCGAGGCAATCCGCCGGCTCCAGAAGCAGTACGGAATTGTAGCGATGGTGGGCGACGGCATCAACGACGCCCCAGCCCTCGCCCAGGCGGATGTTGGCATTGCGATGGGCGGGGCGGGCAGCGATGTTGCCCTCGAAAGCGCAGACGTGGTGCTGATGGCCGACCGCCTCGAAAAACTCTTTGACTCGCTGCACCTCGGGCGGCGAGCCAGAAGCGTCGTGCGCCAGAACGTTGCCTTTGCCCTGGCAAGCGTCGCAGTATTACTGGGGGCCAACTTTGCCGCCGATCTCACCCTGCCTCTGGGCGTTCTCGGTCACGAAGGTTCGACGCTGCTCGTCACCCTGAGCGGCCTCAGGCTGCTGGTTGGCTCCAGAAGTTAAACTCGGCATCCTTGGGTTGCTTCTCCCGGTAGGATAGCAAGCCATGCTCGCTAGGGACTACTGTTCCGAAAAATGACTACCTCATTCAAGTTGGGTAACACCGCAGCAACGTCGAGATTGCCGTCACCATCGAAATCGCCGTTTACCAGGCTGGATGGGAAACTGGCCGTCGGCACGAAAGTTCCCTGATCCGCTGGAAAGTTCCCGTCCCCATCGTTGAGAAACACTTTAAGGCCGTCATCGAACGTAAAGCCAACCACAACATCGAGATCGCCATCACCATCGAAGTCGCCCAGGGTTGTCCCCGTCGGATATCCGAAGCCGCCGAAACGGTCAGTCTCGCTGAAGCTGCCACTGCCGCTGTTCTTCAAAATACAAGTTGCAGAGTAGTCGTAGATCCCGTTTCCAGTCGCCACCAGATCCAAATCGCCGTCGCCATCAAGATCCCCGAGCAAGACTGTGCGCACATAGGTTGGATCTAGTTGAGCAAAGGTGGAGAAAGTGCCGTTACCCGCGTTGCGTAGCAGGAGTAGGCCAGTGGATGATCCAAAATCGGATACTGCCAGGTCGAGGTCCTTGTCACCGTCCAGATCGCCGATCGCTACCGAACTGGCGTTGATATATCTACTCAAGCGACGCTCGACACCGCTAAACTGACCACTGCCCAGATTCTTGACAATAGTGATGCTGCTGCTGGAGGAGTTGGCCGATACCAGATCCAGGTCACCATCGGCGTCGAGGTCACCCGCCGCCACCGCGACTGGTTTCTGACCTACCGGAACCTCAATAGGAGCTGCAAAAACTCCCCTGCCACTGTTGAGGAGCACCGAGAGCGAACCACCATTCAGATTGGCTGTTATCAGATCTAGATCTCCATCGCGATCGAGATCGGCCAAGATAACGGCGGTGGGGCAGTCTCCAACCGGCAAGGAGCGGACTCCGCGCAGGCCGAGAAATGCAGCACTCCGTCCCAGGTTGGGTAGAAGCGTCACCGTATCGGTATTGCAGTTAGCAGTGACCAGGTCCGGGCGACCGTCGCCGTTGAAATCTCCGGCGGCCAGGCCGGATGGCTGTCCCGGTATCGGTATACTGCGCAGGAGGGTGAAGGGTACCGTCTGCCCCACTGCCCTGCCTGGGAACAGACCGCACGTCAGTAGACAGACTGCGCTCAGCGAGAACCAGGAGTGCTTCATCGAGTAGTGAATGTCCATCGAGTATCTCCAGAAAGGCTGCAGCGAACGGTTGGAAAAATTGAAACAGGAAGGCCATGCATGGCGCAGCACCCGTAAAGACCCACAAAACCGGCCCCGAAGCGATCCCCCAGGGGCTGAAGTCTACCGGCAGCCGGACTGATACTACCAGGCTCGCTGCCGGTGCGGCAAGGAGGTGGCATCACTCAATATGTAATACTTAGTTCTAAAGATTATCTGTGAAGACATTCTTACCAAAATGGTAGCTAGATTAAGAACTTGAGGTGGGAATCTGGAGAAAAAGTGCTTCAGCTCCCTCCTCCAGTACAAAGCGTAAGTCATGAACGAGACGCGTAGCCTGGATCAAATCGAGTGGGACAACCCCGGCTTCTGGCTCACCTGCCGCTACGACCGCGAGGGAGCCGAGTACGCCATCATTTATCGCGACCGGCAAGGCGAGCGCCGGCACGTCCACTGCCGCTCAAAAGACCAGCTGCAGGTGCTTATCGACCGCCTGCGGGCAGCTCATCATTCTGGCTAGTCGATGCAGATTCAAGCGGTGCATCTTGAATTGCGCGCAACGGACCTGTTGCGCTCAGAGCGGTTTTACCACCAGCTTTTTGACGCGCCGCCCACAGTGAATCACAGCGCGGGATTCGTTCTTTTTACTGTCTACGGCGCGGAACTACTGGTGCTGCCGGGGACGGTCGTGCCGGTGCGCTTCGGTTTTCGGCTTGCCCGGCAGGCGGACCTCGATGCGCTGGCCCGTAGATGTTCTGCTCGTAGCCTCCCCTTCGAGCGCCGCCAGTTTGACCATCCGGCCCTCGCCAGGCGGGAAGTTGCCCTCAATTTTGTCGATCCCGATGGACACCGCTGCTCGTTTTATCTGCTCACCCAGGGGTAGGTACCAATTTGCTGGCACTGCAAAGTCCCGCGCCTTAGGATAAATGGGCAGGTACCGGCAACGACGATGCACGAAATAGACCGGGGCAGGGAGGCGCAGCGCCAGCCACTGGTGCGCACCGCGCAAAGCGGCCTCAAAAAGCTACTGGGCGATCAAGAAGCCGAGATCATGGAGCAGGTCTGGGCGATGGACGGGCCGGTGCTCGCCCGGCAGGTCCACGAGGCGATGCCGGGAGGGGCGAAGCTGGCGTACTCGACGGTCGTCTGTACGATGGGCCGTCTGGTCGCTAAGGGACTATTAAAAGTTACCAATCCCTCGACCAAGCCTTATCTGTACGTGGCGACGATTGGGCGTGAGGCATTTATCGAAACGTCGGTGCGCCGGGTTCTCGCCTCGCTCGCGAAGGATTTTCCGGCGGCGGTGGCCGGGTTCTTGCAAGGTAGTGAGAACCTGTCGCCGGAGTTGGGCGAATTGCTCTCGCATCTGGAGGATTGAAGGATGCCTCTGGACATTGAACGCCTGGTGCCGTTGCTCATGGCCGCCTTCGCTTACGGCCTGGTGCTGGTTCTCACCCGCAAACAGGCGGGACCGGTGCGCTCTTACGCGACCCTCTTGGTCGGTGCTTTTGCCTTCAGCTTTGCCCTGTGGCACCTGCACGGGGACGACGTGGCTGCCGGTCAGGGCGGTTCTGCCTGCCTGCCTCTTTGGGCACTGGGAGGAACGGGTCTTTGTGCCGCCAGCTTCGCGTGTGGTTTTCTCCTGCGCCAGTACCGCTTTGGAGCTTCTCTGGAGGCGTGGTCGCAGCCGGTGCCCTCCGAAATTGCCGCGACACTGGCGGACCTTGCTCCCCGTCTAAATCTCAAGCGCACACCCGAGGCGCGGCTGATTCCTTCAGACCGGCCACTGGCCTGCGTCGCAGGACTGTTCCGGCCCCGACTCTATCTTTCAAGCTGGATGGAGGACAATCTCGGTCCGGAGGAGCTGGAAGGGGTGCTCGCTCACGAGCTGGCCCATATTGCCCAGCGCGACAACCTGATCGCCTTTGTAGCCACGACACTTCTGGGAGCGGCTGCCTGGCTGCCCACCAACTGGCTCGCCTGGCAAAACCTGTTCACAGAGCGCGAACTGGCAGCCGATGCGCTGGCTGTCGCCGTCACAGGCAAGCCCGTTGCCCTGGCGCGGGTGCTTCACCGGGCCGCCTGCGCCAACACAGCTCCCTCTGGGGTGGCCTGTGGGCTACTGAAAAGTGCCACAGCCGAACGGCGCATTCGGCAGCTCGTCGCCCTGCACAAGGGCGGTACCGGTGCCGCGAAGGAAGCCCGACAGTGGTCCCGGATCTGGAAATTGACACTGCTGGTGCCGCCTGGTCTTGCCTGGCTCATCTTTGCTCTGCCCCACCTGCTGGAGCTGCCTTGAAAATCTTTTGCACCCTCTGCAAAACAGGCTAAAGTTGGTTGAGCGATGGCGGCAGGCTTGTTCTGGAGCGATCGAGATGGAAGCGCGAGGCAGGGTCTGGTTTCTGGCGGCGGTGGTAGTACTCGCCCTTGCGGTTCCGGCTGGGGCGCACGGCGGCCACGACGACGCTTTCGAGCAGCATCAGGCGGCGGAGGCGGTGCGGGTGGCACCCGATGTCCAGAAGGCGATGGGCCTGGTCGTCCGCCCGGTCCAACAGCGCCTGCTGAGCAGTGGCCTGGCAGTCAACGGCAAGATCGAGGCGATCCCGAGCCATTCGGCGGATGTGAACGCACCGCTGGCAGGGCGGGTGCTGGCGCTCTACGCGAGCCGGGCCCAGGCGGTGCGCACCGGCCAGGTACTCGCCACCCTCGATAGTCCTGAGATCCGGCAACTGGCGGTCGAGGCGGCCCGCAGCAGGGTGCAGGCGCGCACCGCTTTTAAGCAGGCAGAAGCGCGGCTGGCCCTGGCGGAGGCGAATTATCAGCGCGAAAAAGACCTGCTCACAAAAGGAATTTCGGCGCGGAGGGATTTTCAGCTGGCGGAGGCTGAGCGCAACCAGGTGCGGGCTGACCGGGAGGCGGCACGCGCCCAGGTCCAGCTTGCGGACGCGCTTCTTAAAAGCCGCCTCAGTCAGTTGGGCCAGCGCGGGGTGAGCGCCCGCGCCGACGGCATCGTTGCCCTCGCCGCTCCTGTGGCGGGGGTCGTCGCCGAACAACGGGTGACAGCGGGCGAGGCGGTCGAACCCGGCAAGCCACTCTACAAGATCATCGATCTGACAGCAGTCTGGGCAACGGCGGCGGTCTACGAAAAGGACCTCGCCCAGGTCCGGCCAGGGGAGCCGGTCGAGGTGAGTGTCGCGGCCTATCCGAATCGAACGTTCCGGGGCCGGGTGGCCTCCGTCGATCCCGCCATCGATGCGGACACGCGCACGCTCGGGGTGCGGGCAATTCTGGCCAACCCGGACGGGCAACTCAAGCCCGGCATGTTCGCTACCCTGCGCCTGGTGACAGGCAGAGCCTCCAGGGCGGTAGCGGTAATCCCCCGCACGGCGGTGATCGACGCCGATGGCCAGAAGCTCGTCTACGTCCAGAAGGGCGAGGCTTTCGTTCCAACCGAAGTGCAACTGGGACGGACGGACGGGGAGGATCTTATCGAGGTCAAAGACGGCCTGGCTCCAGGCGATAGGGTCGTCACCCAGCGCGCCTTTCAACTGCGCGCCCAGGCGCTCAAAGGGAGTCTGGCAGCCGAGGAGAGTGCTTCTGGTCAGGTGAGCGCCGAAAATTCTGATTCTAGACCCACAGCAAAGGCAGACAGGGCGGCGTTGCCCTGGTGGAGCTGGGTCGTCGGAGGTGTCCTGATCGCTGTGGGTTCCTTTGTTGCCGGGGTGGGGGTGGCGCGACGCACTGGCCGCCCGGCAGCGCCAGCCGCTCGTCCACCGGCGGGGGTGTCCTCCTCCCGCCCTCCCCAGCGCTAATCGAGGAGGAACGGGATGCTCAACCGCCTGATCCTCTGGTCGCTGGCCCAGCGCTGGCTGGTGGTGATCGCTTCGGTTGCCCTGCTCATCTTTGGCACCGCCACGATCGTGCGGCTGCCCCTCGATGTCTTTCCCAACTTTGCTCCGCCCCAGGTGGTGATCCAGACCGAAGCGGTGGGACTCGCCCCAGAAGAAGTAGAATCTCTCGTCACCCTGCCCTTAGAAAGCGCCCTGGGCGGCCTGCCGGGCCTTGTGGACATTCGATCGAGTTCGTCGGTGGGCCTCTCGGTGGTGACGATTGTCTTTGGCTGGAACACGGACATCTTCCGCGCCCGCCAGCTCGTCACCGAGCGGGTCGATCAGGTGGTGCCCCGCCTGCCCCAGGGCGCAGGCGCGCCCATCCTCTCGCCCATCAGTTCACCCGTGGGCGATGTGATCAAGTACGCCCTCACAGTCGATTCCGACATAAAAGTTCCAAAACCGACGGCTCTACTGGATCTGGCGGCGATCGCCAACTGGCAGATCCGCAACCGGCTTTTGGCGGTTCCTGGCGTCACGCGGGTGCTGGTGCTGGGGGGAGGCGAGCGGCAGTACCAGGTATTGGTAGAACCGGTGAAGCTCAAACAGTACGGCGTCAGCCTCAATCAGGTGACAGAAGCGGTGCGGCAGGCAAATGTCAACGCTGCGGGCGGCTTTTTGCAGACGCCGGATCGGGAATTTTTGATTCGGGGCGTCGGGCGGATCGCCTCGCTGGCGGACCTGCGCACCTCGGTGGTCGCGGTGCGCCAGGGCGTTGCGGTGCGCCTGGCCGATGTCGCCCGCATCGCGATCGGTTCGGGTGTACGGCGGGGGGACGGTTCTTTTGACGGCAAACCCGCCGTGATTGTCACCGTTACCCGCCAGCCTTTTGCTGACACGCCCACCGTCACCCGCGCCGTCGAGCAGGCGATGGCGGAGTTGCAACCGACCTTGCCGAAGGATGTGAAGGTGACGACGACCTTTCGCCAGCAGGATTTTATCGAGACCTCCGTGGGCAACGTGGTGGACGCCCTCAGGGATGGGGCGCTCATCGTCGCGGTGATCTTGATTTTTTTTCTGGGCAACTGGCGGACGATGCTCGTCACCCTCGCCGCCCTACCGCTGTCGATCGGGTTGGGGCTGCTGGCGCTCAATGCCTTTGGGGTGGGCCTCAATACGATGAGCCTGGGAGGTCTGGCCATCGCCCTGGGAGAAGTGATCGACGATGCGATCATCGACGCGGAGAACGTCTATCGCCGCTTGCGCGAGAACGCCCGCTCGCTCGATCCCCAGCCCGCCCTCAAGGTGATCTTTCAGGCGTCGGCCCAGATTCGCAGCTCGGTGGTCTTTGCAACGCTCATCCTCTGTGCGGCGATTGCCCCGGTCTTCGTTCTTTCTGGAGTGGAAGGGCAGATCTTCACGCCCCTGGGCCTCGCCTACGGGCTCTCGATTCTCGCCTCGCTCTTGGTGGCGCTGACGCTGACACCGGCGCTGTGTTATCTGCTTCTGGCCGACCGGCCCCTGCCCACCGAAGAGACGCCCACCGTCCGCCTCCTCAAGCGGCTCTACCGCCCGATTCTTACCTGGGCACTGCGCCACCCGGCTCCCGTTTTGGGCGGCTCGCTGCTCGCTTTTGGGCTCTCCCTCGCCTTGATCCCCTCCTTAGGCCGCACCTTTTTGCCCGAGTTCCAGGAGCGCAGCCTGGTGATCGCCGTCTCGCAGCTCCCTGGCGCTTCGCTCGCCTCCACCCAGCAGATCGGGGCGGCGATGGAAAAAGCGCTGATCCGCCACCCCGAGATCGAGACCGCCCAGTTTCGCGCCGGTCGCGCCCCCGGCGACGACGACGCGGGCGGGGTCAACTTCGGCGAACTCGACGTGCAGATTGCCCCCAACGCCACCGATCGCGAGAAAGTGCTCGCCACGATCCGCGCCGAGTTGGGCCGCTTTCCTGGGGTGGCCGTCAACGTTGGCGGCTTTATCTCCCACCGCATCGACGAAGTGCTCTCCGGCACCCGCGCCGCTGTCGCAATCAAGCTCTTCGGGCCGGATCTGGACATCCTGCGCACTAAGGCAGCCGAGATTTCTCAGCTCATGAAGAACATAAACGGCGTCGTAGATCTGCAAATAGAGCCCCAGGTGCCGGTCGAGCAGTACACCGTGCGCTTCGATCGATCGGCGGCGGCCCGCTATGGCCTGAGCGTGGGCCAGATCGCCGAGCAGATCGAGACGGCCTTTAATGGCCGGGTCGTCTCCCAGGTCCTCGAAGCGCAGCGCCTCTTCAACCTCGTCGTCTGGCTCGCTCCAGAGGCGCGCAACCGGCCCGAATCGCTGCAGGCGCTCGTCCTCGACACCCCAACCGGACAGAAAATTCCGCTCTCCGCCGTGGCCACAGTCGTCCTGGGCGAGGGACCAAACACGATCAACCGCCAGAACGTCTCGCGGCGGATCGTCATCTCTGCCAACGTCTCCGGGCGCGACATCGGATCGCTCATTGCCCAGGCGCGGGAGAAGATTGCCGCCCAGGTACAATTGCCCAGCGGCTACTACCTCCAGTACGGCGGCCAGTTCGAGGCCCAGGAGCGGGCCACCCGCGAGTTATTGCTCTTTGGCCTGCTCGCTTTGCTGGTCGTCGTCTTTTTACTCTATCGGGCGGTTCGCTCGCTGCGGGCCACTTTGCTCATCCTTGCCAATCTGCCCCTCGCCCTGATTGGCGGCATCGTCGCCGTCCGGCTCGGCGGCGGGGTGCTCTCGGTGGCCTCGCTGGTGGGCTTTATCACCCTCTTTGGCGTCGCCAACCGCAACGGCATCATCCTTGTCACCACCTACTACCAGCGCCTGGCGGCGGGAGAAGCTGTCGAGGACGCTCTCATCGAAGGCACCCTCGAACGGCTCTCGCCCGTGCTGATGACCGCCCTCACCGCTGCTCTAGCGATGCTGCCCCTGATGATCGGGGGCGGGGCGGGCAAAGAAATTCTCCAGCCCCTGGCAGTCGTCGTCTTTGGGGGGCTTTTTACCTCCACCGCCCTGACGCTGGTAGTGATCCCGGCCCTGTTCGAGCGCTTCGCCGCTCGCAGGCCGCCCGTTTTCGACGATTACGCTTACCGGATCGAAGATGCGGGTGTGCGGGTCGATGGAGAATAATCGCTTTTGTCTAGATATACCGACGAGGGAGAAAAGATGTCGATACGCAAGCTGGCAGTGCTTCTCGTCCTGGGTGGAATGGCCGCCATCCCCGCCCTGGCCCACGGCCCGCACAGCCTGGAGTCAATGGCGATGCCGGGGGCGACAAAGACGACCAGCAGCAGCCGCGCCACCGTTTCACCTGCTCAACTGAAGCCGGGTAAGCCGCAGGCGATGCTGATTTTTGTGCGCGACGGCAGGGGGAGGCCCGTCGAGCGCTTTGCCCTCCAGCATGAGAAACTGATGCACCTGATCGTGGTCAGCGACGACCTCACCTTCTTCGATCACCTCCATCCGCAATACGTCGGCGGGGGCCGCTTTCGGGTGACGGCGAATCTGCCTGCCAGTGGCAGCTACACCGCCTTCGCCGACTACCTGCCCCAGGGAGGCAGCCCGCAGGTGAGCGCACTGCACCTGCAGGCCGGGTCCGGCAGCACCGCTTCAGTTCCCCTCACCCCAGACAGCCCTTTGAGCAAGCGCGCCGGCGATCTGACTGTCACCTTGAAGCTGGATTCCGGATCGATCGCGCCTGGCCGACAGACGCCCCTTACTTTTTTCATCAAAGATGGGAACGGCAATCCCGTAACCGACCTGCAGCCCTATCTGGGAGCGATGGGTCATCTGGTGGTGATCCGCCAGTCTCCGGTTCTTACCGCCGCCGATTATCTGCACGCCCATCCGGAAGATCAAGGCGGGCACAGCATGGGTGCGATGGCCGAGATGCACCATACCCACGGTGAGAGGCAGCAGATGGCCGGTATGGACCAGATGGCTGCTTCTCAGAAGGCAGAGCCTGGCAGTGTGAGCTTTAAGACCGTCTTTCCTGGACCGGGCACCTACCGACTCTGGGCACAGTTTCAAAGAAACGGCAAAATAATCACCGCCGATTACACGATCGCCGTCTGAACCGGCCCGCTGCCGGGGGGGCTTTTCTCTTCGTCGCCTGGGGCGTGGGTGGATACCAGGGCGCTCACCCGCGCTTTGATTTCATCGCGGACGCGGCGAAAAGTTTCGATCGGTTGACCGGCGGGATCGTCGAGCTGCCAGTCCTCGAAGATGTCGCGCAGCAGCCAGCTTTCCGGCAAGTTCACCCCGCAACCGCAGAGCGAGATCACGATGTCGAAATTCTCGGGCTGAAAATCGCTCAAAGGTTTGGAAGTCTGGCCTGAAATATCGATGCCTACCTCGGCCATCACGGCGATAGCCAGGGGCTGAACGAAGCTCGATTGCAAACCACTGCTTGTCACTTCGATGGACCTGCCTCCCAGCGCTCGGGTAAATCCTTCGGCCATCTGCGAGCGGGCTGAATTCTGCTTGCACACAAACATCACGCGCTTCATAAATATTTCTCTCTTTCCTGTTTGTTCCGAGGTTCGTCCGTAGCGCTGCCCAGCCAGCGCCATACCTGCCCTGCGATGAGGGCACCGAGTATTGGTGCTAGCCAGTACACCCAGTGCGCCTCCCAGGTCCAACTCACCAGCGCCGGGCCGAAGGAGCGGGCCGGGTTCATCGAAGCGCCGCTCACCGGTCCACCGAAGGCCGCCTCCAATCCCACCGTCAGACCGATGGCTATCCCTGCGAAGCCCCTCAAGGCTGCCGGATTGAGGGCCGAGCCGCAGATGACGATGAGCAGCATGAACGTGAGCATCAGCTCCACAGCAAACGATTGTGCCCAGTTTCCTGCGAGCGGTACTGTCGCCCCGAGCCGGGCGGCACTGCCGAAGCAAGCCCGCACCGCGACGCTGCCGATACTGGCAGCGATCAGTTGCACCAGCACAAAACCGGGCACCCGGCGCGCCGGAAACTTTCCGAGCGACCACAGGCAGAGGGTGACCGCCGGGTTGAAGTGCGCACCGCTGATGGGGGCGAAGGCGTAGATCAAAGCTCCGACCACCGCCCCAAAGACAAAGCTGACTCCAAGGTGGGTGACTGCCCCGCCGGAGATGGCATCGACCACCACCGCCCCCGTCCCGGCATAGACCAGGCAGAAAGTGCCAATTGCCTCGGCCAGCAACGCTTTCAGGAAGTGTGGATTCTCCTTCCAGAACGGCAGCCGCCCTGTATTCATTCGCAGCAGGCTGGTGCGCAGCAGACAGCGGCAGAAGTGATCTGCGGCGCAGCTGTGGCCAGGCTATCCGCTTCCTCCAGGCGCAGCCAGAACTCCCACTCGTGCCCGTCCGGGTCGCTGAGCCAGAATTTATCCGCGACCGCATAGCAACAGGTGACCGCTTCCTCGACCCGCAGCGCAAGGCCAGCCGCTTCGGCCCGTTCTCGCCAGCCCGCCAGCTCACTAGCTTCTAAAAATTCGACGCCGAAGTGCTCGCCGCCTGTCCGCCTCCCTTCCCGACCGGGTGCCAGGACAACGGCCAGGTGCAACGCCGGGGCAGTGAGCCGGAAGTTGGCGTAGTCGGGGTAGTGCTTGGTCGGCTCCGTGGCAAAGACGGTGCTGTAAAAGCGCACGGAGCGGTCGATATCGGCAACGTCGAGGCTGATGTGGGGTCTGAATGGCATGGCTTTCTCCTGAAAACGATAACTGTTCATCGTCGATAACCGATGAAGCGGGTAAAAAAAGACAGCGCTCAAAGCGCCGTCACCAACTGCTTGAGGCGGTCGAGGCTGGCAGGCTGGATGCAGTAGCACACCCTGGGGCCGTCCACCTCTCCCTGGATCAGGCCCGCCTGCTTGAGGATGCGCAGATGCTCGGAGACGGTGGACTGGGCAATCGGCAGCATCTCAACGAGATCGCCGCACACACAGCTGCGGCGGGCGGCAAGAATTTTTAAGATACGTACCCGGATGGGATGGCCAAGGGCTTTGCAGAGCGTGGCCAGATCCTGCTCGGCGCGCTCGTCGGCAGGGATAAGCGCCACTGGGGCACCTGCTACAGACACATTGCAGGCAGGGCAGGCCGTCGGTTTGGAAACAAACATCGTCTATCGTCGTTTGGCGATAAGCTCAGAATAGCCCTGGGGCAACAGTTCGTCAACTGAAGGTGAGGAATGCTTCAGCGGGCGATGAGTTTGTCGTGGAGCATGTTCATGCCACCACTGTCGTACTAATTGATCATTCCAAGCACCAGGAACAACAGGAAGCCAGCGAAGAAGGTAGCTGTGGTGAACGGGGTTTCAAGTTCCTGGTGCGCTTCCACGAGCAGTTCCTCCGTCACCAGAAACAACAGTGCAGCGAGTCCGAAGGACAGTACGACTTCCAAATACGGCCCTTTGAGTCCTGCCAGTAAGGTCGTTCCTGTACCCGCACCAAGGACGAATAGCAAAGCCAGGACCAGGGTTGCCGAGATGGTACGCCTGCGGCTCGCGCCGGACTTTGTCAACGCACCCGCCGCACTCAGGCCGAGGAACAACGCTTCGAGGGCCAGGGCCAAGGCGAGTAACCGCCCCGACTCCGCCCCTGCAGCAAAACCGACACCCACAAGCGCGCCATCGATTGCCACATCGACTCCAACCGTGGCGATCAAACTGCTCGCCGTTTGCTGGGAGTCGCTCTCGGACTTTGCTCTGGCCCGTGTCCACTGCCGCAGGACCAGCATCGCCCCTACCCCCGTCGAGAAACCGAGAATCACTTCGACAGGGGCATGCTCCCGAACGATGTTAGGCAACAGTTCGACTCCAATGCTGGAGAACAAGACGCCCGCCGCAAAATGCTGGATGATACTCCTGGCACTTGCCTGTGGTGGCTTGAAGGCAGCAAAAATTCCACCTGCAACGATCGCTACGGCAGGCAGCAGAGCATAGGCGAAGACCTCGAAGCGCAAGTTGCCCATCAAAAATTGCCTCGACTATTTAAGGACTCTGGTGGCGTTGAATATGGCCAACAGCGCCACTCCCACGTCGGCGAAGACAGCCTCCCACATTGAGGCTAGACCGAAGAGGCCCAAAGTGATGAATACGCCTTTTACCGCCAGGGCCAAGCCGATGTTCTGCAGGACAATGCTTCTGGTCTTGCGGGCGATCTCGATTGCTTCGGCCACTTTGGATGGTGCGTCGGTCATGATCACGACATCCGCTGTCTCGATAGCGGCGTCGGAACCCAGAGCGCCCATAGCCATGCCCACATCGGCCCTTGCGATCACCGGGGCATCGTTGATCCCATCGCCGATAAAGACGGCCTTGCCACCGCTTGCTGTCTTTGCCATGAGCTTTTCAAGCGCTTCTACTTTGTGCTCGGGCAGCAACTCGGCGACGTAATCGTCCAGATCGAGCCTGCGGGCAACCTCCTCGGCCACCGCACGGCTGTCGCCTGTCAGCATTACGGTCTTAGACACCCCCAACTTTTTGAGTTGTGAGACTGCCCGGGCAGCATCTTCTTTGATTTCATCGGAGATGACGATGTAACCTGCGTAGCGGCCATCCACAGCTATGTGGACAACAGTACCATCCACCTGGCACTCGTCGTGAGCAATGCCTTCGCGATGCAGCAAGCGGTCGTTACCGGCCACGACCTGACGTCCCTGCACGTTGGCCCGGATGCCGTGACCGGCTATCTCCTCGTAATCGTGTACCTCGGATGGTTCGACAGTGCTGCCGTAGGCGTCTCGAATGGATTGGGCTACCGGGTGGTTGGACAGAGATTCAGCCTTGGCAGCGAGCGGCAGCAGTTCTGCTTGCTCAAAGCCGGTCTTGGGAACGATTCGGGTCACTTTAAAGACCCCTTTGGTCAGTGTTCCTGTCTTGTCGAAGACGACGGTCCTGACGGCGGTGAGGGTATCGAGGAAAGTCGAACCCTTGACCAGGATGCCTCGACGGGCCGCGCCACCCACCCCGCCGAAATAGCCGAGCGGGATGCTGATGACGAGGCCACAGGGACAGGAGATGACCAACAGCACCAGGGCGCGATAGAGCCACTGCGAAAAGGTGGCACCAGGCACCAGTAGGGGCGGAAGGACAGCGACGGCTAAAGCACCAAAGACTACGACAGGGGTATAGTACCTGGCAAACTTTGTGATGAACTTCTCAGTTTCCGCTTTTTTGCTGCTGGCGTTCTCTACCAGATCCAAAATCTTGGCGATCGACGATTCTCCGAATGGTCTGGTTACCTTGAGGGTGAGAACCCCTGAGCGGTTGAGCATGCCTGCAAGCACGGTATCGCCGACTTCGATTGGGCGGGGCACAGATTCCCCGGTCAGTGCCGAGGTATCTACCTGAGAAGACCCTTCCAGCACCTCTCCGTCGAGAGGAATTTTTTCACCGGGTCGAACCAGGATCTGCTGCCCAATCTCGACTTGCTCCGGAGACACTTTTTGGACGTCTTCGTCGATTTTGACGTTAGCGTAGTCAGGGCGCACCTCCAGAAGCGCCCGGATCGAGTTGCGTGAGCGGTTGATCGAGTAGTCCTGGAAAAGTTCGCCTACCTTAAAAAACAGCATCACGCCCACAGCCTCGGGCAACTGGTCAATCGCGATCGCTCCCAAAGTCGCAATACTCATCAGGAAGTTCTCGTCAAATATCTTGCCGCGCAGAATGTTGCGCGCTGCAGCGCGCAGCACACTCCAGCCACTCAGTAGATAGGCGGGCAGCAAAATGAGGAATTCGCCGAACCGGTAAGGCGTATTGTGCAGCTTCTGCTCGAAAATAGAACCCAGGATCAGCAGGACGAGCACGACAACCAGGGGTAGGGCTGTGCTCCTGAGGTCGAATCCGCCCTGGTTGTCGTGCTCGTGGTCATGATCATGATCTTGATCGAGAGCGCGGGGCTTGTTGGATTGGTCATCTTCGCAGTGGTTGCAGCCTGTTTGGTGAGGGTGCGGCATGAAGGTACTCTCCGAGCGATGGTGATGGGGCGCTAGAAATCGAGTGGTTCTCCCACAGCGACCTCGAGATCCGCGTAAGCGTTTTGATAGGCGACTACGGCGTCGAGATAGGCGGAGCGGATCTGCTGGTCCGCCTGCTGAGCCAGGATGACGCTGCTGAGGGGAGCTTTGCCCAGTTGATAACCCTGGCGTGCGAGGTCGAGGACATTTTCGGAGGCAGGCAGCAATTCGCTGCGGTAGCGCGAGACGTTACTTTGAGCGACGACCAGCGAGCGGTAAGCGACACGGACAGAAGTGGTGACACTCTGGCGCAGAGCCGTCACCCGCGCGCTGCTCTGGTCGATGGCGGCCTCGGCCCTGGTAACTTCGCCGGTCTGGTTGTAGAAGATCGGCAACGTCACCCCAAAAGAAAGAGCGAAACCGCTGGCCAGCGGTGCGCTTCTGGCCGTAGTGAACAGGTACGCTGCCCCCACCTGCAGATCTGGAGTGCGCAGAGCCTGGGCGAGGCGCAGTTGACGGCGCGCCACTTCGATCTGCTGCAGCGCAGCCTGTAGTTCCGGACGCCTTTCGTAAGCCCGTTCGGTTAGCGATTCTAGAGATGGCAGGGGCGTGTTCGGACGGGGGACGAGTTCGGTTTTCTCTGCGGAGAGCTGAAATAGTCCTTCGTCCGTCAGTTCCACCTGCTGCTCCGGTCCATCTCCCAGTTGGGTTGCCAGTTGGGCACGGGCATTTTCGATGCGGCCCTCGGCCTGAACCCGTTGCGGTTGCAATTGAGCGCGGACCAGTTGGGCCTGCAATAGTTCAGATCTGGGTGCAGCTCCTGCCTCGACACGCGCCCGAGCGGTTTCCACCAGCCGGTCTGCGAGGGAGCCCTGAGCATCAAGGGAGCGAGCCGTTGCCTCTGCTGCCGCAAGCTCAGCATAAGCCCTGCGTACCCGTCCACGGATCTCGAAGCGCGATGCATTCAGTTCGAGGACCGCGAGCCGGTACTGGGTGTCAGCGAGATCCAACCGTGCCTGCCGTTTGCCTCCAAGTTGGAGGGTCTGGGCAAGGCTCACCTGTTGTGGTTCACCATTGTCACTGAATACCGGCCCGAACCCGTAGGAGACGGCCAGTTGGGGATTGGGAACCGCCCCAGCGGCGGTGATGTCCGCCTGGGCCAGCCCCAGGTTGCGCCGGGCGGCGGCAAGTTGCAGATTGCGCGCTTCGGCGCTCGCAAACGCCTCAGAAAGACCAAGGCGCAGAGCAGCATTGGAGGACGGGAAGATGGGCTGTGCAGTCGCGGACACAGCTGATGCCAACAGCAAGCCGACAACAACGAATCCTAGAGACAACCGCGTAGTTCTGGTCATTGCAATCACTGCACGTTGTATGCGCTTACTAAGGGGCATCGCTACTGGCCGAGTGACGCCTGTCTTTAGAGCGCCACAGCAGTTTGAATCCGTCGCGTCCACAGATCACAGGATAAAGGGCAGGCAGGACAAGTAGCGTGAGCAAGGTGGCAGTGATGAGGCCACCGATTACCACAGTGGCAAGAGGACGCTGGACTTCTGCTCCAGGTCCTGTCGCCAGAGCCATCGGTACGAAACCCAGCGAGGCGACCAGGGCTGTCATCAACACGGGCCGCAATCGTTCTCTGGCCCCTTCTTGGGCAGCTGCCTCGGCGGGCAAACCTTCTTCCTCAAGCTTGCGGATCGTGGAGACCAACACGACGCCATTGAGCACGGCAACACCGAATAGAGCAATGAAGCCCACCCCGGCAGTTACCGACAGAGGAAGGCTCCTCAGCGCGAGGGCCAGCAACCCGCCGGAGAGGGCAAGCGGCACGTTCAAGAAGATGAGCACACCGGGGCGAAAGCTGCCATAGGTGCTGTAAAGCAAGATAAAGATCAAGACCAGCGTCAGCGGCACGAGGACGAACAGCCTTCCCTGTGCTTCTTGCAAATTTTCAAATTCACCTCCCCACTCGATACGGTAGCCGGAGGGCAAGGCGACCTTGCTCTCCACCGCTTTCTGGGCATCGGCTACGAAACCTCCAAGATCCCGACCGCGCACGTTCATCTGCACTGTGAGCACCCGTTCTCCAGAACGATGGGAAATCTGGGCTGGCCCTTCATCGATAGCAACCCGTGCCACCGAAGATAGTGGAATCAACTGACCTGAAGTCGTTGCCACAGGTAAATTGGCAAGGCTTTCGATATTCGGTAAAGCCGAGGGAGCGAAGCGCACTACCAGGTTGTAGCGCGGTCTACCCTGGAACACTTTGCCGACAACTTTGCCGCTGACGGACGCCTCGACCGTCTCCATCACCGCCTGGGTACTGATGCCGTAGGCGGCCAGTTTTGAGCGATCGATCTGGGCGCTGATCGAGGGGAGGCCATCTACTTTCTCGGTGACAACATCGACGGCTCCGCTTACCGTTCCCACGGTCTGCGCGATAGCATCGCCTGTCTTCTTGAGCTGGTCAAGATCCGGGCCATAGAGACGGACGGCGACGTCAGCCTTGGCACCGGCGATAAGTTCGTTGGTACGGTTCTCGATGGGTTGACCGATCGAGATGGCGGCTCCAGGAACTGCCTCAGCCAACCGTTTGCCGATTGCTTCTTCGATTTCGTCTTGGGTCTTAAATTGCTTCCACTCAGAGCGGGGCTTGAGGATAACGTAGAAATCCGTCACATCTGGACCCATCGGGTCAAAGGCCGTCTCCGAACGGCCTGTGCGGCCCATCGTCGTCTCGATGTCCGGGAATTCCTTGAGCACTTTTTCGATCAAGCTTGTCTGACGCACTGCCGCTTCGAGCGAACTAGCGGGCGGACGGACGAGACTGAGCACCAGGGAGCCCTCCGAAAGCTGCGGGATGAATTCCGCTCCCAGGAATGTCAGGGGAAACAGGCTCACCAGAAAGAAGCCGAGGGCAATCACCGCAGTCCACAAACGATTGCCGGTACACCAGGCCAGCAGCCTTTCATAGGGATACCGTATCGCCCTGAGCACCCAGGTTTCCTCTTCCTTGGGCGGGTTCTTGAACGCGAAGTAGGCGAGCACCGGAGTGACGAAAAGGGCAACCACCAGCGAGGAAGCCAGCGCCGCCACCACCGTCAGCGCCATCGGCTGGAAGGTCTTCCCTGCCACCCCCGTCAAGAACAAGATCGGGAGGTAGACGACGATGATGATGCTGACGGCGAACAAGACCGGTCGGGCCATCTCTCCTGCTGCCTGCTGAACCACGGCAAGGCGCTCCTCGGGCAGAGGGCGGTTGTCAGCGAGGCGGCGCATGATGTTCTCGACCATCACCACCGAGCCGTCCACCAGCAGCCCGAAGTCAAGGGCACCGAGCGACAGGAGGTTGCCGGAGGTGTTGGTGTACGCCAGAAATGTCGCAGCACCCACCAGCGACAGGGGGATAGCCGCCGCTGTCACCAGGCCACCGCGAAAGCTGCCCAGCAGCAAGAACAAGATAATCACCACCAGCGCGGCACCGACAGCCAGATTCTCCGCCACCGTCTCGATCGCCCGGTCGATGAGGTCTTCCTGGTTGTAGACGCTCTTGATATTGACACCGGGGGGCAAGCTGGGCCGCAGTTCGGAAATTTTTCGCTGGACGCGGGTGATCACCTGCTTTGGGTTCTCCCCGAGCCGCATGATCACGATACCGGCCACCGTCTCTCCTCTACCGTTGGCGGTGATCGCCCCTTGAGAGAGCCGACTGCCGATCGCCACCTCCGCCACATCCCGGACGCGCACGATGCCTCTGGTGGTGCGAGTAACGACTACCTGGCCGATGTCCTGGAGGTTCTGAAGTAAACCTTTGCCGCGAATCAGAATCTGGTTTTCGTTCTGGACGTAGTAGCCGCCCCCAGCATTCTGGTTACTGTTTCGCAGGGCATCCATCACCTGGGCGGGGGTCAGGGCGTACCCACGCAGCTTGTCCGGTAAAAGACGCACCTGGTACTCCTTGGCAGCGCCCCCCATCGTGTCCACAGTGTCTACCCCGCTCACGCCCCGCAGCACCGGTGCGATCTGCCAGTCGAGGATGTCGCGCAGTTGCATCAAACTGTAACCCGGCCCCTGAACGCGAAAGATGAGTACTTCTCCCAGACCCGTGGCGATGGGACCCAGTTCCAGGTCGATTTGCCCGGCGGGGAACTGTTCTTGAACGCCGCGCAGGCGCTCGGCTACCTGTTGCCTGGCCCAATAGATATCGGTGCCGTCCTCGAAAATGGCAGTTACCTGGGATAGAGCGTATTTGGAAACCGACCGGACATACTGCAGCCGGGGAAGATTCTGCAGATTCAGCTCGACCGGATAGGTGACGTACTGCTCTACTTCCTGTGGGGCCAGGCCACGGGCATTCACAGTGACGGTGACCTGCAGGTTAGAGATGTCGGGCACCGAGTTGACCTTGACTTTGAGCAGGGAGGTAACGCCTATACCCAGCACAACGAGTAACAGGGCCAGGATGAGCACCCGCTGGCGCAGGGCGCTGTAAACCCATCTGGCGATGCCTTTCGCCTCCGGAATGGTTTGAAGCTGTGCATCGGGAGCCGTTTGGGTTCGTGCATTGCTCATCTATACTTACTCCTCTTCCTGGAGCGAGGCTTTGAGTAGTTCCGCCTTAATCGAGAAAGAGCCATTCGTCACCACTGATTCCCCGGCTGCTACCCCACGGAGGATCTGGGCAGCTTCGGCAGTCTTTTGCCCGACAGCGACCGGGCGGGCGCGGAAGGTATTTGGTCCGATTTTCACGAACACTACGTCCTTGCCTTTGACTTGTTGCAGAGCGGTGGCCGGGAGGACGATAGCATCGCCGGCCAGCCGGGTACGCACCGTCGCCTGCACCAGCGTCCCTGGTTTGAGCACACTTCCCGGATTGGCGATCTCCACGCGCACCTCAGCGTTGCGTGTGGTTGGATCCAGGCTCTGGGCTTGGCGGAGCACCCGCCCGACAAAAGTTCGTCCCGGTGCCACTTCGCTCATAAACCGCACCAAATCGCCAGGGTTCAGTTCTGCCAGACGCGCCTGGGGTACCAGCAACTGCACGTAGACCCGATCGAGATCTCCCACCGTCATCAATGGCGCGGTGAGTGCCACCGCCTGACCCAATTGCGCCTGCAACGCAATCACCCTGCCAGCAATGGGACTCACCACGAACAGGCGCGGGTCGAGATCTTCACCCTGGGCGATCTGGCGCAACTGTCCGGCACCCAGGCCGAACGCGCGCAATCGAGAAGCCGCTGCCGCCGCCGCTGCCTGCGCGACACCTACATCTGAACGGGCAGTCGCCCGATCTGCCCGAATCCCCGCAAGCCGCGCCTCAGCCTCCTGCTGTGACTGCAGGGCGCTGATCCCTTTTGCGACGAGCAGCTTTTCGCGCTGTACGGCGGCCCCGGCCAGATCCACCTGGGTCTGGGCAAGATTGGACCGCGTCTTCGCCTGCTCCAGGCGGGCGAGAGCCGAGCGGTACTCCGCCTTCGCCTGGCCTGCCTCTGGACTTACCATCTCCAGCAGCGCCTGGCCCTGGCGCACGCTCTGACCAAGATCGACGAGCAGCCTGGTGACGGTGCCGTTGACCAGTGAAGCAACCACCGCTGCCCCCGTACGCGTCGGCTCCACCGTCGCACTATAAGTTTCTGTACCAAGTAACGGCCTTCGACGGACGGTAGCTGTGCGCACACCAGCCCGCTCGACCATCTCTGGGGTAAGTGCGACCACACTCGGCTCCCGTGCCGCTCTGGCCGTCTCCCCGATGGGTACCTGCGTTGCAGGTGCCGAACACGCTACTAGGAGTACCAGCAAAGGCAGGAACCCGAGCTTCGAGGCAAACCGGTTCCGCATCCGCCTACCTTCCCCCTGTTACAATGCAACTATTTCGAGTGTAGTCCGAATTTCTACAAATTCGGACGCCCTCCGAAATATGTGAATTAGAACCGTTCTCGCCCGCGTCGCACTAAGAAATCGCAATGGATCTGGCAAATATCCACGCTGTGTTTCGTCCAAACCAGACGGGTCTCAAGAAGGTGCTCGGGGATCTCGAAGCAGAAATTATGGAGGTCGTCTGGTCGGCAACCAACCCTATGTCTGGCAAAGATGTTCACCTGCTTCTGTCACAGAGCGGGGGTCCAACCCACCAGACGATCGTGGGAACGATGACGGCTCTGGCCGAAAAGGATTTGCTCAAAGTCGTTTTCAAAAACGGCAAAACACGGTTCTACCTGCCTTCGATGAGTCGAGAGGATTTCTTGCACCACGTTCTAGGCCATGTTCTGGACAATCTTCTGGGAGAATTCCCTGATGCGCTTTGCGCTTTACTCGATGAGCGCCGACAGGTAAGCGGTGGCCCTGGGAAGCTGGGGCAGTTGCGCGAACGGGTGCGCCGACTTGAGGGGGAGGAGGATGCTCGTTGAACTGCTTTTTCCCGTGCTTGGGGGGGCAACTTTCGCACTGGGCCTCGGGTACTGGACGCGGGTGCGGTTGCGTGACGAGCGGCGATGGGAGTGCAGGCGGCAGGCACAGCTCATCGAACTGGCCGCTCCTGCAGCCACCGGTTGCCTCGTCTTATGGCACATTCTGGAAGACTTGCAGGCGGGAGGTCTTGCTTGGATCGCTCATGGCCTGGCTGGGCTGCCGCTGTGGCCGCTACTGGGGTTCGCAGCACTCACCATTCCGGGCGTTTGCGTGTACATCCTGCGCCACCTGCGTCTTGCTGATCAACTGCGGGCCTGTTCTCGCACAGACGCGCAGGTGAGCGAAGCACAGGTTTTGCTCGACACCTTGTCAGCGGAGGCCGGGATGGACGCGCCACTCCTGCGACGTCTGCTCACCCAAAAACCCGTCGCCCTAGTCATGGGTTTTCGCCGGCCGGTAGTCTATCTGTCCAGCTGGTACTTCGAGCAGTTGTCGGTGGAGCAGTTGCGCCCAGTGCTCGCCCACGAGCTGGCGCACGTTGCCCGGCAGGACAATTTGCTCGCTGCCATCGCTGCTGGTTTGTCAACGGCGGCGTCTCGGATCCGCTTAGGCCGACGAGCTTACAAAGGGTTCGTCCGGGAACGCGAACTTGCTGCCGACGAGATGGCGGCGAGCTTGACCGGTCAACCGCTCAGACTGGCGAACATTTTGCTGAAAGTATTGGAAGAACACGTCCCGAGCGGTGACGCCTGCCCGTGCGCGACTACCGGCGAAGACTTCGAGGAGCGCCTGGAACACTTGATCGGTCTGCATGGCGAGGTACCCGGCCCACGGCCAACTGTGCCGGGCTGGCGGTTGGCAGTTACCTGGCTGGCCTTTGCCTGTGTAGCGCTGCTATGTGCGGATCTGATTCCTCACTGCCTGGATCTGCTGCAGCAAACTCCTTGAAGGAAAGCCTGGCCAAAGCAATTTAAGTTTTCATACCTATTTCATAATTTGGCTTTCCTTGTTACGCTTTGTAACTAACGGAGAAATTTTTCTTCGCACCTGAGCTTGCTGGCTGTGCGTGAGCACCGCTGGATTTTGCACAACGGAGATGGGCATGACTACAAATCATCCAGTCGAGCGCTTGATCGGGTTCGCTCTGGCCAAACGCTGGTTGACAATCGTCCTCGCCCTGGCGATAGCGATCGTAGGCGGCCTGGCCTGGCGATTCTTGCCCCTGGAGGCTTATCCAGAGTTGTCTGATCCGCTGGTGCGAGTGATCACGCTATATCCAGGCAAGGGCACCGAGGAGGTCGAGCGCGCTGTGACGGTGCCTCTAGAAAAAGAGCTAAATGGCATTCCCAACCAGACGGCTTTGCGGTCGATCTCGCTCTACGGTTTGTCGATTGTGACCATGACATTCAAGGATGGCACACCCACCAGCCTTGCCCGCCAGCAGGTGCTCGAAAGGATTGCCGGGGCAGACTTGCCGGAGGATGCCCAGCCGGGGCTCGACGCGGATGTCGGCGGCTCGGTGCGCGAAATTTACCGCTACACCCTCCAGAGTCCTTACTACACGCCGATGGGGCTGCGGGCCATTCAGGAGTGGGAGCTGGAGAAGGCGTTCCGGCAGATTCCAGGAGTGATCGATGTTATCAGTCAGGGTGGCCCCACCAAAACCTATCAGGTAAACGTCGATCCGGAACGGTTGCAGGCGCACGGCGTCACCCTCCAGCAGGTCTACGAGGCGCTCACCAACTCTAATGCCACCACAGGCGGCGGCTTCATTCAAAAAAACAACCAGGCTTTCATCGTGCGCGAGCTGGGCCTGCTTGCAGGTCAGGCTGACATCGCTGCGGTGGTCGTCGCCACCCCGAGCGCCGGAACGCCGGTGCTGGTGCGCGATGTTGCCGAGGTAACCGTCGGCCCCAGGGTGCGGCGCGGGCAGGTGGGTCTGGATACCAAGGAGGATGTGATCGAGGGAATCATCTGGATGCGCTCGGGCGAGAATCCTTCGAAAGTGCTCGAAAGTCTCTACAAAAAGCTTCCGGAGATCCGCTCCCGTCTGCCCGAAGGGGTCAAGCTCGTGCCCCTGTACGACCGCCTGGGTCTGATCAACAACACCTTGCACACGGTCGGTGAGAACGTGGCGGTGGGCATCGCCCTGGTGATCGCTGTGCTGTGGCTCTTTCTGTTCGACGGTCGATCGGCGCTCATCACTGCCTGTGTCATTCCCCTATCGGTCCTGGTGGCCTTCATCGTCTTGAGTCTGGCGGGAGTTCCGGCGAATTTGCTGTCGCTGGGGGCGATCGATTTCGGCATCCTGGTAGACGGGGCGGTGGTGATGAGCGAAAACATTGTGCGTCGCCTGGCGAGCGAAGGGCAGCAGTTGAGCATGCGCGAGCGCTTGCAACTTTTGACCCACTCCGCCCAGGAAGTCGGTCGGCCCGTACTCTACGGCATCGGTGTCATCGTTGTCACCTTCCTACCCATCTTCACTTTTGGCGGGGTAGAAGGAAAACTATTTCGCCCCTTGGCACTGACGATGGTCGCTGCCCTTTTGGGAGCGGCTGTGGCTGCCCTCACCCTTATCCCGGTTCTGTGCGCGATCTTTTTGGTGGGTAAACCCCTCGTCGAGCGCGAAAGCCCGGTGGTGCATTTTGCTCGCCGCCTCTACATCCCCTCGCTGCGCTGGTCGCTTGCTCATCCCGCGCCTGTGATTGGCGGAGCTGTAGCCGCCTCGGTGGTCGCTGCGCTGGTTTTCTTGCAGTTGGGCAGCGAGTTCTTGCCCCACCTCGACGAGGGCAACATTTGGCTACGCACCACGATTAAACCCGGCTCGGTCACCCTTGAACATTCCGTTGCCGTGGCGCGCAAGGTGCGCAATTGCCTGCTTCGTTATCCGGAAGTTGTACAGGTTCTCTCCCAGGAAGGTGGACCGGACGACGGGACCGACCCGATGCGATTCGCTGATCAAGAATACTTCGTGGACCTCAAACCGGCCCGTGAATGGCGCTCCGCGTTCCACGCGGACAAAAATGCACTCATCGTTGCAATGCGCCGTGATCTCGAACAGATTCCTGGAGTGGACTACTACTTCAGCCAGTACATCCAGATGATGCTCGACGAGGCACTCTCGGGTGTCCAGGGTTCACTGGTGGCCAAGATCGCCGGTCCTGATCTGCTGAAGCTGGAAGAACTCGGAAGCCGGGTGGGCAGGCTCATGCGCCAGACACCGGGGATTGTCGATGTGATCGTCGATCCGCTGCTGGGCCAACCGCAATTCGCCGTCACAATCGACCGCACCCAGGCTGCGCGCTATGGCCTGAATGTCTCCGACTTGCAGGCTCTGGTTGAAACGGCGATGGCTGGCAAAGTCGCCACTTCGATCATCGAAGGGGAGCGACGCTTCGACCTCTCTGTCCGCCTCGCTCCGTCCTATCGCGACAGTGAGACAGCACTCGCCCGCGTGCTGATCGATACTCCGGCGGGTACCAAAATTCCCCTGGCCCAGGTGGCCTCGCTTAAAGAAGTAGACGGTGCCACCCAGGTCTGGCGCGAGGCGGGTTCAAGACTTTCGACCATCCGGGCCAACGTGCGCGGTCGGGATCTGGCAGCTGCGGTGGCTGACGCCCAGCGTCGAGTCGCGTCCGAAATTCAGATTCCATCTGGCTATCGAATTATCTGGAGCGGCGAGTTCCAGCGGCAGCAGGAGGCCCTTGCCCAACTCGCGGTCGTGTTGCCGGTGACTATCCTCATCATTCTGGGAATCCTCTATGCTGCTTTTGGCACCATCAGGAGCGCTGCTGTCGTCTTCGCGGTCGTACCGCTGGCGGCCATTGGCGGGGTGCTGGGGCTATTCTTCACGGGCACGTACTTCTCGATATCGGCGGGGGTCGGCTTCATCGCTCTTTTTGGGGTGGCCGTTCAAAATGGCATTTTGCTTGTCTCCTGCGTGGGCGAGCTGCAACGCCGGGGCCTGGAACTGCAAGAAGCAGTCTTTGAAGGGGCAGTGGCCCGAATGCGCCCAGTGCTGATGACTGCAACAGTTGCCACCCTAGGACTGCTGCCTGCGGCGCTATCTAACGAAATTGGTGCGCAAACCCAAAAACCCTTCGCCATCGTGATTATTGGTGGACTGGTGTCAGCTACGGCACTTACATTACTGGTCCTGCCAACCCTTTACCGCTACTTTGCACCGTCCCCCAACACGGCGCAGGAGCAAGCGGACCCATTGCCCATTGAAATTCGGGAGACAGCTGTCAAGTGAAGCTTCCACTGCTGATTGCACTGCTCCTCGGTAGCTTACTCACCAGTTGCACCGCGAAAATCTCCAGCGCCCAACCCCGGGCGAAACCGTCGAAGGCCGACGGACCTGTGCGGCTTCGACTCGAAGCCGGTGAACTTCGCCAGGTCCAGATCACCACCTCTACGGTCACGAAGCGCATTCTCCCGGTTGAGATCGTTGCAAGCGGTCAGGTTCAAAGCGCTGCTGACCGTACTACGGAGATCGCTTCCCCTGTATCGGGGCGAGTCGAGCGGATCGCTGTCCAACCTGGCGAGCGAGTGGTAGCCGGTCAACTGCTTGCCATCCTGCGCAGCAGCGAGGTGGCTCAGATTGAATCGGAGTTGCTCCAGCAGATTCTCGAACTCGACGCCGAGCGCGAGCAAGACCAGGTGCAATTGACTCTTACTAGGAGCACCTTCGAGCGAGAAAAGCAGCTTTTGGCCGAAAAAGTTGGTGTCCGCGCCGATTTTGAGCAGGCACGAAGCGAGTATCTAAAGGCAGCAGCTGTTCTGCACAGTCTCGTCCGCAAGCGCCATGCCCTAATCACCACTGCTTCTGAGCGGCTGCGGCTTTTGGGGATGGGTCCAGGCGAGGCGAATCGAGTGGTGCGCGAGCAAAAGGTTGACAACACTGTGATGGTCCGTACTCCTCGCTCTGGCATCATCGCAGCACGCAATTTCAATCCGGGCGAACTTGTGGATGGTAGTAAGCCGCTGTTTGTCGTAGCGGATTTGACGAAGGTGTGGCTCATTGCCCAGGTGTTCGAAAAAGATATCGCTTCAACCCGGATCGGGCTGCCTGCAACGGCCCGCGTCGATAGTTACCCCGGCAAAACCTTCAGTGGCCGACTTGACTACATCGCACCCGGCCTCGATCCGCAAACGCGTACCCTGGCAGTGCGAGCGACTATCGACAACTCTAGTGGTAGACTCAAGCCCCAGATGTTCGCTCGCCTCACTCTGCTTTCAGGTAGCATTTCAGTGCTCGCGGTGCCTACAGCTGCGGTTCAAAAAAGCGGCGAGACTTATGTTGCTTACGTCGAGCAAGACCACCATACTTACGAAGAGCGCCGTCTCATCCTCGGTCGCACCTTTGATTCGCAGGTGGAAGTAAAATCTGGCCTTGCCCCCGGAGAAAAGATAGCAGTCAAAGGCAGCGTCGAGTTGCATGGACGCGCGATTCAACTTGTCAACCAGTAAATAGAAGCATTCAAAGGGATTGCTGCGATGAGGTTGTCAAAACTCCCAGGTATCTTTCTCGCTGCTCTGCTCGGAATACCAGATTTTGGGATTTCAGCCTGCGCCCAGGTGCAAGCTCCCTCTGGCTTCCAGTTGACTCTCAGCGAAGCATTCGCTCGGGCTGACGAGCGCAATCCACAACTGGTAACGGCCCGTCGTATCCTCAAAATCGGTCAAGCCGACATTACCATTGCCGGTGCCGTCCCCAACCCGATCTTCTCAGTAGCCTACGGTTTCTTCGATGCTTATGCCCTCTTCAATAATCTTCAGCAGGTGAGCATAGCCCAGACATTTGAATTGGGAGGAAAGCGAGACGCTCGGTTGCAGCTCGCGGCAAATGAATACGAATTGACTCAGCTGCAGCTGAACGCCCAACGCTTTGATATCCATTCTCAAGTACGGCGGGCCTACGCCGAGTTCGCCACCTCTGAAGCCCAGGTTCAGGCCATCGATGAGCAAATCCGGTTGTTAAGGCAATTAGTGGAGTTGGTGCGCAAGCGATTCAATGCCGGGGCAGTGGCTGAGGCGGAGTTATTTCAAGCTGAGCTGGCCCGCAACCAGGGCGAGCCCCAGCGCACCACTGCCCTCAGCCGCGTTCAGCGCTCACGGGTGCAACTCAATGCTTTGTTGGGCGAAAGCCCCCAAACTGCTCTCGATGTGCGCGACAAGAGCCTGTTTAATCTCGATATTCAGAAAACCGAGCTTACTCCGACTCAGAACACCCGGATACCCTCCGCCGAGGAATTGCTGGAGCGCGCCTACGCCCACCGGCTCGATCTGCGCGTTGCAGTTCAGCAAACTGCTGTCGCCCGTGCCCAGTTGCGGGTTGCTGATTCGCTACGAACGCCGGATGTGCAGGCAATCATGGGTATCACCTTCACCGCAAACAATATTGGCGACCCACAGACTCAGGGATTGCTCATCGGTGCCAATATTCCTCTGCCTGTGTTCTACAACCAGCGAGGTGAGATCTTTAAGGCTGAAGCTGTTATCGAGCAGTCAGAATTACAGACTACGGCGATCCGTGCCCAGATCGCCGCTGAGGTACAAACGGCTTATCAGGATCTCACAACCGCCCAGGAAAACATTCGCAGATACCAAAAGCGCTTGCTTCCTGATTCTGCCGAGGTGGTTCGATTGGCGCGACGCAGCTATGAGGTCGGCAAGGCTGGGCTGGCGACTGTCATCCTTGCCCAGCAATCTGACCAGCAGATTCGCTCCGCCTATCTCGACACCGTGGTCGCCTATCAGAACGCTTGGGCAGATATCGAAAAGGCAACGGGCACCGAGCTTTCTGAGTTATAGCCGGACTGCTTTTGTAAGTGTTGCGCACTTCTACCGGTAAAAGCTAGAGAGGGCATGGCTTTCAACCAATCTACAACTGCAGAAGTAGCCGTTTTGGTACTGTCGTCGTTCATCAGGAGTCGCCAGTCTGGCGCTGATAATACGTATATTTTCGCTCAGCGCCTGGCGCTGTTCCTCAGCGGGCGATGAGTTTGCCGTGGAGCATGTTCATGCCGCAGGCAAATTCGTACTCGCCGGGCCGCTCGGGGGTGACTTCGAGGGTAACGGTACGATTTTCCGGCAGACGGGCGCGCTTGCCGAACTGGGGAAAGACGATTTCCTCGCTGCAGGCGGAGGATTCTTTGCGGGTGAAGTGAAGCCGCACGGGCCTGCCCGCTTCGACGACGATCTGGGCGGGACTGTAGCCGCCCCGCACGGTGATATCGACTTCCTGCAAATCGCCTGCTGAACGGCGCGCTGTGGCGGCCTGGTTCTTGTAGAAGAAGAACCACCAGACAATCGCAGCGATCAGGCCAAAGCCAATGAGATTGACAAGTAGTTGAATGGCATTCATGAGTTATGCCTCCGAAACGGATTTGGGAGCAAAAAGCCGCAGGCGGCTGGCGTTGAGTACGACGGTAATGCTCGAAAGAGCCATCGCTCCCCCGGCGAGGATGGGCGAGAGCAGCCAGCCAAACAGCGGATAAAAGAGCCCCGCCGCCACCGGGATGCCCAGACTGTTGTAGATAAAAGCGCCGAAGAGGTTCTGCTTGATGTTGCCCAGGGTGGCCCGCGAGATCTGGATGGCGTAGACCACCGAGCGCAACGAGCCGCCAACCAGGGTGATGTCCGCCGCCTCGATGGCAACGTCGGTGCCCGTACCGATCGCAAAACCAACATCCGCCTGGGCCAGAGCCGGAGCGTCGTTTACCCCGTCACCGACCATGCCGACGGTGCGCCCTTCGCCCTGCAACCGTTGCACCTGCTGGGCCTTGTCCTGGGGCTGCACCCCGGCTATGACCCGCTCAATGCCCACCTGCCGGGCAATGGCTTGAGCCGTGCGCTCGTTGTCGCCGGTGATCATTGCCACCTCGATGCCCATCCGAGCGAAAGCCCGGATCGCTGCGAGCGAATCGGGTTTCACCGTGTCTGCCACGGCGAGAATGCCCGCCGCCTGCCCGTCCACCGCCACGAACATCGCCGTCTTGCCCGAGTTGGCCAGCCGCGCCGCATCGCCCTGGAAGGCTGCCATCGCCACGTTCTGGGCCTCCATCAGCCGGGCATTGCCCACCAGCACCGTTCGCCCATCAACTGTTGCCTCGACGCCCTGGCCAGGAATGGACCGGAAGCGTTCGGGCTCAGCCGCTTGGGTGCCTCGCGCCTGAGCGCCTTTGACGATGGCGGTAGCGAGCGGATGCTCACTGTTGCGGTCAGCGGCGGCGGCCAGAGCCAGCAATGTATCCAGATTGAACCCGGCCACAGGCAGCACATCGGTCAACTCCGGTCTGCCGAGGGTGATCGTGCCGGTCTTGTCGAGCACGATCGTCGTAAGCTTGGAAGCCGTCTCAAGTGCCTCGCCATTGCGCACCAGCACGCCGTTTTCGGCGGCTCTGCCCAGTCCCGCCACCAGACTAATAGGAGCCGCCAGCCCCAGGGCACAGGGACAGGCGATCACGAGCACCGTCACCGCCGTCACCACCGCCAGATTGAGGGGCGCACCGAGGTTGAACCAGACTAAAAACGTGAGGATAGCGACGATCGCCACGCCGGGCACGAAGTAGCGCGACACGGTGTCCACCAGGCGGGCAATCGGTACCTTCGTACTCTGGGCCTCGCCCACCAGACGCACGATTTGGGCGAGGGTAGTCTCCTCACCGACGCGGGTGGCCCGCATCCGAAAAGCACCGGTCGTATTGAGGCTGGAGCCGATCACCCCGTCGCCAGATTTTTTGTCCACCGGCACCGATTCGCCGGTGACGACCGATTCATCGATCGCCGATTCGCCCTGGACAATCACTCCGTCCACGGGCACTTTTTCGCCGGGCCGCACCAGCAGAATGTCGCCCACCCGCACCTGGGCCACCGGCAGGTCCATTTCCTGGCCGTCGCGGAGCACCCGCGCCGTCTTGGCCTGCAGATCGAGGAGGGCTCCCAAAGCGGCATTGGCCCGGCCACGGGCCCGCGCTTCGAGCGCCTGACCCAACAGTACCAGGGCAGTCACCACCACCGCGACATCGAAGAACGTGCCGCGCGCCGACACCGGAAAAAGCCCCGGTGCGACGACGACAAAGAACGAGTAGAGCCACGCTGCCCCGGTTCCCAGGGCAATCAGCGTGTCCATATTGGCGTTGTGGTTGCGGAAGTTGTGCCAGGCTCCCTTAAAAAACTCCGCCCCCGACCAGGCAAGGACCGCCAGGCTGAGGACCGCCGAAACCAGGCCGACCACCTGCTGGTAAGGCATCAGCAGCCTGGCCAGGGCCGGAACATAATCTCCCAGTCCCACGAGCAGCACCGGCACCGCAATCGCCGCCGCAAAGGCAAATTTGCCCATCGTCCGCCGGTACACCGCCTCCTGCTCGTCTACAGCTTCGGTGCTGCTGTCGTCCGCTATGGCCTGTTGCCCGTAACCTTCAGCTTCCCCCGCCTTCTCCGGCGGATAGCCCGCTTCGGCGAGAACCTGGTGCAGGTTCTCCTCCGGGTGCTTCGATTCGATCTGCACCGTGCGCGCTTGTAGATCCACATCTATCTGCGCACCGGGATCTAGTTCCAGCACAGCCCGTCTCACCGCCTGGGCACAACCGCCGCAGTGCATCGCCGGAATCTTCAGTTGCATCTGCATCGCCCTGCCTTCCCTTGCTTCTTTCAGGCTAGACCCTCAAGTGAACTTGAGAGTCAAGGGTTAAGATGAGATCTCTACCCGGCGGTGGGCATGGGCATAGGTGTCGAGCAAAAGCTTCAAGAAGCAGGCGGTGCTCAGCTCTGGAAGATCGGCGAACTCGCCCATCTAAGCGGGGTGGCGGTGGCCACGATCCGCTACTACGAGAGTTTGGGGCTTCTCGAACCGGCCCAACGCAGCAGGAGCGGTTATCGCTACTACGACACTTCGGCAAAGCGGAGACTGGAATTTATCAAGAAGGCTCAGATTCTGCGCTTTTCCCTGGCGGAAATTCGCCAGATTCTCAGTATGCGGGGCCGGGGTGATCCCGCCTGCCCGGTGGTCGTTTCCCTGCTGGAGAACAAGATTACCGAACTGGAAGAACAGATCTCCCGCCTCCAATCGCTGAAGGGGGTACTCGCAACCTACCGCGACCAGTGGCGGCACAAGGATTTCGACGATCCAAGCAGCGAGCACCTGTGCAGTTTGATCGAGCGGGTCGAAGCCACTCCCGCTTGAGCAGGTCCAACCTTAATGATAGAAATACGCAAATTCTTTTCAAGGCAATCTGCGCTCGGCCCAGCATCAGCCGCTCGAAACTCACCCGCACCGACTTCAAATGAGAAGTAGAGACGAACGATGTATTGTTTTTGAGTGAGGAGATGACGAGAGAAAATCTAGTAAAGTTCGGGCATCTTGAAGATGTATTTGAGAGCGATGTCCACTGAATTGATAGGCACTATTCAAGAGCCACACAGACGGGGCACATTGAAATTGGCAGCGTCCGTCAGGGGCGCTTGCTGAGGGAAGTTTCCGCTACCATAGGAAGCGTAACCGCTTGCCTTCGGCTGGGCAACTACCCCTGGCAGCGTCGGGAATATCATTACCTTCCTGGGGAACCAGCGATGAGCGATGCCGCCCAATCCCTTCCGCTGGAAGGGGAACTTCAGGCCACCCGCGAGCACGTCCTTCAACTCGAAGAAACCTGCAGACAGCTACAAATTCAGCTTCTTGAAAGCCGCGCCCGCCTCAACGGCGGCCCGGCAGGTGAGCCCTATGAGGAGAGCTGGCGCTCGCTGGTGCAGCACGCCCCAGACTTGATCACGACCGTCGATCGGCAGGGACAGATCCTGTTTATCAACCGGGGGCTGCCGGGCTATGAGCGCGACCAGATGATCGGGCAGAGTATCTACGACTACGTGCTACCGGAGCACCACGAGCGCGTCCGCCGCGTCTTTGCCCAAGTACTTGCCAGCGGTGAAGCGATGGGCTACGAGGCGTCCACCGTCAGCCCCAGCGGTGAAATCTTCTGGTACCACTCCCAGGTGGGGCCGATCCGCCGGCAGGGCGACATCAGCTCCCTCATCCTCATCAGCAACGACATCACCGATCGCAGGCGCTCGGAGGATGCCTTCGCCGCTCTATTGCAGCGCGAGCAGGTGATCTACAAGACGATCGAGCAGAGCGAAAGGCGCTATCGCTTTCTGGCCGATTCGAGCGTGGTGCTCGCCAGTTCCCTCGATGTCGAGACGACCTTTGCCAGTCTGGCCAGGCTGGCCGTTCCCCAGATCGCCGACTGGTTCGCCGTCGATCTGATCGAAGCGGACGGTACTCCCCGCTGTCTGACGGCTCTGCACGCCGATCCATGCAAGGAGGCGCTGGCCCAGCAACTGTGTGAGCACTACCCGATCGATCCTCTGGCAAGCCGGGGGGTGGCCCGCGTCATTCGCACCGGTTGTGCGGAGCTATTCGAGGAAGTTCCAGAAGCGTTGCTTCTGGAACTGGCCTACAGTGACGAGCATCTGGAGTTGTTGGAGCAACTTGGAATTCGCTCGGCGCTGATCGTGCCTCTGGCTGCAAGGGGCCGCCTTCTCGGGGCACTGACGCTGGCAATTGCCGGATCGGAGCGCCGCTACGGGCCGGGCGATCTGCAACTGGCCGAAGATCTCGCTCGGCGGGCGGCCCTTGCCCTCGACAATGCCCGGCTGTACGCTGCTGAGCAGCGCGAGCGCAACCGGGCGGAGACGGCCAACCGGATGAAGGACGAATTTCTGGCAACGGTCTCCCACGAACTGCGCACCCCCCTCAACTCGATTTTGGGCTTTACCCAGTTATTGCGGCGCGGACAGCTCGACCAGACGCGGGTGGCGCTCGCCCTCGACGCGATCGAGCGCAACGCCCGCGCCCAGGCCCGCCTTACCGAAGACCTGCTCGATGTCTCGCGGATCATCACCGGCAAGTTGCGCCTCACGGTGCAGCCGCTGAACGTCCAGGGCGTCGTCGAAGCAGCGATCGAGACGATGCGCACGGCAGCGGAGGCCAAGGCGATTGCGCTGGTAACCGATTTTCCGCCCCTGCCCTGCACGGTGGTGGCGGACCCGAACCGCCTGCAGCAAGTGGTCTGGAACTTGTTGTCGAACGCGATCAAGTTCACGCCCCAGGAGGGCCGCATCCGGGTGAGCATCGAGCGCGGCGAGAACCAGGCTCGGATCGTCGTCGCAGACAGCGGTGCCGGTATTCCAGCGGAGTTTCTGCCCTACGTCTTCGACCGCTTTCGCCAGGCCGACAGCACCAGCACCCGCATCTTCGGCGGCCTCGGCCTCGGGCTTGCGATCGTGCGCCACCTCGTTGAACTGCACGGCGGCACGGTGGGAGCCGAGAGCCCTGGCCCCAATCTGGGAGCGACCTTCACGGTTACACTACCGCTCATGAGCGCCGATCAACTCAGCCCGGCTGCGGGCGCACCAGCTTGATCACCTCTTCAAAGTCAGCGAGGGGCCGGGCACCTTTGATGAGTACGCCGTTGAGCACGAAGCTCGGTGTGGAGTCGAGCTTGAGGTCGATCGCCTGCTGCACGTCGGCGGCGACGCGGGCGAGGGCTTCGGGGCTCTCGCGGTCGCGGTTGAACTGGGCCAGATCGAGGCCCAGATCGCGGGCGATGGACTCGAAGCTGTCGGCCTGGAGATTTTCGTTGAGGGCAAAAAGCCGGTCGTGGTACTCGAAGAACCTCCCCTGGCGACCGGCGGCCCAGGCGGCGAGAGCGGCGGCTTGCGCCTGGGGATGGATCGGCAGCGGCAGGTTGAGGTAGACGACGCGCAACTGGTCCTTGTACTTGCTCTCAAGAGCGCGCAGCGTCGATTGGGCCTGACCGCAGAAGGGGCACTGAAAATCTGAAAACTCGACCAGGGTGAGCGGCGCATCCATCCGGCCCCGCACCGGGGCACCGGCAATATTCACCTGGATGGGCTTTTTGAGGTTTTCTCGCCACTCGCCCAACTGCTGGGCGCGGTCGGCCTGCAGCTTGTAGGTGCGCAGGGCGTTGTAGACCGCCTCCGGGTGGCGCTGGATGATTTCGAGCACCTGCTTTTCGAGCGGTTCGGCGGGTTCTGCCGCCAGAACTGGGGCAGGCAGGAGGAGAACGGCGAATAGCAGCAATAAAAAGTTACGGAACATAGGACGACATCGGGTGCGCACTGAATCTAGCTTATCGATTGGCTGCAGTGGGTCCGCAAGTTGTCCTCACAAGGAACCGACGGTGCTCGCAAAGCGGACAAGCTTGTGTCCCACTCACCCGTTTCACCATCTTGAGGAATCCGATGCGCCAAATTGTGGCCACCGGCCTGTGGGCCGCCGCCGTCACCCTGTCTTTTGCCCTGCCGGTCCGGGCGGAAACGCCCTCCACCGTCGGCAGTTTCGATCTGTCGGCTCTCGACACCTCCACCCCCGCCTGCCAGAACTTCTACCAGTACGCCTGCGGCGGCTGGCTCAAGAACAACCCGATCCCTGCGGACCAATCGACCTGGGGGCGCTTCAACGTGCTGGCTGAAAATAACCGCCAGAAGTTGCGGACCATCCTCGAACAGGCCGCCGCTCAACCCACCGGTGCCACCGCCAAGATCGGCACCTACTACGCCGCCTGCATGGACGAGCAAAAGATCGACAGCCTCGGTCTTGCACCCCTCAAACCGCAGCTCGACCGCATCGCCGGGTTAAAGAGCAAACAAGATCTCCCGGCCCTCGTCGCCTACCTGCACAGGATCGGCGTACCGGTATTTTTCCAGTTGTCCTCCGAGCCGGATGCCAAAGACTCGACCACGGTAATCGCCGGGCTCGATCAAGGCGGTCTGGGCCTGCCGGACCGCGACTACTACCTCAAGGACGATCCCAGGTCCGTCGAGACGCGCAAGGTCTACCAGCAGTACGCCGAAAAGCTCTTTGGCCTGGCAGGAGAACCGGCGGCGACGGCCCAAAAAGATGCGGCGACGGTGCTCAAGCTTGAGACCCAACTGGCCACCGCTTCGCTCGATCGCGTCCAGCGCCGCGATCCGAACAAGGTCTACCACAAGTACACCGTCCAGCAACTGGTAAACCTCAGCCCCGAGTTTGACTGGAAAGCCTACTTCAAGGCGGCGAACACCCCGGCCTTCGATAGCCTCGACGTGTCGATCCCCGCTTTTACCCAGGCGCTGGGTAAACTGACGGCCTCGACGGAGCTGGCGGATCTGAAGACCTACCTGCGCTGGCACCTGATCCGGGTCTCCGCCCCCTATCTGAGCGCGCCCTTCGTCGATGCCAACTTTGCCTTTCGCGGCAAGTACCTCACCGGTGCCAAAGAGATCGCACAGCGCTGGAAGCGCTGTGTCCAGGCGACCGACCGGGATCTGGGCGAAGATCTGGGCAAGATCTACGCCGAGCAGACCTTCGGCGAGCAGGGCAAGGCGCGCATTCTCAAACTGGTGAGCGCCCTCGAAACAGCGCTCAACCAGGACATCAAACAGCTCGACTGGATGAGCGAGCCCACCCGGCAGCAGGCTTTAACCAAACTCAAAGCCTTCGCCAAAAAAGTGGGCTACCCCGAGCGCTGGCGCGACTACTCTACGCTCACGATCAAGCCGGGCGACTACCTGGGCAACGTCGAGCGCAGCGCCGCTTTTGAGTTTCAGCGCCAGCTCAGCAAGATCGGCAAACCCGTCGATCGCCAGGAGTGGCAGATGACGCCGCCGACGGTCAACGCCTACTACGATCCGCAAAACAACGACATCAACTTCCCGGCGGGCATCCTGCAGCCGCCCTTCTTCGATGTCAACATCGACGATCCGGTCAACTACGGCAGCATCGGTGCGGTGATTGGCCACGAGATGACCCACGGCTTCGACGACCAGGGCCGCCAGTTCGACGACAAAGGCAATCTGCGCGACTGGTGGACTGCAGCGGATGCCAGAGCCTTCGAGCAGCGCGCCGGTTGTGTGGTCGATCAGTACGGCGGCTACAAGGCAGTGGGGGATGTCAAACTCAATGGCAAACTGACTTTAGGCGAAAACGTCGCCGACAATGGCGGGCTGCGCATCGCCTACATGGCGTTGATGGAAACTCTCGCCCAATCGGCTGCCAGGCCCACCGTCGATCCTGGCAAAACCTTTACCCAGGCTCTCAACCAGCCCAGCGATCCTGGCAAGTTGCTCGGAGCTGTCGCGGATCAGGCGACGGGCCGCGTTGACGGTTACACGCCCGAGCAGCGCTTCTTCATCGGCTTTGGCCAGATCTGGTGCTCCAACCAGACCGACGAGGACAAGCGCCTGCGCGCCCTTACCGATCCCCACTCGCTGCCGGAGTACCGGGTAAACGGCACTGTCTCCAATTCGCCCGAATTTGCCAGAGCCTTCGGCTGCAAGAGCGGCGATCCGATGGTGCGCGCCAACGCCTGCCGGGTCTGGTAGATTTCAGGGGCGCACTATCGAGCACCGCTGCCGATATCTCCATTACGGGAACAAGTTGAGCGCCGCCCTGGTCCAGGGGCTCAGCTTGAGAATCCGTCATGAAAATACGACGACGTGACCAGCTAAAAATTGGTCTTCTTGCCTCCTGCCTCGCCATCTTTTTTGGAATGCGGGCAGCGAACGCCCTTCCCACTGTATCGGCGGCTACTGTCGATCTGGAGGCCGCAAAGACCCCAAAGCAGCAGGTGAACTGCCAGATCAAGATCGTCGAGTTGCCGGAGGTGGTGGCCGCTGGCCTTGATTCGAGCGATCCAGCCCTCCTGCTTGGGCGGGTGAACGACCTGCTCAAGCAGGGCCGGGGCAAACTGATCGCAGACACACAGCTCGTGGTGCTCAGCGATCGAGAAGCTTTTTTAGATGCTCAAAAAGACTACAACATGGTTCTGCAGACTCTCGCTACGACGAGCACCGGGCCGGTGCCGTCCGCGACGCTGAGTACGATCAGAGCCGGGATTGTCCTTGCACTCAAGCCGACGATCCAGCCGGACGGCAGTACGGTGCTTGAGACGCGCCTCGAATGGGGCAGCCCGGTGGAGCGGGAGCGCCCGAATCTCCCCCCGGACGTTTACCGCCTGCGGCTCGGTAGTACTCAGTCGCTCAAAAGCGGACAGGTTTACGAGCTGGGCGGCTTTCTCAATCCCTTTCTCTCAAAGGGACGGACCCTCGGGCTGGTATTCATCACCCCTCGTGTGGAGAGCGTTGGACTGCGGGCGGCACAGGCGGTGGCTCCCTGAAATTTTCTGGGTTTCTAACGTTGATGAAATAAGAAAACAGGTTTCGGGCTGGGTTGCTGGAAGCAGGCTTTTCCACAAAACCGTCCCCCACCCCTCCACACCCCCCCTGCCCCCCGCTCTCCTCCCCTGCCCCCGCCGGGCAGAGGAGAAGAGATACGGTATTGAGAGTCAAGCAGCCTCCTCCTTTCTTCTCTTCCTCCGCCCTACTGCAAGCAAACCAACCTGCCGTGCTCTGCATCGAAAGGCGTGTCTGTTTTCACAACCGCCCAGGCAATGTGTAAGAGTTTGCGAGCCGCAGCGCAAAGCGCTACCTTTGCCGGTTTACCGGCTGCTCGTAGCCGCTGGTAAAAGCTTTTAATCTGCTGATTGCAGCGGATCGCACTCAAGCTCGCCATATACAGCGCCGTGCGTAAGCGGGCATTGCCTGCATGGCCGATGCGCTCTGGTCTATGAAGGCTGGTGCCGCTACGGTGGGAGCGGGGAGCGAGACCCGCGTAGGCCACCGCCGCTTCCACCGTTGCACAGCAGCCGAAGTTGAGGGTACTCACCAACACCCACCCAGCGGTGACAGACCCAATGCCTTTGATAGTGCGCAGCTTGGTTGCAGCTTGATGCCAAAGCGAGTCTTGGGCGAGCAGCGCTTCTAGCTGAGCTTCCATCTGCGCAATCTGCTCATCGAAGGTGTGGCTCAACTGCTCCAGACTCGCTTGTACCGCCGCCACCACCAACGGAAATTGCCGCAGAGCGTGCAACTGGTTGTGCAGTTGTTGGCGTTGCTGCAGCAAGGCATCGCGATGCTGCAGGCGCTGTTGGAGTTGGTAATAAATCTCAGGCGGCGGCTGCCAAAGACCAGGTTGCAGGGCGGCAGCGAGTTGGGCAAGCGTCTGGGCATCAAGCGCATCGCTTTTGGAACGCTTGAGCAGTGCCCTGGCAAAGTAATGAGACTGAGCGGGGTTGACCACACTGACGGCAAAACCTTTGAGCGCCAGAAATGTGGCCAGTCGCATCCAGTAGGAGCCTGTGGCTTCGATGACCACTAACACCTCAGCGGCGGTGGGACAGACGGCGAGTAAGCGTTCGGCCAATTGGCAGTGTCCTTCGGGGGTTTGGGGCAGTGTGATGGCAGCGGTAGGCTTTGCGTGGGTGAGCAGCCAGGCGGCAGTGACAGTGAGTGCCGCCACATCAATACCGACAAATAGCTGATAGTCGTTTTGTGAACCGTCTCGCTGCATGAGTGTCTCCAGTTGAAGCTTCAGAGGAGGTAGGCAAGTTCCGCAGGACGGCAAAAGTCTAGCCTCGTGATACGTGGTCAGTGCCACTCGATACGGTTCAGCTTTGCCGGTCCTTGATAGCGGGGGACAATCTCTTCCACGCGGTCAAAGCCGCAAGGGGGGGCACAGTCCTCACCGCTACCTTGGAACCAATAGCAATATACGAGGGGGGGTTCACTGTAACTGGGCTACAGGCGGGATGGGTGAAGTCAGTGGCAGGCTTGTCTTCCCGGCAGGGGAGGGGCCGGGGAGTTAGGTCTCCTCCCTCGCCTTATCGATCAGTTCCCAGCTCGTGCGGGCGGTGCGCTCCCAGCTAAAGCGCTGTGCCTGGGCAAGGCCGCGTGCGCGGTAATCTGCTCGGACCGCTGGTTCCAATAGTTGCCGCATCCCGTCAGCGATCGCATCCGGGCATTCGGCTTCGACCAGCACCGCTGCCTCACCTGTCACCTCCGCCAGTGAGCCCCGTGCGGAAGCGAGCACCGCTGTGCCGCAGGCCATCGCCTCCAGCACCGGTAGGCCAAAGCCTTCGTAGAGGCTTGGGAAGACGAAAGCATGGGCAGCGCTGTAGACGCAGGGAAGATCGTCGGGGTCGAGATAGTCGAGCCAGCGGACGCGATGGGCAATCTGCAATTTTTCGGTGAGCCGGACCAGGGCCGGAGTGTAGCGCGGGTCGAACGCCCCGGCGATGGCGAGCACCCCCGGCCACTCTCCAGCTACCTGGGCAAACGCCTCGATGAGCCGGGCGAGGTTCTTGTGGGGCTCGTGGGCACCGACATAAAAAAAATAGTTGCCAGGAGCCAACTCGTAGCGCGCAAGCCGTTCGGGCAATACAGGGCGCGGATAGAAGCGCGAGCGGTCGCAGGCGAGGGGCACGACGCTCATCTTCGCCGGGTCGAGATCATAAAAGCGCACCAGATCGGCCCTGGTCTGCGCCGAGTCACAGAGAATGTGGGTGGAACTGCGCAGGCAGGCGGGCACCAGATACCGAAAGTACGCCTGCTTGCGCGGAAAAAATTCTGGGAAGATGAGCGGAATCACGTCATGGGCAGTGCTCACCTGCGGGCAAGGACTGAGAACGGAGCCTTCCGGCACCGGGTTGAAGAGCACCTCGCCCTTGCGCAACTTTGTCGGCAGCACGAACTGGTTCCAGCCCAGCCGCGCCAGGTGGCCGGGGGTACGGACAATCTCGCTGTGCGCTTTCGGTCCAGCGGATAGATATTGCTCCGGCAATAAGGCGCGCAGGGGCCGCCCTTCCTGCTGCCAGCAGCGCAACAGATTGAGGATGTACTGGCCGATGCCGGTCGGGCGCAGCGACAGGTAACTGCCGTTGAGGACGACGGTGCGGGGCAGGGGCATTACAGTGGGACTCCTCCGGATGATCAGCTTTTGATTGTAACGGTCCAGATCAACCGTCCTGCTTAGAAACTGGCGAGCGCAGGGCAGTGAGCGCCTTGTCGCACCACTCTACCCAGCCGCGCTCGTAGCGAATGCCCCGGCGCAGGGTGAGATAGCTGTAGCGCTCCGGTGGCGATAATAGGTGAGATAGCTGTAGCGCTCCGGTGGCGATAATAGTGGAACGTTCGAGCGTACCCCGCCATGGTCTACGAGCCTCTGCACCACAAGTATCGGCCCCAGCGCTTCGGCGACGTGGTGGGTCAGGGGCCGATCATCGCCACCCTCACCAACGCTCTTAAAACCAACCGGATCGCCAACGCTTATTTATTTACAGGCTCCCGTGGCACCGGCAAGACGACCACCGCCCGGCTGATCGCCAAGGCGCTCAACTGCATCGCCGGTCCGACGCCCGATCCTTGCGGTTCCTGCGAGCAGTGCCTGGCGATTGCGGGGGGCAGCGCCCTCGATGTGATCGAGATCGACGCTGCCTCCAACACCGGCGTCGATAATATTCGCGAACTGATTGAGCGCGCCCAGTTCGCTCCCGTCCAGAGCCGCAGAAAAATTTACATCCTGGACGAGGTGCATATGCTCAGCTCGGCAGCCTTCAACTGCCTGCTCAAGACCCTCGAAGAGCCGCCCGCCCACGTCACTTTTGTGCTCGCCACCACCGACCCCCAGAAGGTGCTGCCGACAGTGATCTCGCGCTGCCAGCGCTTCGATTTTCGGCGCATTCCGCTCACCGAGATGGTCGATCACCTGGAGGCGATTGCCTTCAAAGAAAATATCAACGTCGAGACCGAAGCGCTCGAACTGGTAGCCCAGATCGCCCAGGGCGGTCTGCGCGACGCCGAGAGCCTGCTCGATCAGCTCGCGCTCTTAGACGGGGTGATCGATGCGGAGCGCGTCTGGCAACTGGTGGGCGCGGTGCCAGAGCGAGAATTGCTCGCGCTCGTAGACAGCATTCAGGCAGCGGATAGCACCGCGCTCATCGAGCAGGTGCGCCGCCTGCTCGACAGCGGCAAGGAGCCCCTGCAGGTGCTGCAGGATCTGCTGGGCTTTTACCGCGATCTGCTGATTGCCCTCACTGCTCCTGACCGGCGCGACCTAGTTGCCCTCACCGCTCCTACCTGGCAGCAGCTCGTCGAGCGGGCAAAATTTTATAGCGCCGCCCAACTTCTGGCACTGCAGGAACGGTTGCGCCAGGCCGAGCCGCAAATTAAAGCTTCGACCCAGCCCCGGTTGTGGCTGGAGGTGAGCCTGCTGAGTCTGCTTGCCCCCCCAGCAGAGCGCACTGAAACTCCAGCGAGGCCGCTACCCTCCCCGGCTCCAAAACCTCCAGCCACCGCTACTGCTCCGCCTCCAGCCAGTATTCCAGCTTCCAAACCGGCGGTGCCTCCTCCCCCCGCTCCGCCGTCCCCCGCTCCGCCTGCTCCTCCCCCTGCTGCCAGTCCTCCGCCTCCCCCTCCACCGCCGACTTCGGCCCCACCACCCGCCATCCCGGCCACCCCCGCTCTGCTGCGCGACCGCTGGCAGGAGTGGCTGAGGTTGATTCCTCAGCCGACCCAGAGCCTGATGTCCTCCAGCTTCTGTTACGAGCAAACCGCCAGGCAGGTTGTGATCGGCTTTAACTCGGCGGCTCTGGTGAAGCGGGCGAGTGAACCGAAGCGCCTCAAGCAAATTCAAGAAGTCCTCCAGCAATTTCTGGGCACCGCCGTCGATATCAAGTTCGCCGTCGGCAAGGAGCCCCAGGTTGCCCCGAGCGCACCGCCCCCACCGGCGGACAGCTACACCCCGCCGCCGGTGAGCTTCAGCCCTCCTGCCTCTGCTCCTCCAGAGCCGGCACCCCCGCCTGCTGTCTCGCCCCCCCTACCGGAGCCGCGTTCTCCCCAGACAATCGAGGAGCCGGACGAACTGGACCGGGCCGCCCACGGCCTGGCAGAGTTTTTCAACGGCGCGGTGGTCAACTTCGACGGTGAAACCAGCGACGAGCCGGCCCCGGCCAGCGCTCCGCCGCCTGTAATCGACGAGGAAGACGATCTGCCCTTTTAACTGCCACCGCTGTGGAGGTCTTGGCTGATAAGCGGGGCCTCAGGCGTGGATATCAGCACCGTGTTCTAAGAGGATCGCCTTTGCTTCTTCAAAGCGCTCAGCAGCCTGGACGAATACCGCCATCGCTCCACTCTGGACGCTGCTTTGCAGGTAGTGCCGGGCGGGTTCCGATAGATCGTCGATGAACGGAGAGGTAAAGTGGCGCTTGCCCACATCCCGCCCAGCGGGGGGACCGGTCAGCCCATCTTCGACGGGGGTGCTTCGGCTGACGTTCAAGCCTGCTCCGCGCAGGGCATCACCCGCCGCTCCCCCTCCCGGCGGGCGTACCAGCACGTCGTCAGGGCGAGTTCCCGTTGCCGCCCGGCTCTCAAAACCAAGTTGCTCGTCTGCAAAACCAGCGCGCATCAAATCACGTACAGCATTCTCCGCATCGCCTCGAACCGCAAATAGACCAGCCAGAGTGCCTTTTCTCGCTGCACCCGCCGCCACTTTGTCCTGCGAATTAGCTTGACTTTCCACCTGAGTATCTCCCGCATCAGCCTCCATAAAAATCGTCGCACCCGGCTACAGGTGGCGGCTCTGCCCCCGGTACCAGTCTGCAGGAAGTTAGACAACGGTACTCATAGATCAAAGTTGGCCATTCGGCATCTGAAAACTGCTCAGTTACCCGACGAAGCAATGTCGGACAGTAAAGGGGTTGTGATGGGCCTTGTGTGCCGGTTGCACAACTGCTCGGACCACGCCTGGGCGGAAGCTACCACTCGTTCCACAAGCGATGCCATCAAGTGTTCCGGTGAACTGTACTCGAAGATGGCTTGCACAACGTTCACCCGATTCAAGAAATTTTCAACTTGTCCATGTATTCGGCTGCTTTTTTCGGCGATGAGCACGAACGCCCGGTTGTCCAACTCGGAGACGGTCGTGTGCAGCTGTGCAGGGATGCTCCTGCCATCGGCGAGATCGGCGATGACAAACCTCGACAGGCCCGCCAGAGCCCTGACCGTTTCGATCGTCGTCTGGGTTTCGCTACCGGCAAAGTTGAAGACAATGGGCAGGTGATCGCGCCGGCGCAGTTCCCCTTGCAGGGCAGCGAGGACGGACTGTCGCTCCGGCGAAAAATGCCCCAGAATCAGCACTGCCTTTAAGGTGAGCGCGTCGATGGCGTCTTTAAGTTCGGTGTTGTCGAGCAGGAGGTGGAGAAACCGGGCGATCTTCAAGTTGTCCACGCTCACTGCAGCTTCACCCACATCGGTGATGAGGAGATTGCGCTGATCGGTGCGCTCGTTGATTTTGACGTCCCAGGCAGCCGTCCCGTATACCCGACAGCCTTGCAAAATTGCCTCCTCAAGGCAACAACCGGCCAGACGGACTTGGCGCAGATCTGCGCCGCTCAGGTCCGCTCCCTTCAGGTTCGCGCGCTCCAGGTTCGCTCCACTCAGCTTCGCCCTGTTCAAGTTCGCCCTGCGCAAGTCCGCCCCGCCCAGGTTTGCCCCACGCAGGTCCGCCTCTTCCAGGTCCACGCCATTCATGATCACCCTGCTCAGGTTGGCTCCACTCAGGTTGGCCCCGTGCAGGTCCACGCCCTTGAGGTAAGCGGCCCCGCTCAGGCTTGCTTCGCGCAGGTCTGCCTTGCTCAGATCCGTTCCACCCAGATACGCTCCGCGCAGATCGGCCCAGTTCAAGTTCGATCCGCTCAGATCCGCTCTGCCCAGGTTGGCCCCGCTCAGATCGGCCCAGTTCAAGTCAGCCCAGCTCAAGTCGGCCTCACTCAGGTCCGCCCCTCTTAAATCCGCCCCGCCCAGGTTGGCTCCGCTCAGGTTGGCTCCGTTCAAGCTCGCCCCGCCCAGGTTGGCTCCCCCCAGATTCGCTCCCCCCAGGTTGGCTCCATTCAAGTCGGCCTCACCCAGATCCGCGTAGTACAGATTCACTCCCTGCAGGATGGCCGCCGCCAGATCGGGCCGAAGGTTTCCGTTGGCCTTCCGCCACGCTGCAAACTGCAGAGTGCCGCTCAGGAGTATTTTCAGGTGCTGCAGATTTGCCATTGGATATGCTCCTTGAGTTGGTCTTTGTTCCTGGTTGAGCGCCCCGGTCTGTCGAGCCGCGATTTCTTCGCCGCCAGGTCAGTCTCGCTTTTCTGCGCGCTGAGAGTGCTGCGTTGCTGCCCACCGGGACGCCTCCTTGAATCCCCTGCGGTATAGATAGCTCAAGCTCATCACTATCCAGAGGATGGGATGGGGAGGACTGTGCAGGCGGTGGTTCCAGCCCAGGCGATACAGGCGATAGTCGAGCGAAGACAACAGCAAATTGCTACCGGAACTGGCTGGCTGACTCAATAGTTTCATTCGTTTTCTTTGCATAATTTATCGCTGGTTGCAGAGTAGAGATCGAGCGCTGGCAGCGGCAAGGAGCAGCGCACGGATGATGCTGTTGTGCGAGAACAGAAAAATGCCACGAGTAGCACTCCTGTAAAGTCTGTGTACCTGCCTGTTTTGCTCTCAGAAATCATTGCGATAGAACCCCCCCGAACTCTTAGCCGAATGACGACGGCACCCCTCGAAGTTCGCGACGGCAGGCAGAAGCAGATTTTACAGGAGACAGGCATCCGTGCAGGTGGATTACCCTGCTGTGGGAGTGGCTAACTGGCCATCCGACCGCGAATGTACTGTCTCAGAATCCCTGTATCCAAAAATGAGGGCCAGGTTTAGTCCTCTGCCAAAATTTTTTCTGATCCACCCGAAAAGTAACCTCTGGGTGTTCCTTTCCCTAACTGTATAGAAGCCCCTGTGCAACGTTCTGCGGCAGTTGTCAATCGACAATTCCCTATTTCAAGGAGATTGAGAAATGAACGAACTGCGCTATCATTTCCCCTATTACTATGAAGCGGGGTTTATATTATCAAGCTCTGTCCCGTAGCGGGCTTCCCTTTTTGCGTCTTCTTGACAGTATGAGGTCACACCGGTGGACAATATTCTCCCTTTCGAGCAGCGATTCCCCCGCCAGAGCAAGGCCGAGCAATTGCACCAACTGGCTGTGGTCCTCCAACCGATCGAGCGCAAGCGACAGCAGGTCGTTGCCGCAGCGGGTCTTTCTTCTACAGAAAAAATCCAGTGCCTGGGGCGGTTGGAGCGCGAGGCGAGCCGGGCTGGTCTCGGGGAGTTCCACGGTGTACTCGAGCGGTTGTGCCGGGAGTTCTGTCGCCGTTCGCCCGCCGGGAGCCATCCGCGCTTTGACGCCGAACTGTTGAGCGAAGAAGTCAAACTCATGGTCCACGCCCGTCTGCCCCAGTTCGACCCCGAGCGCGGTCACTTTGGACCCTGGTTTAAGGTGTACGTGCTCCTCCCGGTGTACAAGCGCCTGTGCTCCGAGATCGACGTTGACTGGGGGCGGCGGGTGCCGCAGACGGACGGCGGGCGGGTGCGCCGCTGGCTCAGGCGGTGGGCCCACGCACCTCTGTCCCTCGATGCTCCAGTAGGAACGACCCAGCAAGACGGAGATCTGCCCGCCCTGGGCGAGACCGTCGCCAGCAAGGAGGGTAGCCCTGAAAACCAGTTGCTCGAAGATCAGTGCCGGGAGCGGTTTTTGCGGGCTCTGGAGAGGCTGGCAGAGGCGGAGCGGCTGCTCGTCGAGCGGGTACACCTGCGGGGGGAGCGGCAACAGGAGGTGGCCCGCTCGGTAAGGCTGACCCCTGGCCGGGTGAGCCAGAAGCTCAAGCGCGCCGCCGAGAGGCTGGCGGAGATTTTAGGCGAAAATTTCGAGGACGATTGCGGTGGAACGGCTTTCTGTCGGGGACTATCGGAGGGCAGGTTGCAGCCTGCAACCGGGCCCGCTGGAGCCTCCGGTACAGTGGCGCGGGCTGCCTTCGAGCAAGCATTGCCGGAGCTGGTGCGCCGCTCGGGGTGGCAAGGGACCGTATTCGCACCGCCCGAGCTTGCCGGTGGCCCGGTAGGAGAGTTGCTGGACGAGCTACTGGCCGGCCCCGCGCCATCACAAGTCTGGGCGAGCGGTTCGAGGGCGCTGCAGGTGGCATCTGCGGCGACGGGAGCAGTGGCCGCAGCCTGGGCGCTGTTCGTGTTCGTACCCTCCGAACTGCAGCCTCCCCTGCGCTCACCGATCGAGCACAGACCACAACCTGCCACGGCTGGTCGCCCCTTCTCGACTCCGATAAAAAGTGCTGCGAAACAGCCGATTGCGGCTACAAGCAGCCCTTCTCCCCGGACCGTCTCCGCCGCTTCATCTGCGCGGTCTGCCCAACAAAGCGCAAGCTCCGCCACGTCCCAGACGCAGCGCAGCATGCCCAGACCCCAGGACAAACACGGCCTTTCCATCTCAAAAGCAGGTACCGCCGGGGCGTCTAAGCGTGTCCAAAATTTCAGCAAAACAGAGACAAAGCGGCCTCCAGCGAATACTGGAAGGCTCCCCGACAGGGTGCGCGAGCCGGATGATCTCTCCATTCCATCGGATGCCAGGAACCTGTGCGCCGCCCTCGCAGCTGCAGCCCCCGTGCCGGCAGGATTGGCGGGCTTCGCTGTCATCGAAGCCACCCTGGGAGCGGATGGTACGCCGGTAGAGGGCAGCCCCTCTCCTGAAATCATCGTCTCTGGCGGTGAGCAGGTGGATGCACTCGTACTGGGCGCACTACAGACCCTTCTGGCCGCTGGCAGATTAGAGGACCTATCGACGCGGCGGGAAGCCACTCTCCGAAGCGGGCGCTACCGGGTGGCGTTGGAAGCGGAACAACACCGCTGGAGCTGCCACCGGGCAGCACAAGACCCTCAAAAGAGCGTTCCTGCATCAGGCGCGAGTTCTGCAGCTACAAACAAGTACGAATAGTTGCGGACGTTGGAAGATGCAATTGCCCTTTTCTCTAAGCCGTTCTGCTCGTCGGTGGCTCTCCGTTTTGTCCCTGATAGCCAGCCTGGGTTTCGCCTGTCCGCAGTCTACTCAGGCACAACCGGTACAGGTATCGCAGGAGGAGCTGGCAGAAGCGAAGCGATTGTACGAGCAAAGTATCCGGCTGCAGGAGATGGGCCAGTACGGGCAGGCCCAGCCTTTGAGCGAACGGGCTCTGGCTATTCGTGAAAAAGTCCTGGGGCCAGAGCACCCGGAGGTGGCCCAGAGCCTCAACGACCTGGCCAGCCTGTACTACAGTCAGGGCAATTATGCCGGAGCCGAGCCCCTGTACGGGCGTACCCTGGCCATCCTCGAAAAAGTCCGGGGGCCGGAGCATCAGGACGTGGCGATGACCCTCAGCAATCTCGCTGTCCTGTATGCCGACCAGGGGGACTACGCCAGGGCCGAGCCCCTGTACAGGCGTGCCCTGACCATCCTCGAAAAAGTTCGGGGGCCGGAGCATCCGGTCGTGGCGGTGATCCTCGGCAATCTGGCCATCTTGTACTCGAGTCAAGGCAATGACGCTGAGGCCGAGCCCCTGTACAGGCGTGCCCTGGCCATCCTCGAAAAAGTCCGGGGGCCGGAGCATCAGGACGTGGCGATGACTCTCAACAATCTGGCTATTCTGTACACCGACCGGGGAGATTACACCGGAGCTGAGCCCCTCCTCAAGCGAGCCCTGACGATCTGGCAGAAGGTTTTGGGGCCAGAACATCGGAACGTGGCGGCGAACCTCAACAACCTGGCCAGACTGTACCGGGAGCGCGGCGAATACACGAGTGCCGATGCACTTTTCCAGCGCGGTCTGGCCATTTTTGAGAAAGCCCTGGGGCCACGGCATCCGTATGTGATCGAGAGTCTCTTCGAGCTGTCTCTGCTCCGCCTCGGTCAAAACCGACTCGACGATGCCCGCCAGATTCTCCAGCAGATTCTCGACATCCAGGAGGATAACCTCACGCTCAACCTCCCGGCTGCCTCCCAACCCCGCAGCCTTGCCTACCTCAGATCCCTCAAAGAAGCTGCCGATTTTACCCTCTGGTTGCACCTGTCCCGTTTGCCAACCGATCCTCAGGCCGCCCGCCTCGCTCTCGCTACGATCCTCAGCCGCAAAGGCCGGGTGCTGGAGGAAGCGACGCTTGCCCTGGCCCGCCTGCGTCTGCGCCTACCCGCCAACGCTCAGCAACCCCTGCAGCAGTTGGCCGATACCCGCGCCCAACTCGCCTCCCTCGTCTTCCAGCAGTCCGATCTACCGCCCGAGCAATACCAGACCCAGGTGAGGGCGCTGCGTGCTCAGGTCCACCAACTGGAGGACAGTCTGGTAACTACCGGTGGTCCTCCGGGTGCTTTTTCCCGCCCACTCACTCTCCAGGCGGTTCAGCAAGCGCTGCCCAAGGACGCGGTACTCGTCGAGTTCGTGCTCTACCGTCCCTTTGAATTGCAGTCGGCCACCCCCGCCCAGCACTTCGGGGCACCGCGCTACGCCGCCTACCTGCTCTCGCCCACGGGGTCGCCCCTCGGGGTCGATCTTGGCGATGCCCGACAGATAGACAGGCTGGTAGACACCTGGCGCGGCTGGTTGCTCGATCCGACTGCTCCAGTCGATGGCCCGGTCCGCAAGCTTGCCCGCCTCCTGTACAAAAAGCTTCTTGCTCCCTTGGCAAGCCACCTGCAAGTCAAGCACCTGCTGATTGCCCCCGATGGACAGCTCAACACCGTGCCCTTCGCTGCCCTGATTGGGCCAGATGGACACTTTTTGCTGCAGGCTCACACCCTCACCTACCTTGTTTCTGGGCGCGAACTGCCCCGTCTGGCCCAGGTCGCACCACCGACACCTCGAAGCGCACCGCTGGTAGTGGGGGGGCCAGATTTTGGCCGCGCTGGTCCTGCCCCGTTCCTTGCTGCCCAACCTGTCACCGGGAAGGGGCAAGCAGCTGGAAAGATAAGCGAAATAGAACGCCCGCGCTCGTCGCAGGAGAACCTGCGCTCCTCCGCTCTAGCGGGCTTCACCGTCCAACCCCTGCCAGGGGCAAGAGCCGAGGCCACTGCCGTCGCCCGGTTGCTGGGCACCCCTACAACCCGGCTTTTGATCGGAGCGCAGGCGACCGAGAACGCCCTCAAAGCTACCCACTCCCCGGCGCTGTTGCACCTGGCCACCCACGGCTTCTTTCTCGAAGACCAGGACAGTACCGAGAATGAAGCCGACTCCCAGGAGCCGCTGTTGCGCTCTGGAGTCGCCCTGGCAGGCTTCAATGTCCGCTCCTCGGGAAGCGAAGACGGCGTACTCACCGCCCTCGAAGCCCAGGGACTCGACCTGGAGGGGACCGAACTGGCGGTGATATCGGCCTGCCAGAGCGGAGCCGGTCCCGTCGTCGGCGGCGAGGGCGTACAGGGGCTGAGGCGAGCCCTGGCCCTGGCGGGGACAAGAAGCCAGATGCTCGCCCTGTGGGCGGTGGGGGACCGGACGACGGCGGAGCTGATGAAACGGTTCTATAAGCGGTTGGCAGCGGGGGCAGGGCGCTCCGAAGCGCTCCGGCAGGCGCAGCTGGCAATTCTAAACCAGCCGCAGCGGTCGCACCCTTTTTGGTGGGCGTCCTTTGCGGCGTCGGGAGACTGGCGGCCCGTGCAATTACCCAGACACGGGCATCGGGAAGCAGGAGCGGTGCTGCCACCGTGAGGATTCTGCCCACCGCCCATCCTGGCCGCCGTCAGTCGTGATACAAGTGCTCTAACGAACGCGGGTCGAGGCAAGCAAGTAGGCGGGCAATGTCGCCGGTCGTGCCGGTTCCGACGCTGCTTCCGGGCGGGGAGGGCGGCGGGACGGACGGCGGGGACGCCCAGGGGCGGGCCGCCGACGGCCTACAAAGCGCACCGCCGGAGCGAGGTTCATCTCGCGGGCAGTGCGAATGAGCAGACCACAGCAGAGCAAGCTCGCGATCAGGCCGCTGCCGCCGTAGCTCACCAGCGGTAGGGGGATGCCCTTGGGCGGGACCGCCCCGATCACCACCGCGATGTGCAAAAATGCCTGGCCCACCAGGATGAGCGTGCTCCCGGCGGCGAGCAGACGGCGCGAAGGCTCCGCGCAGCGCACCGCCACCCGCAGCCCGACCACCAGAAATAGCAGCAAAAAGAGGACGAAGGCGACGCTACCGATGAGGCCGAATTCTTCGCAGAAGACCGAGAAGATAAAGTCGGAGTAAGGATAGGGCAAAAAGGAAGCTTTTTGCGCCGAAAGCCCGTAACCTGTTCCCTGGATGCCCCCCGAACCGACGGCAATTAAGCTCTGCACCAGCTGGTAGCCTTCGGCGCGGGCCACCTGCCAGGGATCGAGAAAGGCCGTTACCCGGCCCATCTGGTAAGCGGTGTTGCTCACCTTCCAGACAGCGACCGCGCCGCCGCCCACCAGCACTGCCAAGAGGCCGCCCAGAGGAATGCCGCCGATAAAGGCCATCAACCAGAGCACCAGGCCCATCAAAGCTGCCGTGCCCAGATCCGGCTGCATGAGCACACCGCCCACCGCCAGCGCCGCCCCGGCAAGAGCCATCAAGCGCCTGGGGTTGGGTAGCTGCCGCCAACTTGCGATAATCGGTGCGGCGAGCAACAGCAAGAAAGGTTTGATCAGCTCAGAAGGCTGCAGCGAGAGCGGTCCGAGGTCGATCCAGCGCCGCGCCCCATTGAGTTCGACCCCGATCCCCGGCACTTTGACCAGCCAGACCATCGCCGCCAGCACTACAAAGACAGGCAGCGCCAGCGAAAAGAGGCGGTCGAGGCGGGTGCGGCAGAGCCAGGCTAAAAGCCCCAGGCCAACTGCGGCGGCGAGCGCCTGGCGGATCAAAAAGCGCAGGCCGTCGCCGTACTGCAGCACCCCCACCGGTAGTGAGGCCGAAAAAAGAACCAGCAAGCCGAAACCGAGCCAGCAGAGGGTGAGAACGACCAGCAGCCGCGCTTCGGCAGCCCAGTCGGCAAAGGCCGGGTTGCCGGGACGGGGTGAGGCAACGGTCGGTGGGCGATTCAGAAGCGTGGGCATGGCAGAGGGCTGGATTTTTCTGCTAGTGTACCCGAAAGTTCTGCACATCTAGTGTGTGCATCTGCTGACATGCCTCAGATTTTGAGTAGCGAAGCCGCGAGTGGGGCGGGATGTCGTAGATGCGGTAGATACCGGCGCTGTAGATAATCGGGTACTCGTTCAAGAGCATCCAGTGATCGCACAGGGCCTGGGCAGTGGTCACCAGCAGCATCCGCTCGGATTGGGCCATCTGGTAGCGGACCTGGGGGCTTTTGATGTAGACGGGGATACGGTCGATGCGGCCATAAAAATTCAGGCTGGGGGCGTAGACGTTGAGCGAGGCGGGCAGAATGCCGGGGCGGACCTCCCGGTGCAGGCGGTTGGCAATCGCCAGAAGCGGGCCATGCAACTGGGGCTCCAGCAGCGGCATCAGGCCGTTGATGAGGGCGATAAAAAGCAAAAAGAAAGCCAACAGGTTGCCCGCCCAGGCCCACTCCAGCTGAGCGCGCACCAGGGCTGCGACAGCGGCAATCGCAGCGGCCAGACAGATACCGGCAAGCATCCAGGGCAGGCCGGTCGCCTCCAGGCTCGCCCGCAGATCCGGCAGGGTCGGATCGCTAATCAGGCGCGGGGCGACTGCGAAGGCCACCGCCAGCAACAGCCAGAAACCGGCAATGCCTGCGAGGCCGAGGCGGAGGAGCGGGCCTTTTGCCTGGCGCATCTGGCTTTCCCAGACGATGGCACAGAGCAGAGCGAGGGCCGGTAGGGCCGGCATGATGTAGTGGGGCAGCTTGGTGGAGGCGGTGCTCAAAAAGACGAGCACGATCGCAAACCAGAGGCATAAAAACAAACGCAACTGTTCAGCCGGTGGCCGCTGCTGCCAGTAGCTCCGCCGCACCCACTCAAAGCGGGCCAACTGCGGCAAGGTCACGGGCAAAAGAGCGACCCAGGGAAAGAAACCCGCCGGGGTATAGAGCAGGTAGTAGTACCACGGCCCCGGCTGGTTATCGATGACGCTCAAAAAGCGGTCGATGTTGTGATGAAAGAAAAACGTCCATAAGAAACCGGCACCGTTCGCCTGGGTGACCAGCACGTACCAGGGCAGGGTCAAAAGTGCAAAAAGGGCCGTGCCCCCGAGCCAGGGCAGCTCAGCGAGCCGTCGCCACTGGCCGCTCCAGGCTGCGAAGATGAGAATCGTCAGCCCCGGCAGCAACAGCCCGATGGGGCCTTTGATCAGCACCGCCCCCGCCAAACAGGCAAAGCCCAGCCAGTAGCCCCAGGGCCGCTTTTCACTAAAGGACCAGTACCAGCCGTAGAGGGCCGCCGCCATAAAGCAGCCCAGGCCCATGTCGGTCACCCCCGTGCGCGCCAGCCCAAAGACGAACGGATTGGCAATCAAGATCGTCGTGGCGAGTAGCGCCGGACGGGCACCCAACAAGCGCCGGGTAAAGCCGTAGGTGATGAGCACGAGCACGGTGGCAAACAGCGCCGAAGGCAGGCGCACCCCCCACTCGCCCACCCCAAAAAACTGAAAACCGATGGCCATCAGCCAGTACAGCAACACCGGCTTGTCGAAGTATCGGATGCCGTTAAAGATGGGCGTCACCCAATCGCCACTTGCGAACATCTGCCGGGCCACCTCCGCCGTCTCCGTCTCGGTACGGTCGAAGAGCGTGTAGGCGTCGAGCCGCCAGAAAAAGAAAGCCAGGCACAGCGCCAGCAGCCCGACAACGGTAAAAATCGGCGAACCGGCGGCAAACTTGCGGGAGGATTCGAGGGTGGGCATGACAGACAGGCGCTCCAGGCGGCTTCTGAATCGCCACTTTAGCAGGAACCGCCGCCCACCAGAAAGCATCTATCTTTGGGGAGGCTTTTTGGTATCGGGGCCGGATTTTTGTATGCCAAAATACATAAACGAAATTTTACTACTCCACCTGACGTAATTTCTGGCAAAGCGGCGGGCGATAGGGCATTCTGGTATTTGGAGATCTGCTCAGGCACGCCATGCTTCCGATCGACCTCTCGCGCTTGACCCGCCTCGCCCACCGGATACGAGGTTGTTTTTCGCTGGTTCACCATTCTCGATCGCCTGAGAAAAAAGAATGCTTGATTCTAAACGGGCGCTACCCGGTGCATGTGGTGAGCACCGAAGCCCAGTACCAGCACTGCGAACTGCACGGCATCCCGGTGCTCAGAGCGCCGCTGCCTGACAGTGACGAGGCGCTCCTGCACGAGCTGGCCAATGCCTTTGCCGTGCTCAAGGAGCACTCGGCAGTGGGTGGCTTCGTGCGCTCCGACGATCTGCCCGACGCGAGCGGCTACGATCTGGCCCACGAGCTGGCCTGCCGGATCGAAGGTCAGAATTGCCAGGGGAGCAATTGCTGAACTAAAAGAAGCGGGCGATGCGCTCGATCGCCTCTTCGAGAACGTCTTCAGGATGGACGAGGGCAAAGCGCACGTACCCCTCGCCGGAGCGGCCAAAGCCCGAACCGGGGGCGAGGGCGACGCCGGTCTCTTCGACCAGACGGATGCAAAATTCTGCCGAGCTGCCCCGCCAGCTGGCGGGCAGTTGCGGCCACAGGTACATCGTCGCCTTCGGCGCTGTTACCTGCCAGCCAATTTTGGCCAGGGCCGCCACCGCCCGGTCGCGCCGGGAGCGAAAGACGGCGAGCGCCGCGTCGAGGTAGTCCTGGGGTCCGCGCAGAGCCGCCTCCGCTCCATCGAGAATGCCCCGGTACTGGTTAAAATCGACCGCTGCCTTGACCTGACGCAGGGCGCTTATCAACTCGCGGTTGCCGACAGCGAAGCCGATGCGAAAGCCCCCCATGTGAAAGGACTTGGAAAAACTAAAAAATTCGATCGATACGCTGCGCTCGGGATCGGCCTGCAGAATCGAAGGGGCGCGCTCGCCTTCGAGGACAAAGTCGGAGTACGGAAAGTCGTGGACCAGAACGATGTCGTGGCGGCGGCAGAAGGCGACGGCCCGCTCAAAGAAGGCCAGCGGTGCGGTGGCGGTGGTCGGATTATGGGGATAGCTCAGCACCAGCATCCGGCTTCTGGCAACCACTTCTTCGGGAATGCGCTCCAGCTGGGGCAAAAAGCCGTGTTCCGGCTTGAGTTCGAGCGGGTAGATCTGCCCACCCGCCAGATAGACGCCGCCGATGTGGGACGGATAGCCCGGATCTAAAAGCAGCGCCACATCGCCGGGGTTGAGCACGGCGAGCGGAATGTGGGCGGTGCCTTCTTGAGAACCGATCAAAGGCAGAATTTCGCTCTCCGGATCAAGAAGCAGGCCGTAGCGCCCGGCGTACCAGGTGGCGCAGGCTTCGCGAAACGAGCGGGTGCCCTGAAAGAGCAGATAGCCGTGGGAAGCCGGATCGCCCAGCGAGCGGCGGATGCTCTCGATGGCGTGGGCGGGTGGAGACAGATCCGATGAACCCAGCGACAGGTCCACCACCGGCTTGCCGGCCCGGCGCGCCTTCGCCTTCGCCTCGTCCATCAAGCTAAACACGTTGGACTGGAGCTTCTCCAGTCGGGCCGCCAGACGCATGTGTAGTCTCTGATACTCGGACGATCATCCTAACGTGTTTTCTGGCCCGGCGAAGCGCCAACAGATTTTATGAAAGAATAATGAAATAAATTTGTAATCTAATGTTACGATGCTCTCAGGTATTGGGCTGCGCACCGGGGGGGTTGGCTCCCAGGCAGCTGTGAGCAGGAAAGTCACCATGGACAGGCGCTTTTGGGCGAGCCCGATTTTGGGCTGCGCATTTTTTGTGATGGCTGGAGGAGCGGCGGCGGCAGAGGAGTTGCCGCGCCCCTCGACGCGGGCCGCCGATCTTGCCCCGGCGGAATGGTCCCAGATTGCCCAGGCCACCCAGGCCAGTGAGGCCCAGACAAACGATCTCGACGAGGTGATCGTCACCGGCTCGGTGCGAACGCGCCGCCAGAGCGAGACCACCGCCCCGGTCTATACGATCGACCGCCGCCAGCTGGAGCAAAAGGGGGCGCGCACCCTGGGCGATGCAATCCGCAACGTGCCGGGGGTGGCTTCCAACATCTACGGTGCCGGTTCCGACGTTCACAACGGCCACTTCATCCGGGGGCTGCCCACGACGAGTACAGCGATCTTGATCGACGGCAGACCGATCAGCAACCTCAACCAGCAGCACTTCGACCCCGGCGAGATCCCGGTCAACAACGTCGAGCGGGTGGAGGTGATGCCCACTGGCGGCACCACCCTCTACGGCAGTACCGCCCTCGGCGGGGTGATCAACGTGATTACCCGCAAACCGACCCGGCCCCTGGAAGGCCAGGTGAGTGTCGAATTTGGCAGCTACGGCTACAGCAAGTACGGCGCGTACTACCAGGGCCGCTCCGGCAACTTTACCTACAACCTGGCTTACGAAAATTTCAACACCCTCAACAATTACTTCTACTCGGTCGAGCGGCCCGTCGGGCGGCTGACCGGCATCCGGCCCAACGGCGATTTTTCTCAGCGCTCCTACAACCTCAACCTCAGCTACGACATCGATCCGCGCAACACCCTGAGCCTCGACACCTACATCCGCAACACCGCCAAGGGCGTCTCGCCCTTTTCGATCACCGACACCCGCACGAACGTCTTCGCCGGCTTGAGCGCCGAGCAGTTGGGCTTCAACAACGATCACAAGTCGCGCCTGAGCACCGACACCTGGGGGGTGGCCCTCACCTGGGACAGCAAACTGGGGCAGGGCAACGACTCGACCGCCCAGGTGCGCCTGTCGCTCGACCGCTCGCGCAACCGGGAACTCGATCCGGCGGGCGAGGACTTTCAGACCGGCGTCTACCTGCTGGGCCTGCGCGCCACCCACAACTGGCAGCTCACCCCCAGCTGGAACCTGACCTACGGGCTCGACTGGCTCAAGGAGATCGGCACCTCCGAGGTGGTCAACCTCAACCAGGTAGACTACAACACCAGCCTCGATCGGCCTGCGGTCTTTTTTCTCAACGAATTTCGCCTGGCACCGAATCTGCTGATGAATGCGGGGGCGCGCTACAGCGTCACCAGCCAGTATGGCAATTCCTTCGACCCGAGTATCGGCGTGCGCTGGCAGATAGCGCCCAACTTTGCCCTGCGCTCCAACTGGAGCCAGGGCTTCAAGGCTCCCAACTTCGACGACCTCTACGGCAAGACCGTCCACAAGGGCAACCCGAATCTGCTACCTGAGCGGGGAAGCTTCTGGGATGCAGGTTTTGACTGGGAACCGACCCCAAGTACCAGCCTGCGCTTCAGCACGTTTATCTCCGACGTGCGCAATCTGCTTACGATCAACCTGGTGGACCCGCGCCAGCCAGATTTTCCGTACTTTGCCTCGCTGGGCTACATCAACGGCGACCGGGTGCGGGTCAATTATCCGGCGGTCTATATCACCGGCCTTGAATTTGGCTTCAACTGGAAGATGTCGCCGCGCTGGGAACTCTTTGCCACCGGCACCTACACCGACGCCCGGATCATCGATGGCCTGCGGCCCGACATCAGCCAGACCCAGTACCAGCTCGTGCCTTTTTTGGTCGGCAACCTCGGCCTCTCCTACGCCACTCCGAGTGGTTTTCGCGCTGCCCTGTTTGCCAACGTCGTCGGTGGCCGCTCGGTCGATACCTACCACGTCGGCCCCTCGGACATCGAAGTGCGCGACCCGGCTACCAACAATCCGATCTTTCTTGAGCACATCGCGAAGCTGCCCACCGGCTCGACGCTGCCCGGCTACGCCACCCTCGATCTCTCGCTGCGTGTCCCGATGGGTGAAAATCTGACGGCAAACGCCTACATCGAAAATTTGCTCGGCACCTACTTTGAAAAGTCCTACGGCAACCCGGCACCGGGGACAAACTTCCGGCTCGGCCTCAAATCGACATTTTGAAGCGTCCGGTCCTGTGCGGTGCGGCGGACAACCGGCGATCCGGCTAGGCTCACGGTATGGAAGCTCTGCGCATCGCCGAATTGCCCGCCTGCGAGCGGCCACGGGAACGACTGTTCGACGGTGGCCCCAGGGGACTGGCCACCGCCGAACTGCTCGCGATTTTATTGGGCAGCGGCCAGGCGAACGGCCTGAGCGCCATTGGGCTGGCCCAGCGGCTCCTGCGCTCCCTCGAAGGGCCGGGCTGCGACCCGCTGGCGCACCTGCGCGACATCAGCGCCGCTGAACTGATGCTCCAGCCGGGCATTGGACCGGCGAGGGCCGCCAGCCTGCTTGCCGCCCTTGAACTGGGCCGGCGGGTTTTTCTGGCACCCCCAGCGCCGCGCCCCGTCGTCGATAGTCCCCAGGCTGTGGCGGCGGTGCTCAGGGCCGAGATGGCCTTTGCCCGCCAGGAACAGTTCGCCGTGCTCCTGCTCGATATCAAGAATCGGCTCATCGCCCACCGGATCGTCACCCTTGGCACCCTCGATGAAACCCTCGCCCACCCGCGCGAGATCTTCCGCGAGGCGATCCGCCAGGCAGCGGCGGGGATCATCGTCGCCCACAACCATCCTTCCGGGATCACCGACCCTTCGGCGGAGGATCTGCGCCTCACCCGCCAGCTGCTCGAATGCGCCCGGACCCTGCAGATTCCGGTGCTCGACCACGTGATTGTCGCTCAGCACAGCTGCACCAGCCTGCGGCGGACCACCGCCCTCTGGCAGTCCTGACCCAAGAAAAAGGCTGCGCCGAAGCGAACGCAGCCCGCTGGTATCCACACTGATCTCCTTGACAGCCTCCGGCGGGCCGGGGTTCCAGGTTTTTGAGCGCTCCGCCCGCTGCCAGATAAGCGAGAACCCGCTCAATTGCCCATCCACTTTAAAAAGTTTTATTCTTCAGTCAAACCACGGCCCGGTGCCCGGTCGAGGATCTGCAGGGACCGGCTGAGGGAACTGTCAGGTTCCTTCTCAGTACCCTGGGGGCTAATATGACCTCAACCTTGAAGCGTACCTGGAGGCAGTTCCCGATGGCATCAACGACCAGAGCGGCCAGTGAACCAATCACCCAGTCGGTCGTCCTCGTCACGACCAAGGAGAGACTGGACGTGAAGGCGGGACCGGACGGCCTGAAGGTGACTGTCGGGGGCCGACAGGTCCAAAAAGGCGATCTGTTGGTAGCCGAAGATGGCCAGCTGCAAAAGATCGTCGGTTTTCGATCCCGCAGCACCAACCTGCGCGAACTGTTCCACACCCGCCGGGCCAACCCCCTCGATGTCGCCCGCTACCTGCTGGTCGAGCGGCGCTGGCCAATTGCCATATAGACTTTTTGAGCAAAGGGCCGGCGCTTACTTGAGGGCGGTCGCCGGTTTCTGGCCGCAGCTGCGGTTGCGCAGGCTGTAGGCGACGGTGCGCAGTTGTTCGCTTTCGATCGTGCGATCGGTGCGGCCCGCCTCTGCCAGGCTTGGTCCCTGCCCAAACAGGACCACACCTTTGAGTTGCTCGATAGTCCCGGAGGTGGAGCGAGCAAAGATCGTGTTGGAGGCATTGGGGTAGAGCACGTTGTCGGGCACCTCGGACGGATCGAGTCCCAGCAGGCGGCCTAACTGGAACATCGTCTCCTGCGTCACCACCTCGGGGTGCCGCCAGACCTCGCCGCTCTGGAACATCGCCTCGCGCTTTTGTTTGAGGGGCAGGCGCACGACCGCCTGGGTCTCAGCGTCGTTGACCAGATAACTCGCGTAATCGGGATAGTCGCGGTAGCCCTGGATGTGTACGTCAGCCGCCTCGGGACCGGTGACCAGCACAAAGGGCGTGACGGCTGCACCACCGTCGCCAAAGCCCGTTATCAGCCGATTCCAGCGTCTGGCCCCCTGCTGGATCGCCTCGATCGAGGAGGAGGGCAGGGCTTCGGCGCTGTCTCCCAGGCGCGGCTCGACGTAGACCTTGAGCGGAAAACAGCCTGCCAGGTACGCCCCGCCGGAGCGGGCGGTCAGGCTGAAGGCGACCGGTCCCGGTGCAACGGGGGCAGAGACGCCCGCGATGGCCGCAAGCAGGCTCGATCGCACCTGTTCGCGCTCGACGGTGCGGGCGGAGCGAATATCGAGGCCGAGCACCGCCAGGGAATGATCCGGCAGCACGGTGGCCCGGACACTGGCAATCGCGTCACCCGCAAGGTGAGGCAACTGCCAGCGCTCGAGTACCAGCTGGCGGACCCGTTCGCTGTCGATGCTGTTGCCGGCAAAATTGGACGCAGGGGGCGGGGTTTGCGCCTGCACAGCCTGCGCGCAAAGTCCCAGCATCAAGCAAAGAAGCAGTCTTTTCATGGCACCACCTGACGGGCGCTATCCGATTTGAGCGATTGCGAATAGCGAGAAAGATTGTTGTTGCTCGAGTGGAGCTGCGAGCACCGTCAGCATACAGCTTTGGGCCAAAAAAGTCGCCCAGTTTTGCGCTTTGTAATCAAGGCGTTTGAAGCTCCTGGTTTTACTGGCCAAGGGCGCGCAAAAAGCGCCGCAGGCCGGCAAACAGTCCCTCGCTCTGGGCCGGTGAGAGGGCGCGATCGATCTGCTCGCCGCTGGGCTGGTGGTCGAATTCACAGACTTTCGAGTAGTCGCCGTCCGCTTCCTCGCGCCAGAGCTGCCAGCGATCGGGATAAGCGCGGTAGAGGCTGCCGCCGCTAAAAGGCTGGATGATGTAGACCGGCTCCAGGGTCGATAAAAAGCGCTCGCGCAACTGTCGCCCCGCCAGGCCAATGCCGACCACTCCTGCTTCCTGGAGGCGGGAGTTGAGCAAAATCAGCGGTTTGTTGCCCACCTGGGTGGCGAGCGCTTCGACTTTATCGACCTCGACCGCACTCGGTTCGAGCACGACCAGGGCGCTGTAGTCTGTCATGCCACTGCGAAACTCGCTGAGCCCCCGCAGTGCGTAGCTGACATCGCCCAGCCTCCGGCGCGCCAGGGCTGCCGCTCCTGGGTCGGCGAAGGCCGCCGCCCAGTTGCCCTCCCCTAGAGGCGGGGCCGCTGCCAGCCCCTCCAGCAGCGTCAGAAGCTCGATGCCGGGCACCTTGATATCAATTTGCAGGCGGCGCTTGCCGTCCGCCAGTGCTGATAGCAGTGCTGTCTCACACTGGGCGAAGGTTTCAGCGAGGGTACGGGGCAGTTCACTCATCGGGGTCAATCCTGATGCCCTTGTGCTCTCAAGATAGCTTCCGCCAGCCACAGATCCGCCGGTGCGGTGATCTTGAGGTTGGTCTGCTCGCCGGGAATTACCTGGACCGGGCGGTCGCGCAATTCAAAGAGGGCAGCGTCGTCGGTCACCTCGATGCGGTTATCGATGGCCCAGCGGTGGGCGGCAAGCAGCGGCTCGACGGCAAAGCCCTGGGGCGTCTGGGCCGCCCAGAGCCGTTCGCGCTCGACGGTGCGGGCAATAATCCCGCCCGGTTGGACTTCTTTGATCGTGTCGCGCACGGGGACCGCAGCGATAATCGCGGCACTCTGTTCGAGCGCCCCACAGCAGCGCTCAAGTAGATCGACGCTCGCCAGACAGCGCGCTCCGTCGTGGATGAGCACCCGGCCCGCCCCATCGGGCAGGGCGAGAAGTCCCCGGTAGACCGACTGCTGGCGGGTTGCGCCCCCTTCGATCCACTGCACGGGGGTAGTAAGGGCCAGGACAGCGAGGACTCTGCGGATCGCCTCCTCATCTTTTGGCTGGCCGACGACGCCGATCCACTCGATCGTCGGTGCGGCCTCGGCGGCCAGAACCGTCCAGGCGAGGATTGGCCGGCCCAACAGGGGCAGCAAGAGCTTGTTGATCGGCTCGCCCATCCGCCGACCGCTGCCCGCCGCCGGGATCAAAAGGTGCATGTGTCGATCTCGCCGACGTAGGGCAACTCGCGGTAGCGCTCCGCCAGATCCATGCCGTAGCCGATCACAAAGCGGTCGCCCGCGATCGTAAGACCACAGAAAGCCAGCTCGATAGCGCTTACCCGCCGGGCCGGTTTGTCGAGCAGCGCACAGATCTGCAGTGAGGCCGGTTCGCAGGCACGCAGAGCCATCAGGATCTGGCTGACGGTCTTGCCGGTATCGATGATGTCCTCAAGAATCAGCAGGTGCTGGCCCCGCAGGGCGCTTGCCCCCGGAATGTCCAGCTCGAGGGCACCAGAAACCGTGCCGCTGCGGTAGCTGCTCGCCCGCAAAAATTCGACGCGCACCGGTACCGTCAGCTGCCGGACCAGATCGGCGCTAAAGATAAAGGCTCCTTTGAGCACCGGCAACAGCACCAGCGGTTCTGCGATCGACACGCGCGGCGCATAATAATCAGAAATCTGAGCAGCAAGCTGCTGTACCTGCAGGGCAATTTCTTCTTCGGAGTACAGAACTTTGTTCACGGGTCAAGGCGCAGACAAACTTCCCTAATCTACAGCAGTCCGGACCCTGACAAAATTTGAACATCGCCGAAAGTGAAGATTCTGCCAACAGTGATACGAAAAACTCGGCAAATGTCTGCCCAATGAGGTAAACTTTATTTAAGAAATGATGTGGAGAGTGCTGCGGGATCCTCCTGACCCCGCAGTTTTTTTATTGCGGGCTCTGAATCTTGCAGCAAAGTTTCAGGCAGCAGTGCAGTTTATAGATGTTGTTCGTCCGCCGCTCGCTGCGTTGGCCCAAAACCTTGATCTTGGGCGAGGAGATCCAGGCCATCTATAGCCGCTGGTCGGTCTTTGATTTCTAGAGCTGTGAAGCACCGGTGCCGCTCCTGAGGATTCTCCTGGAACCGACGAATAGCCCTGTGCAGGCTGGGTAATACGTCGTAGGCGTCGGTGGCTTTCTGCACAGCTTCTTGGGGCATCGGGTGAGTCCGGCGCATAAAACACAAGTCGATGAGGTCGCGGCACTCTACAGAGGAGTCCAGCCAGCGATCCGCGTTGGCGAGGAGCTTCTCAGCAAAAGTGTCTATCTCATTGAGACAGGCAACCGGTGCCCAGGACGGTCGAGAAGGGGAGCCAAGTTGAATGCGAGCTTCGCAAAAGATTTCAAATTTGATCAGTTCTCCTTCAATGCACACGGGAAAGCGAATACCGTACTGGTCTGTGCGCGGTGGTCGCGGGATCTCGATATCCTCAGTATTGTGGAATAGCGCATTGCAACCCATCTTTTGTACCTGATTGCGCAGAAACCGATAGCCAGAACCTGCAGGGCAGGCAAAATCAATGTCCTGGCTCAAGCGGTACTCGCCATAGAGCAAGGTTATCAGAGTGCCGCCACCAAAAAAAGCTGTACATTCTTCCAAAAAGTTGCTGTTTAACTGTCGGAGCACTCGCAGTACTCTGTGATGGTGCTGATGTCTAAATAGCAAGAGCCAGATCCGAATGAAAGTATTCTGCTAGAGCCCGTATGTATTGCAGTTCATCAGAACTAGGCTCTGCAAGCACACCTCTAAATCGCCAGTTGCGCTCGTACAGACGCAGTTGGTCCTCAGGTTCCAGGTGCTCAATACCTCCGCATTGCCAGGCAAGTGCCTCAAGCAAGGGAAGGGCATCGGGTTTGAGAGGCATAGTGGATGCTCCTTCCTGTCGGGCAGCGGAGTGAAAAAGCACTGAGACGATCAGCATAGCGCAGATCATCAGCGGCATTTATGGGCGGTCCTGCGGCTCCTCCAACGCCTGGAAGCGCGGGTCGTCGAGGGCGTAGTCGCGCTGCTCGACGACATCTTTTTCGGTGGTGTAGATGATGTCGTCTTTGCCGATTACCTTGCGCTCGGCGTAGGTGCGGGCAAAGGCGAGCTTGCGCTTTAGCTCGGCGTTGGCATCGCGCAGGAACTGGGCAAAACCGGAGCGGCTGCGGTTGCGCTCGGCGATGCGGCTGTTGAGCTGGGTAAGTACGATTGCCCGTACCGCCGGGATGGCGACAAAGAGGGTGCCGTAGATGACAAGAATTGGGGTGAGGGCGTGCAACAGTGCCAGATCCGGCGGCAGATAGCGCCCCTGCAACAGGAAAAACAGGTACCAGGCTCCAAGAAAATTGGCCCCGCCCAGTAGACCGGCGAGGAGGAGCTGGCCGCTCGTTGCGCGGCTGAAGCGCCAGCGCTGCTCCTGCAAAAAGCTTGCTTTCGGCGCGCTGGTGGGCCGCTCCTGGGCCTGGACCTGCAGTTCAGGAAAGCGGTAGACGATCTCTCCCTGTTCGCTCACCTCGGGGATGCCGTTGAAGCGGACCAGGGCGGGCAGGACGTAATCTTCGTTGTCTACGCGGGCCTCTTCGAGGTAAGGAGCGAGTTGTTCGGCGACCACCACGCCCCGGTTGGCCTGGATCAAAGCCGCCACCGTCCGCCAGCGCTCACTTTCGAGATCGGCGTTGGGGTCGCCGTCGCCGAATAAAAACGAGAAGACGCTCTCCAGAAACCCCATCTCCCGCCGGGGCCGCGCCCGTGGTTCGTCGGGGTAGTAGGTCGGATAGAAGATATAAAACCAGTCGCCGCCAAAAAACAAAGGCATCCCGCCCCCGTCGCGGCTGTCGCCCCGGTCGTTGCTGTCGCGGCTATTGAGAGCGATGTAGATGCCGACGGCGACGATTACCAGCGACAGGATGAGCAACACGCCAAAGGAGATGCGCACCAGATAAAACAACCCCTGCCAGACCTTGCGCAAGAAGGCTTTGAGCTGAGCATTGCGGTCTCTGGCGATGAGCCGATCGCGCACATTGCGATCGAAGGCGTAGATGACTTCGCCCGTGCCTGCCACCTGCAGGTGCCCGTTGCTGTCCTGGGCAATCGCATTCAGCTCCTGCTGGGCAAGGGCCAGATCCAGGCCGCTTCTGGCTGCCACGTCGCCGACGGTAGCCCGGTATTCGAGGGCTTCGAGTGCTCCGAGAACCTGTTCGCGCCTATCCATAAAACAGCGAGCCTCCTGGCTTCTACCTCCATCTTAGGAGGCACACAGTCGGAGGCGGGGGACTTTCAGCCCTGTCGCCGTAGCTCGGGGGCAAACTGGGAGTGCCAGCAACGGCGAGTTGCAGCAGGTAGCGTGAACGGTTTTAGAGCGCGGCGGCGCAGAACGGCGCGGCGACGAATCGGAGGCCGGGAGGCATAAACTGGGCGAGTACGGGCCTCACTGGCGATTGCAACCCCGAGGGTAGCGGCTGAGAGGCAGTTCTCGAGAATATTGCGCAGCGACAGCAGGCTGATGAGTACCTTCGATGCCAGGCGGTGGCGACCGGCAACCAGCACCAGCGGCGGTGCCGGAGCAAGCTGGGCGTTAAAGCGCTCGATCGCTGGAGCATCGAAGCCGGTGCCCGCTGGAGCAAAGGCGATTATTACAGCTGGAACCGGGCTGGTCTGCCGCTCGCAGTAAAGGGCGGCCTGCTCGAATGAGGAGAACACCGACCACAGAGCGTAAGGTTCGATCGAGTCGAGGAGCGCCTCGATGAGTAGAGCATCGACCGGGTCAGTCTCGACAATCAAAGCAACTGGCTGCTGCATGGCACGGCCTCACAGGCTGCGAGGAGCAGACCAGAGCCCTCCCCGTCGTCTTCTTGACAATCGCGGCCCGACCAGTCTGGCCGTCCGGATGCCTTTTAGCTTATCCAGGGAGGCTGAGCCTCCCATCCGTCTTAAGAACGGTTTTTGCCCCCCACTCAACGGGAAGCGCGCAGCAGGGCGATAAGCGGCTCGATGGCAATCGGTTCCCCGGCGAGGACGTGAATATCCAGTCTGGCAGCGATCTGGGCGAGCGGGGCTGTGAGTTTTTTTACCAGGATCGCGACGGGCAACGCCTGCCAGCGCGGCTCAGAGCGCAGCCATTCTAAAAGCGCCAGGTAGTCGTCGTGCTCGTCGAAAGCGCAGCAGGCAATAAGTTGGGGCGGCAATGGTTCTGACTGGGTATTCAAGTAGGCGATCAGCTGCTCAGAGTCGGCTACGCTCCGCCACAGCAGCGGTGGCACGATGCGCTCGATTGCGTCTTCTACAGCTCTACCCTGTGTGCTGTTGCCCCTGACGATAAGGACCATACCTTCCGGGTACGACAACATAAGGGGTACACCTCCGCACGCAGGCCACCCACTACGATCCCAGCCGTAGGACAAAAGCACCTCAGTCCGGCTGGGTGTTGTTATAAAAATCTCTCTACGCCCAAAGGCAGCTTTTTAATTGCTCAGTATTTGTCCTGGCCGTCTTTTTGCCGCAAAAACCTGGTCCGCCACCGGATAGAGGACAGTGAGCAGCCCCTTGCTTAGACTACCTGGGCAGCGTCTGTTCTTCATCTAGAGGCTTTCTGTGCAAACCTACGACGCAATTATCATCGGTGCCGGTCACAACGGCCTGGTCTGTGCTGCCTACCTGCTCAAGGCTGGTTTCAGCGTCTTGCTCCTTGAGAAGCGATCGATCCCCGGCGGTGGGGCGACGACCGAGGAGATCATGCCCGAGGAGGCACCGGGCTTTCAGTTCAACCGCTGCGCCATCGATCACGAATTTATTCACCTGGGTCCAGTCGTCCAGGAGCTGCAACTCGAAAGCTACGGCCTCGAATATCTCTGGTGCGACCCGGTTGTTTTTTGCCCCCAGCCTGACGGTCGCTATTTTTTAGGCCACCGCTCCGTCGAGCAGACCTGTCAGGAGATTGCCCGCTACAGCGAGCGCGACGCCCGCCGCTACGGCGAATTTATCTCCTACTGGCAGCGGGTGATGGGCGTGTTCATTCCGCTTTTTAACGCCCCGCCCAAGTCGATCGTCGATATTGCCGGCAACTTTGATTGGGCCAAGATCAAGGACCTGCTCTCGGTCCTCGGTCCGCCCAACCAGATTCTCGATTTTGCCCGCAACTTGCTGGTCAGCCCGCAGGAACTGATGGAGGAATGGTTCGATACAGAAGTGGTGAGGGCTCCCCTGGTGCGGCTTGCCTCCGAACTGGGGGCGACGCCGCAGCAAAATGGCCTCGCTTTTGGGGCGGTGATGATGGGGATGCGCCACAATCCGGGCATGGCTCGTCCGCGCGGCGGCACCGGCCAGCTCACCCGCGCCCTGCTCAATATGGTCGCCAGTCTCGGTGGCACCGTGCTGTGCGATCAGTCCGTCGAGCGCATCTTGCTCGACGAGAGCCGGGCGGTGGGCGTGCGGGTCAAAGGCGGCAACGAGTACCGCGCCAGCCATGGGGTCATCTCCAACATCGACGCCAAGCGCGTCTTTTTGCAGCTCCTCGAACCGCTCGATGTCGATCGCTTCGATCCGCAGTTGCGCGAGCGGGCCGACCGGCGCATCAAAGGCAACAACGAGACCATCCTCAAGATCGACTGCGCTTTGAGCGAGCCGCCGCGCTTCAGCAACCACAACCACCAGGACAACTACCTGATCGGCTCAGTGCTCATCGCCGATTCGGTCCAGCAAGTGAGCGAAGCCCACGCCCTGCCGGAGGTGGGCCGCATCCCCGATCAAAATCCGTCGCTGTACGCGGTGGTGCCGAGCGTGCTCGATCCGAGCCTCGCCCCGGAGGGCAAACACACCCTCTGGATCGAGTTTTTTGCGCCCTACCAGATCGCTGGAGCCGAGGGCGAGGGCCTCGATGGCACCGGCTGGACCGACGAACTCAAAAACAAGGTGGCCGACCGGGTTCTAGACAAGCTGGCCGAGTACGCCCCCAACCTCAAAGATGCGATCATCGCCCGCCGCGTCGAGAGCCCGGCGGAGCTGGCCCGCCGCCTTGGCACGATCCAGGGCAAGTACTACCACCTGGACATGTCGATCGACAAGTTGATGTTCTTCCGGCCCCTGCCGGAGCTGGCCAACTACAAGACACCGATCGACGGCCTGTACCTGAGCGGTGCCGGTACCCATCCGGGTGGCTCGATCTCAGGAATGCCCGGTCGCAACTGCGCCCGCGTCTTCTTGCAGGACCAGCGCTCAGCGGCCCAGACGATCAAAGAATGGTGGAACCAGGCGACGGGGGCAATCAAGCCCTGAGCCGGGCGGAGCCTGCTTAAACTTGCCCTAATCAATAGTAGTTATGCTGGTAACTCATCTCCGAGTTGCAGGTAGATCAAGCATGAGCGAGTGGACCATTCAGGACAGCGCCGAACTCTATCAGGTCGAGGGTTGGGGAGAACCGTACTTCAAGATCAACGAAAAGGGCCACATCGCCGTGCTGCCGCGCGGCGAAGCCGGTGGCGAGTTGGACCTGTTCAACCTGGTCCAGGACATTCAAAAGCGCGGCCTGAAGATGCCCCTGCTTATCCGCTTCTCCGACATCCTGGCGGACCGGATCGCCCGCCTCAACGAATGCTTCATCCAGGCGATCAAAGAGTACGACTACAAGGGCGACTACAAGGGCGTCTACCCGGTCAAGGTCAACCAGCAGCGCCACGTCGTCGAGGAGGTGGTCGAATTTGGCCGCTCCTACCAGTTCGGCCTCGAGGCGGGCTCCAAACCAGAATTGTTGATTGCCCTGGCGACGCTCAAGACGCCGGGGGCGCTGATTATCTGCAACGGCTATAAAGACAGCGAATATATCGAGACGGCCCTTCTGGCCCAGCGCCTCGGCCACACGCCCTTCGTCGTGATCGAGCGCTTTCACGAGCTGACGCTGCTTATCGAGGCAGCCCAAAAGCTCGGCATCCAGCCGCTCATCGGCGTGCGGGCCAAGCTGACTGCCCGGGGCATCGGTCGCTGGGGCGATTCGACCGGCGACCGCGCCAAGTTTGGCCTGAGCGCCGACGAGATCATGGAAGTGGTCGCCCAGCTTAAAAAAGCGAATTTGCTCTCGTCGCTGCAGTTGCTGCACTTTCATATCGGCTCGCAAATTTCGGCAATCAACGTGATCAAAACCGCCCTGCGCGAGGCGTCCTGCATCTACGTCGAGCTGGCGCGCATGGGTGCCCCGATGCAGTACTGCGATGTGGGCGGCGGTCTTGCCATCGACTACGACGGCTCCAAGACCAACTTCCGCGCCTCCAAAAATTACAACATGCAGGAGTACGCCTACGACGTGGTCGCCGCCTTTCAAGAAGCCTGCCGCGAGAAGAACGTGACCGTGCCCACCCTGGTGAGCGAATCGGGCCGGGCAATCACCTCCCACCAGTCGGTGCTCGTCTTCGATGTCATGGGCGTGAGCCACCCCCAGTTCGGCGAACCGCAACCCGCCGAGCGGGGCGAGCATTCGATCATCCGCAACCTCTACGAGACCTACACCCAGATCGCCAGCGACAACGTCCAGGAAGCCTTCAACGACGCTTCTCAATTTAAAGAAGAGGCGCTGAGTCTGTTTGCCCTGGGTTACTTGAGCCTGGGAGAGCGCGCCCGCGTCGAGCGGCTGTACTGGGGCTGCTGCCAGAAGATCCTGGGTCTGGTGCGCGAACTGGACTATATTCCCGACGAGCTGGCAGACCTCGAAAAGAACATGGCCTCGACCTACTACTGCAACTTCTCAGTCTTTCAGTCGGTGCCCGACAGCTGGGCTATCGACCAGCTTTTTCCGATCGCACCGATCCAGCGGCTCGACGAGGAACCCACCGTGCGCGGCACGCTCGCGGACCTCACCTGCGACAGCGACGGCAAAATTGACCAGTTCATCGACCTGCGGGATGTCAAGAGTGTGCTCGAACTGCATCCGCTCCGGGAGGGCGAGCCCTACTACCTGGCCCTTTTTCTCAACGGCGCGTACCAGGAGATTCTAGGCGACATGCATAACCTGTTCGGCGACACCAACGCTGTCCACATTCGCCTCGCCTCCAGCGCCACAGGCGAGCAAAGTTATCTGCTCGAGCACGTCGTCAAGGGCGACACGATGACCGAGGTGCTCAGGTACGTGCAGTACGACCACGAGGCGCTGCTGGAGAGCATCCGCCGCGAGAGCGAGCAGGCCCTGCGCGAGCGACGAATTACCCTGAGTGAATCGCGACTGCTCTTGCAGCACTACGAGCGCTCGCTGAGCGGCTACACCTACCTCACCAGCGAACCCCAGCGCGAGCTGGCGCGCTCTTGAGATATTTTTGGTGTGTCTTGCCACATCCTGCCTTCTTCCCTAACACTAGCCAGTAAGTGCAACCAGGCGCTTTCAGCTGGGATTATCTGCCTTCGTTCAGCTGCTGGTGCCTGCCTCCTGACAGTATTCAGTACGGTGATATGGAAGACGAGTATACCGAGCAGCCATTTTTCCCCTCCAGTGAACCTGTAGCCGATGCGAGTGCCGGTGAGAACAGCTGGTCTGGCGATCTGGAGGCCGAGGCCGACGAGCCGGTGATCGATCCGGTTGCTGAAGCAGAAGGCACACCTGCTGAAGAGTTTGCCGCCGACGATCAAAGCTGGGCCAGTGGCGAGGCGGAGGCGATAGCGGCAGACCCGCCGGACTGCCGGCCCAGCGCGAGCGATCCCTTCGCCGAGCTATTTGGCGGCGATGCGGATGCCGTAGCGTTCACGAGCGCCGATTTTGACCTCGACGACGGCGATCCAGACGCCGACACCAGCGAGCAGGATGCGGCTTTGGCGGAGTTAGAAAACAATCTTCTCTTTCACACCGACGCGGACACAGAAGATCTATTTGCCCTCGAAAACGGGGAAGCGGTCGATCTCGACGACCAGGACGGCGAGGCGAACCTGTTCGTCCTGGCCGATTCGTTCCTTGACCCAACCGCCACCGACAGCGACCTGTTTGGCCTCGATAGCTCCCTCTACGATCCAGAACCACTCGAATTTGACTTCGACAGCTCCTCGCTCTTCGATTCTTTCTGGGGCGACGATCTTTTTGGCTCCGACGACAGTTCGTTCTACGACCCGTTCAGCTTCGATTACGATTACTTCGGTTGCGACTACGAGAGTTTGTTCGATCCGCTCTGGTCGGATACGAGCTGGTTCGACAGCGCTACGGACTGGCTATTCGATCCGTTTATGGGCCTCTTCGACACTTTTAGTTACGACAGCTACGAGGCGGTAGAACCGGTTGATTATGAATCGGACTACAGCTACCAGTACGCCTCCTACGAGACCGATTACAGCGACGATGCTGTGCCCGAGTCGATTCCGGACGACAGCTTCCTGGCCGATACGCTCTCGGATCTGGGCGGGCCCGCCGGTGAACTGGTAAGCGATCTGGCTGGTTCCGGCAACACCCAGACGATCGAGGCCATCTCCGCCGCTGCCGACGCGGCGGTGGGCGACATCGGCGATCTGGGCCTCGATAGCGCCGAGGCCGTCGATGAATTTATCGCCAGTCTGCTCAAAAGCACCGACGGCAGCAGGGGCGACAAAAATAAAAAGAAACCGCAGGCCGACGCGCCGGTGTAGAGATGCTGCAGAAGTTTGCTAAGTGCATCGATTGCTCAAGGAAGCGCCCGGCGTAGCGCCCTTGTCGCTAGACTCGACAGGCCCAGGGGTGCCGTCGTTTTTTCAGGTTGCACGATGTCTGCTGTCGTTTCTTCGCTGAGCGCTCTTCGCTACGATCGCCCATTGCGCTGTCCGCTCTGCCGCATCGGCGTGCTGGTGGATCTGGCTTTGATGATCGATTCGCTCGGTTGCCGTTTGTGCGATCGGCTCTTTAGTCTCGATGGGCGGCAGAATGTGCTGACGCTGGTCGATAGCCTCCCGGCGCTGCGCTGGCAGTGGAATGGACGAAACTGGACCGCTCAGCACGCCCAAATGGTTCGCACGAGCGACAAGATCGTAGCCGCTGCCCTTGTGATCCTGCCCACGGCGGTGATCGGGCTTTGCGCCTATTTTTTTAGACCGACGCCGGGCAGTCCCTTAGCCTGGCTGCCGCCGGTCTGGACGGTGCTCACTTTTTTGTGCCACACAGGTTGCGTGCTGTTGGCGGTCAGCTCCTACTACCAGTTTTCGCCCTCGGCCTGCGGGCGGGCCCTCGGGCGGCTTGTCAGGATCAAGGCCGCGTCAAAATAAAGATCGAACCGCGATTGCCGACGGCGATGCGCAACTGGCTGTCGAGATAGAGCGTATCGAGGCTGCCCTCGCTGTCGATATCGAGGCGCACTCCGCCCCCCTCGCCTCCGTCGATGCGGCGGATGGCCTCCTCGACGCTGCCGTAGGGGTCGAATCCTCCCCAGAGCAGGGCGGTGCGCTCGAAGCGGACGTAGACGCGGGGAATCGCCCCTGCCTGCAGCCGGGCCCGAATCAGGGTCGTCGCCTGCGCCGCACCGCCTAAGAGCGCCAGTTCTGCCAGGTTGAAGACGCGCTCGTTGGTCGCGTCGATGAACTGGTAAGTGCGGCGGCGCTCGACGAGGCCAGGGATCTGATCGACTCCGAAGCGGGATAGCGCCTCCGCCGTCGTAAAGCGCAACTGCCACAGCCCAGCCAGACTACTCAGCAGCTGCTCAACTTGATCAGGCGGCTGCCAGCGCTGCTGCAACTCGCAGATGAGCGGCTGCAGATCGATCAGGCGCGGACGGGGACGCGCCACCTGCCGGAGGAGCCGGGACTTTGGATCGTTGTCGGATGACTGGGGGCGCGCCGCTTCCATTTCGCTTCTCGCTGCGGACCGCTCAACAGACTACCACAGCCCAGTCGTTTCGCAATTTGAGTTAATAATTGTTGCAATAAATCGCCAACATGAAGCAATCATCGGCCTTTTTGTCTCGATAACGTTACATCAGGCGCTGATCTCGGGCTCCTGCGCCGTCTTTCTTAAACTTTGATGAAAGTGTTTGCTCATGCATAGACAGGGAGTCCGACAAAAACGATCTAGATTGAGAGCAGGTAACGCCAGCTTCTACACGTACTGTTCCGAAAGTTACCAGGAGGAAGACACTATGGCAGATGTGAAGCGGATTGATGCCCTGGCCTCGCTCCTTGCCAACAGTGGCCGTATCGGTCAGGTCCGCGCTGCCCTTGAGCTGGTGGACATCGGCGGTCCGCAGGCTGAACAGGCTTTGCTGTCGGCCCTCAACAACGGCGACGAGCATTCGCGGGCGACGACGGTCATGGCGCTGGCCAAATTCAAGTCCCAGACGGCGGTTGGTCGTCTCGAACAGCTTTTGAAGGGCAACGCCTTTGGTTTTGGCAAAGATCCTTCGCCCGAGGTGCGCCAGTCCTGTGCCTTTGCCCTGGGAGAACTGGGCAACCGCAAGTCGATCAAGGCGCTGGAGATTGCCGCCAGCCGCGACGAGGACAGCCTGGTACGCTCCGAGTGCCAGGACGTTCTCGCCCGCTTCGGAGCCGCTGTGCGCTAGAACCTTCGGCGGGTGTAGAGCCTTTGAGAGCAACAACGCTGCTGCTGGCTGGTTGTCTGCTGGGAAGCTGGCCGGCGGCGGCGCTGCCCATCAAAAATGGCCAGTTGCCCACGGAGATTCTGCCCCAGACCCGCGCTCGTCCGGCGCTCGACCTCCAGCGGCTCTACTTTGGGATGCGCGAGGAGGACTTTGCCGCTTACGCCCGCGATCAGACCTGGATGGTGCTCGAAGCCAGTGCCCGCGTCCAGCGCAAGGCAGCGACGGCTATCATGTTCTCGCCCGGCGGCGAAGCTGTTGACCAGTCGGGCGGGCCGCCGGTCTTTGCCCAGGGCTTTTTCGTGCGGGCCTACTTTGAGCGGGGCCGCCTGGTCGGCCTGCAACTATTGCCCAACTACAGCGAGGGCGGCATCAGCCTGACGGCGTTGCAGCGGCTGAGCCGCTCCTGGTTTCCGGACGAAAAGCTCAACCTGCGCTTTCAGATGTTCCCCGAGGACGGCTCCCAGCAGGTGGTCGAAGCGATCCTCGGGCGGGTACCCGATTCTTTTGCCGATCAGGTGGGCCGGGCCCATCTGCAGTTTCAATCGCTGGTGCTGGGGCCATAGGTGGGGCTATTTACGACTGCTCGTAGGACCAGCGCGGATCGAGGTGGAAGCCCTGGCGCTCCCAGCGTTCCTCCAAAAGTTTTTGCTGGGCGAGTGCCTTGCGCAGTGTCCGCAGCAGTTCCTGCAGATCTTCGAGGCTGCCGTAATCGGCCTGGGAGACCACTGCCGTCGTCTGGCGTTCGAGAATGCGCAGGAGCAGTTCGTAGTGGATATGGGCGGGAACCGGAATCTGCATCAGTTGCCCTCCAACAGTTGACGCACCGCCAGAACCAGATCGCTCCGGCGCAGCAGTGACTCGCCTACCAGAGCGGCGCGTGCCCCCGCTGCCCTGAGACGGACGAGATCCGCTGAGCGGTAGATGCCCGATTCGCTTACGAGCGTGATCCCCCGCTCTTCGAGGGCCGCGCCGCTTCGAGCGAGCAGCTTCTCGGTCGTCTCAAGCCGCACATCGAAGCTGAGCAGATTGCGGTTGTTGATTCCCACCAGCGTTACCCCCTCCAGTTGCAGGACGCGCTCCAGTTCCTCGTGGTCGTGGACTTCTACCAGGGCGGTCATGCCCAGTTGCTCGATTGCCCGCAGCAGATAGCGCAGATCGGCGTTCTCGAGGATGGCGGCGATGAGCAGCACCGCGTCCGCCCCCGCCGCACGGGCCTGGTAGACCTGATAGGGACTGAGGATGAATTCTTTGCACAGTAGCGGCAGATCGACGGCGGCCCGCACGGCGCGCAGGTGATCGTAGCTGCCGGCAAAAAAAGCTTCGTCGGTGAGCACCGAGAGGGCGTCCGCTCCACCGGCGGCGTAGGCATGGGCAATCGCCACCGGATCGAAGTCGGGGCGAATCACCCCCCGGCTCGGAGACGCCTGCTTGACCTCGGCGATGAGGGCGACCGGGTGGGGCGATCGGCGCAGGCTCCCCAAAAAGTTGCGGACCGGCGGGGCGGTTGCCGCCCGCTCCCGCAGTCTGGCCAGCGGCAACAATTCGCGCTGCCGCTCCAGTTCGCGCTCCTTGGACCAGACGATCTTTTCAAGAATATTTTGGGGTTCAGCATCAGCTCCCTGCAATTGAAATTGCAGCGGGCCGACGGCGACGGGCGGCAGATCGGGGCGGCGGCGGATCTTCACAGGCGTTGCTTCGCTTGACTTGATGTAAGACGCCCACATATTCTGCCATGCCTGCAGACAGCTACGGTCCCAGACGGCGGGTGAGTTCGCCTGCAACTTCAGCGAGAGGAAGCCTCTCCTGCTTGCGGGTAGCCAGATCGCGCAGCAGAGCCACCCCACCGGCCAGTTCATCTGGACCGACAATGACCGCGTAGGCAACCTGTTTTTCGTTGGCATAGCCCAACTGGGCGCGCATACCGTTCGGGGTGAAGTTCTCCTCGTTGTAGCCGAGTTCGGTGCGGATGCCGCCGGTACGTAGCTCACGGACCAGATTGAAGGTCACCTCCTCGATGCCGGGATCGCTGAAGTTGAGTACCAGCACCTGGGTGGAACCGGTTACCTGGGTGAGCAGCCCCAGTTCTTCCATCGCCGCGTAGATGCGGTCGAGGCCAAAGGAGATGCCGCAGGCGGGCTGGTCCGCCCTGCCTCCTGAGAGGGTGTGGATCAACTTGTCGTAGCGTCCGCCTGCCCCGACCGAACCCACCTGGGCGCTCGTCACCGTCTCGAAGATGGTACCCGTGTAGTAGTCGAGGCCCCGCGCCAGCGAGAGATCGATGCGGTAGTGGGCCGGATCGACACTGAAGCGATCGAGATAGCCCAGCAATTTTTTGAGATCACCGATCCCCTCGCCCGCAGCAGCACTGCCCGCCAGCCGTTCGCCCGCAGCAGCCAGCAACCCCAGTCCACTGCCCTCCAGTTCGATTACACCGAAAAGCGCATCGATCTGCCCGGCATCGAGACCTTTGCCTGTCAGTTCGGCTTTCACCTTCTGAGCCGGTAGTTTGTCGAGCTTGTCGATCGAACTGAGGACGGTCGCTTCCTGGGCTGCAGGAATGCCTGCCCAGGCGATGAGTCCCGCCAGAAGCTGACGGTGGTTGATCTTGACGGTGAAATCTGCAAAGCCCAGGGCTTTGAACGCCTCGACTTTCAAGGCGATCAGTTCCGCTTCGACGAGCAAACTGTCGGACCCGACCACGTCGGCGTCGCACTGGTAGAACTCACGGTAGCGGCCAGCGCCGGGGCGGTCCCCCCGCCAGACCGGTTGAATCTGGTAGCGCTTGAAGGGCCGGGGCAAAAGGCGGATCTGGCGCTTCGGATTGGCCGGGTCCGGCACCATCTTGTCGCCGTACATGCCCACCACCCGCGCCAAAGGCACCGTCAGGTCGTAGCGCAGGGCCAGGTCGGTGCGCTTGCCCGGCTGCAGTTCTTCGAGCGAGCCGCTACTTACGACGTGGTAGATGAGCTTTTCGCCCTCCTCGCCGTACTTGCCTGCAAGCGTCTCCCAGCGCTCGATCGTGGGGGTTTCGAGGGGCAAAAAGCCGTACTTGCCAAAGATCTGCTTGAGGGTGTGAATCACGTACTCCCGGCGCAGCATCGCCTCGGGCAGAAAGTCGCGCGTTCCGCCCATAATTCCCAGCTCACCGGTGCCGCCTGCTTCCAACTGCCTTTTTCCAACGACTGCCAACCAGCATAGTAGCCAGTCAGCCCTTCCTGCCAGCGGGGAATGCGGCCCGTGGCAAGGTAGATATAATAAAGGTCAAATCTGGGGGACAAGGCGATGTATCAGCCGGTGAATTACAACCCCATCTTCGGTCCTGAGATCCGCTGCCCCCACTGTCGGCAGTGGGTCGCAGCTTTGACGCTGACCGATACCTACCTCTGTCAGCGCCACGGTGCTTTTGAGGCGGACCCCCAGACGCAGACTCTTGTGCATCTTCAGTCCGGGCGGCGCTGGCGGCAGTGGGAAGACAACTGGTATCGCCAGCACACCCACCCCGACGGCATCCGCTTCGAGATCCACGAGGAGCTGGACCGTCTGCACACCCAGGGCTATCGGGCGACGCGGGTCGTGGTGGCCGAGCGCTACCGCGAACTCATCAGCACCTTTTTGGAGCGCACCACCACCTTCGGGCGCAGCGACGACGCCCGCCACCGCCTGTACGGCCTGCCGGTCGAATTTAGCGGTGCCGGCAATGCCGAAGAGCGCTGGTCGGTGATCAACTTCGAGCTGGTCAAAGAACCCGGCCCACCGCTCAAATATCCCTACTTCCGCCTGTTCGACTGACGCTGTGCTCGAAAATCCCCGTACACGACAGCTTAAAACTGTCCTGGTCTGGGCGGGCCTGATGCTGTTCGTCGCTGTGCTCCACCTGGTACCGTCCGGGCAAATTTTGAGCGCTGTACTGGCGCTTCTGGTCGCCTACTACGCCGCTCGGGTGCTCTTTGCCCTGCCGGAGCGGGTAAAAGTCGATGTCCGCTACAGGCCGCGCGTCTCGGTGCTGGTGGCAGCCCGCAACGAGGAGGCGGTCGCAGCCCAGCTGGTCGCCATGCTCAAAAGGCTGCGCTACGCGGATCTCGAAGTCTGGATTGCCGACGACGGCAGCAGCGACCGCACCTATGCGCGCCTGAACGAGGCGGCCCAGGGCTGGCCTGCCTTGCATCTGGTGCGCCGCATCCCCGGTGAGGGGCCGCCGGGCAAATCCGCCGTGCTCAACGAACTGCGGGCGCGGGCGACAGGCGAAATTCTGGTGGTCTTCGACGCCGATGCCACCGTCGAACCGGAATTTTTGAACCGCACCGTTCCGTATTTTGCCGACCCTCGCCTCGGTGCGCTCCAGGTGCGCAAGCAGATTCAAAACGCCGATTTGAACTTCTGGACGCGCGGCCAGGCCGCCGAGATGCTGCTCGATGCCTTCTATCAGGAACAGCGCCAGGCGATCGGTGGTACAGCCGAATTGCGCGGCAACGGCCAGCTGGTGCGCTCCAGTGCCTTAGAAGCTCTGGGAGGCTGGAACGAGGCGACGGTCACCGACGACCTCGATCTGACCCTCCAGCTGCACCTGGCGGGCTGGCAGATCCGCTTTGTAAGCGATCCCTGCGTGTACGAAGAGGGGGTGACCAGCTTCGCTGCTCTCTGGCGGCAGCGCTCGCGCTGGGCAGAAGGGGGCTTTCAGCGCTACCTCGACTACGCGGGTCCACTGGCGGCCAACCGGATGGGCACCGCCAAAACCATCGATCAGCTCGCCTTCGCACTTATCCAGTACCTGATGCCGCCCGCCGCCCTCATCGACGGATTGTTTTCACTGCCTGAGCGGGGCGTTCCCTATCTGACGCCGGTGGTGCTGGTGGCGACGCTCCTCGGCGGCTGCGGCTTTTATCTGGGCCAGCGCCGTTTCGATGTACCGCCAGGACGGGCAGCCCGCGAAGCGCTGCTGGGTACTGTCTACTTTTTGCACTGGTTTGCGGTGATCGTCTTCAAGCTTGCCCGCATGGCCCTGCAGCCCAAAAAACTGGTCTGGGTCAAGACAGCGCACCAGGGCGATCGGGATGTTACCGGCTCCCGGCTGTAGGGCAATTTTGTTTGCTTAAATCTCGAACGAAGGCAGCGACTTCCACCTGTGGGCAGAGGGGAAGGGGCGCGAAGGACAACGACAATTGGGCATTCAAGTCGGGTCTGGCCGACGACAGATATAGGAGAACAGCCAGCTGTTCCAGGCACTGTTCACCCGCCCTAAGGAGAACGATCATGGCTCAATTGTCATCGCTGCGAATTGCTGTCATTGCCACCGACGGCGTCGAAGAAGCAGAACTGAGCGAACCGCTGCGCGCCTTAAAAGAATCTGGGGCGCAAGCTGAGGTAATTGCCCCCCACGATGGTCCGATCCAGGCTTTTCGTCACCACGACAAGAGCACCCGCATTGCCGTCGATCAAACGCTGGATAGGGCAAAACCGGAAGATTACGATGCCCTTGTGCTGCCTGGCGGTGCGCTCAACGCCGATGCCCTGCGCGTCGAACCCAGGGCACAGGCATTCGTCCGTCATATGCAGCAGGCGGGCAAACCGATCGCGGTTATCTGCCACGCCCCCTGGATTTTGATCTCCGCCGGTGTCGTGTCGGGCCGGACGTTGACAAGTTATCACACCATCGCCGACGATCTGCGCAACGCCGGTGCCCACTGGCAGGACCAGCAAGTTGTCGTCGAAGGCAACTGGGTGAGCAGTCGCCACCCTGGGGATCTCGAAGCATTCAACCGGGAATTGCTTCGCAAACTGGCAGCCGTACCGAGTCCTGCTCAGCGCTAAAAAAATGATCGAGTGGCTGCAGATCGCTGTCGAACCCCACCTGCGGGAGCGCTACGTCGAGGTCGAGGGGGCGGTCTGGACGGCTGCCCTCCAGCAATATAAAGCTTTTGTTGCCAAAGAAGTCTGGTTTGACCCCCAGGATCCGGCAGAATTGATCGTCTGGATACGGTGGACGAGCCGCGAAGAGTGGAAGTCGATTTCACCTGCCCACTTGAGCGATATCGAGCGGCGCTTTGCTGAGCAGATGGGTCCGGGCTGGCACGTTGCCCGGAGCTACGAGTACCTCCCGGTTCGCCAGTATATCGGCAAGAACAAATAAACGGCACCAGGGGCTACAGCCAAGCAGGTAGTCGCAGATTATCGTTTGCTCTAAAAATTGCCGGACTTGACGCTTCTTTCTTGCTATTTCGATTTAAGATATCCTTAAATAAAAGAAGCTTACTATGCGGAGCACATCGATGGCACCTGTCAGCGGCAAAGAATTGCTGAAGCTTATCAAACAAAACCCTGCAAAAACTGCCAAGCAACTTGCAGAAATGGCAGGCTACACAACCGTCACCAAGACTGGCCAGCAACGTGTCAAGATGCTTGCCTTTCAAAGCGCTGTCCTCGAAGCCAACAACATTGCGATAAAGCCCGAACTTGAGGAAGTAGAAACCGTTCGCGGTGGGCGCAAGGCGAGCTACCGCATCCAGGTGCAGCAAAATGGCAACTTGCTGATCGGCTCGGCTTACACGCGCCAGATGGGTCTGCAGCCCGGCACCGAATTTGAAATTCAGATTGGCCGCAAGCATATCAAGCTGGTTCAAGTGGGCGGCGGCACGATCGGTGAGGGCAGCCCCGATACGGATGACTCCCGCGAACTGGTGTCGGCCTGAAGCTGACTGCCCTGCAACCAAAACAATCTGGCGGCTGCCTCCGTCCGGGTGCGGGGGCAGCGGTTTTTTTGGGCAGGGGCGCGTGCTCCCACCGCCGCCGGTTGCGTTCTATCACAATTTTCGCCCAGGCCCGCCATATTTTTTAACAATTTCAGTCTGCCATAAATGAGTCTGGGAGGGCGTTCTGGCCAATTCTTCGCCCATCTGGCAACACTTCAAAGTTGCGTTTGGTAAAGTTCGCCAGCAACCGCCGAGTTATTGCTCACAATAAAAACAGCGTTCTGTTTAACAAGATGCGGACGGAAAGTCGTGCTCACGATCGCCTGAGCTACCTGTTCATTGCCCTGCCGATGGTTCTGTTTCTGGGGCTGGCGCTGCTGCCGGGCCAGATTGTCTTTGCCGCGCTACTGGCAGTGCTGGCTCTGGTGATGGTGGGTACGGGCCTGGGAGTACGGCGCTGGCTTCTTTATCGCGAGGCGGTGCGCATCGAGCGGACGCGCAGCCAGCTTCTTGCCGGTCTGGCTGCCTGGTAGCGAGGGATGGCCACATTTTTTGACGAACTTGGGGCGGAGCTGCAGCGCTTTATCGCCCGTCAGCCGGTCTTCTTTACGGCGACAGCGCCGGAGGAAGGGCGGATCAACCTTTCTCCCAAAGGCATCGACACCTTTCGCTGCATCGATGCGCGGACGGTGGGCTACCTCGACCTCACCGGCAGCGGCAACGAGACCGCTGCCCACCTGCATCAGAATGGCCGGATGACAGTGATGTTCTGCAGCTTTACGCGCCAGCCCTTGATCTTGCGCCTCTATGGCCGGGGCGAGGTGATCCGCCCCGACGCACCGGGCTGGCAGGACTTTGCGCCCCATTTTCAGCTTCTGCCCGGCACGCGCCAGATTATCGTGCTCCACATCGAGAGTGTGCAGACCAGTTGCGGTTTTGGCGTGCCCGTTTTTGGCAAAGCGCAGGAACGGCTCACCCTCATCGAGTGGAGTACGCGCAAAGGTGAAGCGGGCCTGCGCGCCTACCGGCACAGCAAAAACCGGACGAGCATCGACGGGTTGCCGACGGGGATCGAGTCGGGTTCTTAGGCAATGTTCAGTGTCTGGCGCACCTGCTGCAGGAGCCGTCCAAAGAGCTGTTGCAGTTGCTGCCGGCGTCGGCGCACGTTTGAGCGGTAGAGGGTGCGGGCAAGCAGGTAGCAGCCGCCCAGCGAAAGAGCGGCCAACAGCAGACTCGGCAGGAGCGCGTCGAAGAAGGCGATGCCGAAGGTGAAGCTGAGAACAGCAAGACCCAGACCGAGGCCACCGGCAAGACCGACGTACAGGCTGCCTGCCAGACTGGTGAACTGCTCTTCGACGCGCACCGTCGTCGTGCCGTTCTGCGAGTAGATGCGCACGCAGATATCGCGACCGCTCAGGGCAATCGAGGAGTGCCAGACGAGGGAGCGCTCGGCGGCGCGTCGTCGGCCAGACTCGAAGGACATCCCGCCCCAGTTAAAAAAGCGAAATTCAAAGCGCCAGCCGGGCGGATGCCCTGCGCCGGAGCCGAGGTGGCCAGTGTCGTTGAGGGTGTGACGAATTTCTTCAAGCAACGGCTCGAAGTCCTCGCCCACCAGTACACCCGCCACCGACTGCTGGAGGGTACAGGCGGTCGGTCCGCCCAAAAAAGGCTGACTGGCGCTCGATCCAGTCTGCGAAGACAGCTCAGAGGCAGCCTGGCGGACGAAGAGCGGATCGATGCCCACCTCGCAGGCGATCTGTTCGATCTGCGCCAGATCGAGCTGAGCGTCGGGCTCACCCGCCTCCTGCTGGAGCTGGGCGGCCCGCTTGAGGATCGCCGCCAGTTGCTCATCGCCGTAACTGTTGCTGCCGTCTTTTGGCATCGGCCTGACCACAACGGGCTTCACCACTCCATTCTAGGTGAGCCGGATCGGACCCTGACAGCCGCTCGGATTTTGAAGAAACCCTGAACTTTTGCCCAAAACCCCGGTTTTCTGGATGCGGGGATCGATAGAGTTCGTTAGGATCTCCCCAGAACAGATGAGACATGCAGCGATGCGTGCCCCTCTCCTCGCCTCCCTCGCCCTGATCGGGCTTTTGCCCGCCGCTGCCTCCGCCCAGGAACTGCTGCCGGAACCGCTTATCTATTACGCGCCGATCACCGTCGGGGCAATCGATACGCGCCCGGACGTGCCTCTAGAAGCGTTCAAACTGGGCCTCACCAGCAGCCTGAGCGTCGGCAGCAACCCTCAGGAACCCGCCAGCTTCAACCTCGCGCTCAAGCGCTTCGGCTTTGACCAGTCTTTGGCAAAACCCTCTGTGCCTGTGGATGCCTTTACCCGCCAGGGCGAGGGCCGCTTCCAGCTCGATCCGGCTCTCAGTTTCGTCTTTACCAACCGCGAGCGCAGTGCCCTCGACGGCACCAGCAGCAGCGCCGGTACGCGCCTTGAATGGCAGCCGACCGACGGCGTGTTTGTCAGTACCCAGATCGAGCGCTACCTGAGTGGTACCGATGCCCAGGTGCGCTTCGGTTCGCATCTGCAGTTGCCGCTGTTTGACGGTCAGTTGAGCTACGACTGGCAGCGGCGGTTCGACTCGGCGGACTGGTACGACCGCACGCGGCTGCAGTCCGGCGAATGGGCGCTTGGGCCTGCGACTTTGGGCTTCAGCGCTCAGCTGGAGCGCTCCGGCAACTTCTCCCAGGCCAGTTCCTTCAACCAGCGCCTTACGATCGCAGCTCAGGTGCGATTTGCGGACTGGCGCTTCAACACCAGCTACCAGATGGGCGAAGGAACGGTCTGGGCTCTCAACCAGTACGGACCCACCGACAGACGCCTGCAATTTGGCCTGCAGTGGCCGCGCTTTGAGCTGAGCTTCTCGCGGAGCCTGCCGCTGCCGGGCACCGCCGGGGACGCAGCCGTCTGGTTCAAATTCTCCAGCGATCTCTAGGCGCACAGAATACGGGCGACGGGCAGGCACCGCAGGTGGTATGGTCTGAAAAATCTTGATTGCAAAAGGCCATCTGCGTGAACACCCGTCTGCTCGGGCGCACCGCCCTCGCTCTATCCGCCGCGCTCTTCTTTTTATCAGCTCTGCCGCCCCTATTCGCTGCTCCGCCCAGGCGGGCCATCACCGAGAAGGACCTGCTCAAATTTAACTGGATAGCCGATCCGCGCCTCTCGCCGGACGGCAGCCAGGTTGTCTTCGTGCGGGTGAACGTCGATGAGAAGAAGGACACCTACACGACCTCTCTGTGGGCCGTATCTACTGGCAATGGGGCGCTGCGGCAGTTGAGCAACGGACCACGCGACACCGCTCCGCGCTGGTCCCCCGATGGCCGGTCGCTGGTTTTTTTGCGCTCGCTGGATAAAGACAGCAAACCGGCTCCGCCCCAGCTGTACTTTCTGTCCCTTGAGGGGGGCGAAGCGAGAGCCCTGAGCGATCTTCCCAAGGGGGTGAGCGAACCGGCCTGGTCGCCCGATGGCCGTCACATTGCCTTTGTTTCGTCTACCACGGCCAAAGATCTCGAAAAGAAGAAAGCCCAAAAAGAGGACCAGGACGACAAAGAAAGCGACGTGCGGGTCGTGAAGGAGGCGCTCTACCGGATCAACGGAGCGGGCTACATCGACTTTGACCGTCCCGATCATCTCTGGACGGTTGAGCTATCGGATCAAAGCAGTCTGCCTGTCCCCAAACAGCTCACTGCCGGTGACTTTGCCGAGAACAATCCGGCCTGGTCGCCGGATGGCCGATCGATCTACTTCAGCTCCGATCGGACCTACGAATCGTACTACCAGCCTCCCAATCAGGATGTCTACGCCGTGAGCGCTGCGGGCGGCCCGATCCAGCGGGTCGCCGACATCGATGGGCCCATAGGCGACTTTGCGATCAGCCCCGACGGTCGGCGCATCGCCTTCGTGGGCTTTCTCAACGCCCGACCGACGCGCTCCTACAACCAGCCGGACCTGTTCGTTGCCAGTCTCGAAGCAAACGCAACCGCCAGAAATCTCACCGCCGACTACGACTACGACATTGGGGATGGCCTCACCGCCGACCAGCACCCACCGCGCGGCGGCGGTGCAACAGATCCCATCTGGAGCGGCGATGGCCGGGAGATTGTGCTCGTGAGCGTCGAGCGGGGCCGGGCGAACCTCAAGCGCTTCGATGTGGCCACCGGTAAAATCTCGGAGCTGACCACCGGCAACCAGGAGGTGCTGAGCTATTCGGCCACCCCGGACGGCAGCAAGATTGCCCTCACCCTCTCGACGCCTGCCAGTATCGGCGATCTGTTCTGGATCACGAATGGCAGCAAGCCAAAGCCCCTCACCCGGCTCAACCAGGAACTGTTCAGCCAGCTCGACCTGGGCGAACCGGAGGAGATCACCTACACCAGCTTCGACGGCAAGCCGATCCAGGCGTGGGTGCAAAAACCGCCGGGCTTTGACCCGAGCAAAAAATATCCGCTCATCCTCAATATCCACGGCGGTCCCCACGCCGCCTACGGCACCACCTTCTTCCACGAAATGCAGTGGATGGCCGCCAGAGGCTACGTCGTGCTCTATCCCAACCCGCGCGGCAGCACGAGCTACGGCCAGGATTTTGGCAACATCATCCAGTACCACTATCCAGGCGACGACGCCAAGGACCTGCTCGCAGGCGTCGATCTGTTGATCGCTCGCGGCTATATCGATCCGGACCGATTGGGGGTCACCGGCGGCAGCGGCGGTGGTATCCTCACCAACTGGATCGTCGGCCACACCGACCGCTTCAAAGCCGCCGTCTCCCAGCGCTCGATCTCCGACTGGCGCGACTTCTGGTACACTGCCGACTTCACGCTCTTTACGCCCTTCTGGTTTCGGGGTGCCCCCTGGCAGGAGGAGGCCGACTTCAAGGCCCGCTCCCCGATCTCGTTTGTCGAAAATATCAAAACGCCGCTGATGCTCATCGAAGGTGAGTCGGACCTGCGCACCCCGCCCGCCGCCGGGGGCGAACAACTGTTTCGCGCCCTCAAATATCTCAAGCGGCCAACGGTGATGGTGCGCTTTCCGGGTGAGACCCACGAACTGTCGCGCTCGGGCAAGCCCTCCCACCGCATCGAGCGGCTGCAGCACATCGTCGGCTGGTTCGACAGGTACCTGCTGGATAAACCGATGCCCATCTACGATCCGCCCGGCACGGCTGCGACCAGAGACATCCGCTAAGGTGTCTCAGCGGCTTTGCACGTCAGCGGTGTCTGTCGATGGCTGTGTACCCGCAGGCTGGGTGTCGGTGCGCACGACTTTCTGGCCGGTTACGCGCAAGATCACCCCGTCGATGAGCCGCTCGAAGGGACCGCCCAGCACCAGCACCACCAACGTCAGCACCAGCGCCACCAGTACGAGCGTCCACTCGCCTGCCCCGCAGGCGATCCCAAAACAGGCAGCAAGCCAGATCGTAGCGGCGGTGGTGAGGCCCAGAACCCGCTTCGCCTTCTGCGAGCGCAGGATCACCCCCGCTCCTAAAAAACCGATGCCCGTAATCACCCCCTGCACCACGCGCAGCACAGCGCCAGTATCCGCGCCGCTCAACTCGATCCCCGCCAGGGTGATCAAAGCCGACCCCAGACAGACCAGCGCGTGGGTGCGCAACCCGGCGGACTTGCCCCGCAGGTTGCGGTTCAGCCCAATCGCGCTACCGGCAAGCACAGCCGCTCCGAGACGAAAGATAATCTCCGACAGGGCAATATCCAAGGGCAACGACCAGAGCAGGGAATCTCTTTATTGTATTGGACACGACAACCGTGTTGTAGCTTTTGCTACAAAACCTCGGAACAGGCGTGAGCCAGCTTACGGAAGCTTGTGGCCTCCATTGAAGCTACGCGAGCTGCTAGGCAGCCTGACGTTCCCAATTATTTATAGTTCACTTGAAAGTGACCTCAACCGCTGGATAATATCCGCTTTCAAGCCAAATCTGGCAGCCTGCATACCGGCAACCAACTCTTCCATCAATTCAACGTCAGGCCGTGTAGTCCGAGCCCAACCAAGGAGAACATCGACGAGTGAAAGATGGAGAAGGCTAATTTTTGCTGCGACTTTACTTGCAGCCTCATCTGAAGAAAGAAATATGCCTGGAAGCTGCCGGTATCGCTCGGCGAGTACAAGACAGGCGGATTCACCTCGTCCGAGCCCGTAATCCTCGATGAATTGTTGTCTTCTCGGCAACTCTTTGAGTAACAGAGGTTCTATAAACAAAGTGCCCGCATCCATCAAGGGCTGAAGCTGTTCAAAATTTCGTAGCCATGTGCTGTACTGAAGTTCCCTGCCCGGTGGCTCCTCTTTCGCCTTTCTTTTCGCAAACCGTATTCCACGAGCGAACTCACTGAGATCTTCATCTTGAGCTTCCAGAGGCCGGGTATCTTCGTCGCAGTTGTAGACCTCGGCTGGAAAACAGGCTCGCTCAACGCCTAGAGCTGTCAAGAGTATGGCAATCCCCTGGTGGTGCGCAAAGGACATCACCCTTAGAACAACGGTATCTAGGATTGCGCGTCGATGCGGCAACAAAAGGAAAATGCTTTATAAAATCTGCAAAGGGATCATACCATCTCTGCGCATCCTTCTTCTGGCGACTGCGCATCCTCCAAGAACAATCGCTCTTCTAACTCGATATCGCTGATACCCAGCCTGTCGGCTGCCCCGCGCAGGGAGAGTTTCTCCTCACGGACGGCTCTGTAGGCAAGCTCGATGAACAGGCGGGGCAGAGTCTCTTCGATGGGTATCGGTCTGGTTCCAAATTCTAGTTTTGTCGGCCCATAACCCAGGGCTCGGGCAAGCACAATCGGCTTGACTCCATCGCTGAGGGCCGCAGGTGCTCGCCCTAGATAATCTCCCTGCTCAAGGCAACGCAGCATTGCTTTGTAGCTCACCCCGAAATAGCGAGACAAGTGGACTATCTGTTCTGGGGTGTCGATGTGTGCAGTGTTAAGAGCCTGGAGGCGTATCAACAATGCCTCTTGGGGTACAAGAAAGCTCGAAGCGAATTGATCTGCGAACCGTTCGAGCGGTCGTTGATCGACCTGTCGGCAGAGCACAGCGGGCCGGTCATAATGGAACAGGCTGTGGGCCAGCTCGTGGGCAAGCGTGAAGGGCCAGCGCGAGTAGGACTGATCGGCGTTGACGACGACGACCGGACCCAGTTCAGGGTGCCAGAAAAAGAAACCCGATAGATCGTCCGGGTCTTGGCCGAGAGATAGAGCAAACACCTGATAACCTTCGGCCTCCAGCCACGCACGAATATTGAGGATCGGTGCGACGCCTAGATCGTAGTGACGACGGACGCGTTCAGCGAAAACAGCTATCTGTTTTTGAGCAATTTCTTTTTCTGCCAAGGCATCGAAAGGATGGTGCGGGGGCTTGGGCCGTGGCGCTCCGGTAAGGCGAAGAAGCTCCAGTAGTAAGCGAATCTTTTCGATCAGTCTGGCAATACCAGTCCTGCCAGCGGGAGAAAGCGTCTTTGATAAATCGCGCAGAGCGGTCTCCCAATCTGGCGTAGAGACCGCCTGACCAAAAAAATAACCGACAGGCACAGCGTACAGGCGTGCCAGTTGCTCAAGGATCAGGGCGTCCACGCGCCGCTTGCCAGCTTCGTATTGGCTCAGGGCAGCTGAAGTAAGACCGATAGCTGCAGCAGCCTCTGTTTGACTCATGCGCGCAAATTCGCGTGCGGAGCGGAGGCGTTCAGCGAAATGCACTCGAGTGTTCATCGCCAATCCAGAACCACATATTTTAACTCTGTGTTTAGATTGCTCCAAACATACTCCATTCTTAACAAAGATTGGAAAGACGCGCAAGTGGTCAGGGATACACAAAAGCGATTGACATGACCACACCCGGCTATGTCTGGATCTCTACCAGGTGAGTATCAGGACGTACTCGCTACCAGGGCAGGGGTTTGTCCAGGTGGAAGTAGCCGCCGCTCGGGCCCTCGACTCCCAGCAGGACCAGTTCGACACCGGTCCTCGCTGCTCATCGGTGCAAAGTGCCGATAGGGGGCTATTCTTCCTGGATGAGCACCTGGGGCTGCTCGCCCGCACTGGTGCTGACAGTTCTAAGGCGGCGAGCGATCGGTCCCCACCATCCCAGCGGCTGGGCGCGGGCATAGAAGCGTTCGAGGATCGCCTCGTCGTCGGGCGGGGTAAGTAGAGCGACACTCACCCAGAGGGCGGTGGTGAGGGCCATCGCCGCCAGAATCCAGACTGCAAAATCCTGCTGGGGCAAAAGCACGTAGCGCACCAATAGATAGATCACTGGCCCCCCGATCGAGGCGGCAAGGCGGGCTCTGGTGTTAAAGCGCCACCACCACCACTGGGCCCAGTTGGCGGGCAATTCAGCCGCGCTCAGACCGATCATGAAGACGGCGATGTCGAGGAGCTGATTGACACCGAAGACGACGCTGAAAGAAAGCACCAGGATCAATAGCGAGACGAGTTTGCCCATCTTGAGGTAGTGCGCTTCGCTTTTATCGGGGCGCAGGTAGCGGCGGTAGATGTCGTTGATCGCCACCTGGGCACCGAAGTTGAGGTTGGAGCTGACCGTAGACATCAGCGAGGCGACCACCGAGACGAGCACCAGGCCCAACAGCCCGCTTGGAATGTACTTGTGGATGAGCATCCCGTAGGCGAGTTCCTGATCGATCGAGCCGTCGCGCAGCCCCGGCCAGATCACCATCGCGCCCAGGGCGGGCAGCGTCAGCGTCAGCAAAAACAAAAACAGGGCCAGCTCCGTCCACAGATACATCCGCGACGCCTCGCGGCCATCGCGGCTGGAGAGGATGCGCTGGCCTTCCATCGCTCCCCCGAGGGGGCAGGCGTCGCCGCCGTAGCCCACCGATGTGCCAAAGGTAAAGGCGACGACAGCAAACAGCGACACGAACTTGTCGTGCGCAGGCGGCAGGCTGCTCATCGCCTGGGGAAAGTGCTGGGCAATGGCGCTGCCGAGGCCGGTGGGACCGCCAAAATCGACGAGCACGGCGATGAGCAGTGCCGTGCTCCCGAGCAGGATAAACAGCGACTGGATGGCGTCTGTGATCACCACCCCCAGGTAACCGCTGAAGTAGAGGTAGACGAGGATGACCGGAACGACGGCGAGCATCGTCTCGACTCTGCCGATGCCGAAGATGGGCGTAATCACCTTGGTCATCCCCAGAAGTCCTGCCCCCGTCCAGGCGACGATCGCGATAAACGCCGAGCGAAAGGCGATCCAGCCCCGCATCCAGCTCGCTCCCCAGCCCTGAAAGCGCAATTCGTAAAATTCGGGGGCCGTAAAGATCTTCAGCCGCCGCCAGAAGACCGCAAAGAGCACGCCGCCGATTAAAAGCGCCCAACCAAAGCGGGCGATATAGAACCAGCCGGCGTAGAGGCCGGTGGCGACGGCGAGCCCGCAGTAAAAGGGGGCCACATCGGCGTTCAGGCAGGTGCTGGCATACGAAAGACCGTTGAGCCAGCCCGGCAGGTTGCGCCCGCCTAAAAAGTAATTTTCAAGGCCCTGCTGGGCGAACTTGCGCAGCGACCAGCCGATCGAGAGCAACATCGCCACGTAAATGCCGATAATCGCCCAATCCAGGCCATTTAACTGCATAGGTACATCTTCGGGCAGAGGTCTTCGATAGCCTACCCTGTTCCGCCCCCAGCGAAAAGAGAACCGCTTATTCGGCTTTGAGCACGATGAGCGTCATGTCGTCGCCGCAGTGGCCATTCGGGCAGAACTGGCGCAATTGCTCAAAGAGGTACTCAAGGATCTGTTCGGGCGACTCGCAGTGGGTGACAGCCCAGCGCACGGCCTGGTTGAGTCCCTGCTCGCCGAAGCGGTGGCTGTCGCGGTCGGCGGCGTCGGTAAAGCCGTCGGTATAGTAGATGACCACATCGCCGGCATTGAGCTGCTGGCTTTGCTGCTGGTAGAGGCTGCCCGGCTCAAGGCCAATCAACATGCCCTGGGTGTCCAGCAGGTGTACTTCCTGGGTGTGGGCGCTCCAGTAAAGAGGCGGGTTGTGGGCGGCGTTGCTGTAGTGGAGCGTGCGGGTGGTCGGATCGTACTCCGAATAAAAGAGCGTCACGAAGCGGTTGGAATTTTCGAGATCGGCGTACATGACGTGGTTAAGGTGTTCGAGGATGAGGGCGGGCGGATCTTTGCGCAGCACCTCGGCGCGCAACATGCCCCGCGTCATCGTCATCAGCAGCCCTGCGGGTACGCCCTTGCCCATCACATCGCCGATTACGATCCCCCAGCGGTTGGTGTGGATGATCGGAATGAAGTCGTAGTAGTCGCCGCCAACTTTGTCCGCTGAAAGACAGCGGGCCGCAAGGCGAATGCCTTCGATGCGGGGGCAGCTGCGGGGTAAAAGTTGCGCCTGAATTTCAGAACCGATCTCCAGTTCGCGGTCGAGCTTTTCTTTGCGCTGCAGCTCCTTGTTGAGGGTGTCGTTCTCGACGGCGACAGCGGTCTGATCGGCCACCAGGCGCAAAAGTTTTTGTCTGCCCTCCGTCCAGTGGTAGTTGGCGACGCGGGAGAAGACGTACAGCCGCCCGCGCAGCGCACTTTTAACCAGGATCGAAGTATTTTGGGCCACTACCCACGGATCGCTCGCCAGCTTTGCCTCGATCGCCGCCGCCTGATCGGCGTGCAGTTCGCGCAGCGGCTCAAGCAGTGCCTCCAGCGACGGCTGCCAGTTTGCATCCGGGCAGTAAAGTTTGACCAGCCCCAGCTGGTTGTCCTCGGCAAAAAGCACCACCGCCCCCGCCTCGGCGTCGGTGACCCGTGCGGCCATCAACGGAATCAACTCCAGCAGCTGATTGAGATTGCTCAGGCTGCGCAGGGCAAAACCGAGGGAGCTGAGCAGATCTTGAATCTTGCGCTGCTCCCGGCTGAGCTGGCTGGCCAGTTCCATCAATGTCAGCGAGGGCGGAGATTGCCCCGGCTCAGCCGGAATTTTAGGGAGAGGTGAGGTTGACATACGCGGGGATCAAAGGTACCCACTAGAGTATCCCAGGATATCTCAGGCAGTGAGCAATTTCTTGGCACATTAAGGAAGGGAGTTAACAGCGCCGCCCGATGCTCTGCTCTGTGCGTTGACGATGAACAAACCGCGCTTGCTGATTGCCGCGAGCGGCACCGGCGGTCACATCTTTCCGGCGCTGGCGGTGGCAGCGCAACTGTCCGGCGAGTTTGAGATTGCCTGGTTGGGTGTTCCCGACCGCCTGGAGACGAAGCTGGTTCCCGAGCGCTACCGCCTCCACACCGTCAGACTGCAGGGACTCAACCGCCGTCCCGGTCCACAGTGGCTTTCGGCGGCCTCCCAGCTTCTGGGAGCCTATCGCTTTGCCCGCCGCCTGCTCAAGGCCGAGGGCTTCTCGGGTGTGTTCACTACCGGCGGCTATATCGCGGCCCCGGCGGTGCTGGCGGCCCGCGCCCTGGGATTACCGGCGGTCGGTCACGAGTCGAACGCACTGCCGGGCAAAGTCACCCGCACCCTGGCGCGCTGGATGGCCTGTCTGGGCCTCGGTTTTGCCGAGGCCGCCGAGTACATTCCGGGGATCCGCAGCCGCTGGGTGGGTACGCCGGTGCGCGAGGAGTTTTTGCGCTCGCCCAATCCGCTTCTTGAGATCGACGTCCCGCCAGAAGCGCCGCTCATCGTCGTGCTGGGGGGTTCTCAGGGCGCTCGGGCAATCAACCAGCTGGTCGTCGAGTGCGCCCCCGGCTGGCTCGCGCGCGGCTGGCAGATCGTGCATGTAAGCGGCGCGGGCGAATTTGAGGCGGTGCGCAGCCGGGCTCCGGTGCATCCGGCCTACCACCTGTATCCCTTCTGGGAGAAGATGGCACCGCTATTGGCGCGGGCGGATCTGGCCATCAGCCGCGCCGGGGCGGCGACTTTGAGCGAACTGCTGGTGAGCGGTACCCCGGCGGTGCTCATTCCTTTTCCCTATGCCGCCGAAGATCACCAGCGCATCAACGCCGAGGTGCTGGTGCGCTCCGGAGCGGCCCTGCACCTGCCGCAGGCCACCTTGAACGGGCCCCTGTTAGATCGCACCGTCGCTGCCCTGTTTGCCGACGCTGACATCCTGCCCCGGATGGCCCGTTCGGCCCGTGCTCTGGCAGTGCCCGATGCGGCGAGCCGCACCGCCGATCTGGTGCGCGAGTGTCTGGGATTGAGAACGCCGGTGGGCTGAATCGCTCGCCGTAACTTGATCCTGGATAGCTTTTTATTCGCGATCGCCCGCCGCTGGGCTGCGGTAGATTTGACCGTTTTTCATCACGAAGACCACCCTGCGCAGGGCACCGATGTCGCGGGTCGGATCGCCTTGAACGGCGACCAGATCCGCGAGCAAGCCCGCTTTTATTGCGCCGATCTGGGCGGACTGATTCAATAGCCTGGCATTGACCGATGTTGCAGAAAGCAGTGCCTGGGCCGGTGTCATCCCGTAGGCGACCATCAATTCCAGTTCGCGGGCATTGTCGCCGTGGCTGAACACGCCCACGTCGCTGCCGTTGCAGATCGTCACCCCCGCTTTGAGAGCGGCCTGGAAGCTAGCCCGCTTGCGGACCAGCGCTTCCGGCTCCGCATCGGTGCCAGGCCGGTAGCCCCGGTAGCGCTCGACCGCTTCGGAGGCGGCCAGGGTCGGGCAGAGGGCAATTTTCTGGCGGGCCATCTGATCGAAGACAGCGGCGGTGCCCTCGTCGCCGTGCTCGATCGTCGTGAAACCGGCCTCGCTCGCCCTTTGCATTCCAGCGGCGGAGGTGGCGTGGGCGGCGGTGGACCTGCCGCTGCTCGCCGCCGTCTGGACGATCAGCTTCAATTCGTCCACCGAGAAGGTCGGCTCGGTGCGGCCATTCGGCCCCCAGCGGTAGTCGGCGTAGACTTTGATCCAGTCGGCTCCTTTGCCGATCTGCTCGCGGACGACACGGGGGAGGCTCGCTCCATCTGCTTCCTGGGCTCCCTGGGGAACGGCGAAGTCAGGGCTGAAACCTTTTGGCTCGTAAGCGCCGGTGGCGACGATGGCGCGGGTGACGACCACCAGCTGTGGGCCTGGAATGATCCCCTGTTCGATCGCCTGCTTGAGGCCGACATCGGCGTAGCCCGCTCCCTCGGTTCCCAGATCCCGCAGGGTCGTAAAACCGGCCATGAGCGTAGCGCGGGCGTGGACGGTGGCACGGGCCACCCGCAGCGCCGGAGGTTCTTTGAGCACCTGATCGACCCAGAGAGCTTCGTTGTAGGGGTGCAGGAACAGGTGCGAGTGCAGGTCGATGAGCCCCGGCAGGAGGGTGGTGCCGGCCAGGACGATTGTCCGGGTGGAGGCGGGGGGACGGACGCTCTGCTCGGGACCGGCGGCGGCAATCCGGTTGCCCTCGACGAGCACCACCCAGCCTGGATGGAGCACCTCGCTCACGCCATCGAACACTGCTGCTGGTTTGATGAGATAGCTTCCAGTCTCGGCCTGGGCTGCCTGGAAGGACAGGATGAAAAAGTGGACAACGACGAGCAACCGCAGCAGGACAGCGCGCATGGCAGGTGGAGGTGTATGGGTAGTGAGGATTATAGAGTGTGTTCGGTCCGGGAAGAATCTATAGGCTAGTTCTCATGGGTTCTTCCGCTTCTCAGGGGAACACCGGCGGAGCGATACGGGCGCAACAGGCGCGCAGGCCAGCCTCCGGGTTGGCCTGCGCTTGTCAGACCAGTGATCTCAGCGGCCAGATTGTCCAGTTCAAGCGCTACCTGCTGGACGCTGAACAAAAAAGAGGTAAAGCGCAGCAGTTCATCTGCGCTGTACTGGCTCGGCACCCGCGCCCGGCGCAGTTCGCCGAATCGCTCGTCCACCGCCTGCACGGCCTGGGAAAGTTGCGCCGGATGGGCCACCGCCTGCGGCTCGCGCAGGGCCGCAGCTAGGGTCGTAAAGGTGGTAACTGTGATCTGGGCCAGGTTTTCTAACTCGGTGCGCAGGTGATTTTGCAAACCGTCGCCGGTACTGTCGGCGATGCCGCGATCGAGGGTGAACAGATCTTCTTGCAGGCGCTCGACGACCACCAGCAGCGAGGTCAGCGCCGGATCTTCCGCCGCCGGGGGCTCGCGGCCAATGTCGCCTACCAGGGTCCGGGCCGTAGCCAGGGACGCTTTGATCGCACCGCGTGCCTCCAGAACTGACCCGGAGTCGTTGCTGGCGCTTAGATAGTTCTCGACCAGTCGCTGGTAGAGTCGGGCATCGGCCTCCAGCAGTGCGGCCAGGGTGTGGCGCAGGTCCCGCCGCGCTCTAGGTGGCCACAGACCAACGGTCACCCCCAGGGCGACCAGCAGGCCGAAGGCGACATCGAGAAAGCGGTGCAGGCCGAAGGACCAGGGCTCTGTGCCGCCCAGCAGCGCAACCAGGACGAAGGTGACCGTCGCAATGCGGAAGCTCTCGTAGACGCCGAGCACAGCACAGAGCAGCACCGTCAGCGTCGTTCCTGCCCCCAGAAGCAGGATATTGTGACCGCCCAGACTGACCAGCACGATGCCGACGAGGACGCCGACCGCCGTGCCCACCAGCCGCTGCCAGCTTGCACCGAAGGAACTGCCCAGATTGGCCTGCATGACGATCACCGCCGAGATCGTCGCCCACAGTGGACTGCGCAGCCCCAACCCCTGGGCACCGAGGTAGGCCAGCAGCGCCGCAACCCCGGCCTTGAAGGCAATTTTGACGGTAGCTGCTGAAAGTTGCTGCTTGAGAATCCTCATCCCCTCGTCCCCCGGCCTCTTCTCCCACCAGGAGTAAGGGTCAAATCGCCTGAAAGCCGCTGTTGGTCCTGCTGGACGCTACTCAACTCTATCTCCTTCCAGACAGCTTCAGAGGAGCCAGGTGGGGTACAGGGAGGCGGGGGACACTTCTAGAAGTACACAAGAAGCAGAATCGATGGTAGTCTCGGAGCACCTGCTGGATCTGGCGAACGAAGCAGCTTCGAGCGCAGGATCCGCTAAAAAGCTTGAGACCACGTTGGGCGCACTGTAGCCGCAAGGAGACAACCGCCAGCCGTGTTTTGCCCCTCCGGCACACTGGCTGATGGTCGTTCGCGGCAGGTCGCAGCGATAGCTCGGAGGGACTCCTACCCCGTCCAAGGAGCTATTCATGCAGTTTCTTAAAGGTGAAAAGTTGGCGATCCAGCCGATCGTGCCGATCGTTGCCGGTGTTGTGATCGCCGTCTTGCTGGTTTTGAATACCTGGACGACGGTGCAGCCGGGTTACGTCGGCATCGTCTTCGATAAAATCACCCACGATGTCCGGGTCGGTCTTCTGGAGCCGGGCTGGGTATTTATCAATCCTCTCACAGAATCGATCCAGCAGTACCCGGTCACGATTCAGACCTACTCGATGGTCCAAAAGTCGAGCGAAGGGCAGGTGGCCGGGGACGATTCGATCAAAATCCAGAGCAACGAAGGCCAGCAGTTGAACCTGGACGCCGTGATTCAGTACCAGGTCAACAAGTCGGAGGCGGCCCGCCTCTACGAGGAGTGGGGAGGAGCCTCGATCGAGACGATCGAAGACCGGGTGGTGCGCCAGTACACCCGCTCCGAAGTGCCCCAGATCGCAGCGCGCTACGGCTGGGAAGAAATCACCAGCAGCCGGCGCTCAGAGATCATTCAGAAGATTGCAGCGAGGCTGAGCGAGGAATTCCAGAAGCGCCACCTGGTCCTCGTCTCGTTTGCCATCCGCGAAGTGCATCTACCGGCGGTGCTCCAGCAGGCACTCAACCAGAAGATCGAAGCCCAGCAACAGGCCGAAAAGCAGCGCTACACCCTCCAGCAGACCGAAATTCAGGCAGAACAGGCAAAAGTCGAGGCCCAGGGCAAGGCGGCAGCGATTCTCATCCGGGCAAAGGCGCAGGCCGACGCCAATAGCCTCCTCTCCCGCAGTCTCACGCCTGAGCTGCTGCGCTCCCAGCAGATCGAAAAGTGGAACGGCATCCTCCCCAGCGTCACCGGCAGCGGTGCGCTCCCGATTCTGGATCTAGAGCAAAGGGGAGAGGCGAAAAAGTAGTGGTGGCCTGTTTTTGAACCTTTTGAACGTTTCGTGCCACTTTATTTGGCGCGATAATCGCGAATCGCGCCACTTTATTTGGCACAATAGTCTTGTATCGTGCCAGCTTGGGATGGATTCGTGCCAAAACGGGTCGTGTCAGACGAAATAGAGCAGTTGATGAATATTATCCGCGCCCACACAGATGGGATCGGAGTAGACACACTACGGCAAAAAGTGGCACTAACAAATTTGAATTGGAGTGAACGTACTCTCAATCGTCGTCTCTCTGAACTGACGACAAAGGGCCGCCTGCGGCGCGAGGGCCGCGCTCGGGCGACAAAGTACTTCGCAAGTGAGCTGCAACCGGCGAGTCGCCTCGAAGTAGAGGTACAGGTGCCGGTCTCGCCGGAGGCAGAGCAGATACGGGCGCTGGTGCGCAGGCCACTGATCGAACGCAGGCCGGTCGGTTACAACCGCAAGTTTCTAGACGCGTACCGCCCGAACGAAACTGCTTATTTATCTGTGGCATTGCGGCGGCAATTGCACAAACTGGGCAAATCCCCTGATGCTGACCGGCCAGTCGGTACTTACGCCCGCCACATTCTCAATCGCTTACTCATCGATCTTTCCTGGAACTCGAGCCGCCTGGAGGGCAACACCTACTCGCGGCTGGACACCGAACGCCTGCTTGAGGAGGGACTTGTCGCCGAAGGAAAGGCGGCCCAGGAGACCCAGATGATCCTCAACCACAAGGACGCGATCGAGCTTTTGGTAGATAACGCAGAAGAAGTAGATTTCAATTCCTATACGATCCGAAACCTGCACGCTCAGCTTGCGAACAATTTACTGGGCGATCAGGCGGCAGGCGGGCGGTTGCGCAGGATTCCGGTGGGTATTAGTGGTACGGTTTACGAACCGCTCGCAATTCCTCAATTGATCGAGGAATGTTTTGAGCAGATCCTGCAGACTGCACGGGTAATCTCAGACCCGTTCGAGCAGGCTTTTTTTGTCATGGTCCATCTGCCCTACCTGCAGCCCTTCGAGGATGTCAACAAGCGCGTATCGCGACTGGCGGCAAACATTCCCCTCATCAAGGGCAACCTCTGTCCCCTCTCTTTTACAGAAGTGCCAGAGCAGAGCTATATCGAGGGCATTCTCGGCATTTATGAATTGAACCGGATCGAGCTGATGCGGGATGTCTTCGTCTGGGCATACGAGCGCTCCTGTGCTCGCTATCTGGCCGTGCGCCATTCTCTAGGTGAACCCGATCGTTTTCGGATGCGCTACCGTCAGCAAGTGTCCGAAGCTGTGAGGCACGTTGTCAGAGAAAAGCTGGATCGCGAAGCAGCGGAGCAATTCACCCTGCAGTTCGCAAGCGCGCCATTCGAAGCCGACGAACGAGACCGACTGGTAGAGACAATCCTCGATGAGCTGGAAAGCCTGCACTTGGGCAACATCACCCGTTACCGTCTGAGTCCATCGGATTATGAAAGCTGGCACGTCCGGTGGAAAGCGTAGCCAATCCCTTTGCAGGGATGGTGGTCGTTTCGATGCGGCATCACTGATCCTTCTGCTGAGGATGTGCGTCTGTTTCAATCCCTTTGCAGGGATGGTGGTCGTTTCGATCGTTCGCCTTCGAGGAGATCTTGAGTTCTCTACCTGTTTCAATCCCTTTGCAGGGATGGTGGTCGTTTCGATGATCCTGCCCCCGGCCTGCACGGGCAGTGCTTAGGTTTCAATCCCTTTGCAGGGATGGTGGTCGTTTCGATGTCGAAAGTGTCGCCAATTGTGAAAGGGTAGGGCGTTTCAATCCCTTTGCAGGGATGGTGGTCGTTTCGATCTATTGGAAAACGAATGATCAATTGCGTCGAAAATGTTTCAATCCCTTTGCAGGGATGGTGGTCGTTTCGATTTGATATTGTGCAAATAGGAAAGCGCGACGCCTCCTAGTTTCAATCCCTTTGCAGGGATGGTGGTCGTTTCGATTCTATCCAGTCCATATCCCCGGTGCCGTTGGGCACGGTTTCAATCCCTTTGCAGGGATGGTGGTCGTTTCGATTCGATTTACGGCGGTAGGCTGGCATCTCATCAAGTTTCAATCCCTTTGCAGGGATGGTGGTCGTTTCGATCTTCGGAAGCTTCCGCTAAAGTCTCGAAGATAATCGCTTCCGAGTTTCAATCCCTTTGCAGGGATGGTGGTCGTTTCGATTACAATTTCGCCACCCGCCAAACCGCTACTACCCAGTTTCAATCCCTTTGCAGGGATGGTGGTCGTTTCGATCAGCGGTGTTAAACCCAGATTTTGTGATAACTTCAGTTTCAATCCCTTTGCAGGGATGGTGGTCGTTTCGATATGGCGCTACTCCACCGGAAGCGCGATCAAACTTTTAGTTTCAATCCCTTTGCAGGGATGGTGGTCGTTTCGATGTTCCCGAAATATCCCAATCGGCAAACCAGCTTCTGTTTCAATCCCTTTGCAGGGATGGTGGTCGTTTCGATGCCCAAGAGACGCGCTCCGCAGGCGATAAGCAGTGTTTCAATCCCTTTGCAGGGATGGTGGTCGTTTCGATCTTGTTCCTTCCAGCAACAACGTCGGCGCAGTGCTCATGTTTCAATCCCTTTGCAGGGATGGTGGTCGTTTCGATGGCACCCGCATCCCATCCTCGATTCTTTTCAGCCTGTTTCAATCCCTTTGCAGGGATGGTGGTCGTTTCGATCTGCTGCAGCAGCTGGGGTGGAAGCGGGCGCAGTGGTTTCAATCCCTTTGCAGGGATGGTGGTCGTTTCGATAATTACCCCAGGAGGCGCACCGTGCCCACATCTGGTTTCAATCCCTTTGCAGGGATGGTGGTCGTTTCGATCCTCGACCAGCGCATTGCCCAGGTCGAGCAAGCTGGTTTCAATCCCTTTGCAGGGATGGTGGTCGTTTCGATTTGCGAGCTTTGCGCTCGGCAGCGATGGCAGCGCGTTTCAATCCCTTTGCAGGGATGGTGGTCGTTTCGATGGAAGCCCGCCACCGCGTCCAGCGTCTCACCCGCTCGTTTCAATCCCTTTGCAGGGATGGTGGTCGTTTCGATCGCATTCTTGTTACTCCTGGTGTGTTGTGCCAAGTTTCAATCCCTTTGCAGGGATGGTGGTCGTTTCGATCTGGTTGCGCTGATGCCAATTACCGCCGACCTGCAGTTTCAATCCCTTTGCAGGGATGGTGGTCGTTTCGATGGTACAGGTAGCCATTCTTCGGCGGGGTTGATCGTGTTTCAATCCCTTTGCAGGGATGGTGGTCGTTTCGATCGCGCTCTGGGCGCTGCACGAAATGTTCGATGCCCCCGTTTCAATCCCTTTGCAGGGATGGTGGTCGTTTCGATGTGCCCGATTTGCCACGGCGGCGACCGCCGCGATCGGTGCTTTAGCGTGAACCTGGTTTCAATCCCTTTGCAGGGATGGTGGTCGTTTCGATGCCTCGAAGAGCAGTTTATCTACGGCCCGCTGCGCGTTTCAATCCCTTTGCAGGGATGGTGGTCGTTTCGATCTATTAAAGAAACCGCCACCGGCAAAGCTGCCGCTGGTTTCAATCCCTTTGCAGGGATGGTGGTCGTTTCGATCCTGTCTGCCGTAGCTGGCGTGCTCAAGCTTTACGTTTCAATCCCTTTGCAGGGATGGTGGTCGTTTCGATCGTCTGCCAAGAAACCAGGCGTGCTGGGGCCAACGGTTTCAATCCCTTTGCAGGGATGGTGGTCGTTTCGATTTCTTCCCTATCAAGGGCGGTTGATCCGCAGCTACTACGTTTCAATCCCTTTGCAGGGATGGTGGTCGTTTCGATACCCTGGCCTTAGCGCTGCTGCCCGTAACCGTTGGTTGTTTCAATCCCTTTGCAGGGATGGTGGTCGTTTCGATGAGAAAAGACAATCTATTGTCCGCGCTGACGCTGCGGTTTCAATCCCTTTGCAGGGATGGTGGTCGTTTCGATGTGCGGTTGGCGGGCGGGGTGGTTTGTTTACCGGGTTTCAATCCCTTTGCAGGGATGGTGGTCGTTTCGATAGCGCCGCAGCCGCAGCATGGGCCAGGGCTTGGCCTACGAGTTTCAATCCCTTTGCAGGGATGGTGGTCGTTTCGATCTGTACGACGATACGCAAGTTGATTTTTTTACGGGGTTTCAATCCCTTTGCAGGGATGGTGGTCGTTTCGATTTTTATTCCCGCGATCCGGTCACATTAAAAGACAAGTTTCAATCCCTTTGCAGGGATGGTGGTCGTTTCGATGCTCCCGCAGCCGATACACCGCAGTATTCCTGTCGTTTCAATCCCTTTGCAGGGATGGTGGTCGTTTCGATATGAAAACTCGTCTCAAAGCAGCCGAATCAGTTCTCGTTTCAATCCCTTTGCAGGGATGGTGGTCGTTTCGATCTGGTAGGCGATATGCTGTCGATCCGGGCTGGTGTTTCAATCCCTTTGCAGGGATGGTGGTCGTTTCGATTCGTTGATTTTGAAGGATTAAGATTTGGCTACGTGTTTCAATCCCTTTGCAGGGATGGTGGTCGTTTCGATAGATTGGAAATAGGCGCTAACGTCTGGGAGCATCCTGTTTCAATCCCTTTGCAGGGATGGTGGTCGTTTCGATGCTGGTATACCGGGAAGCGATTACCTCCGATCAATGGTTTCAATCCCTTTGCAGGGATGGTGGTCGTTTCGATTAACGATACTCCCTACCGTTATTTTACTGAAGTCACTGTTTCAATCCCTTTGCAGGGATGGTGGTCGTTTCGATTCCCAGACGGCCTTACTGTCCGCCCAGGGGGATAAGTTTCAATCCCTTTGCAGGGATGGTGGTCGTTTCGATGGCGCGGCCTGGATGCTGTGTAGTATGCAGTTTTCAAGGTGCATTTGCGCGGACCGACATATCATACGCGATCTTGGGCAAGGGTGGAGTTGCTTCTTTGAGCCGTTGCGCGGCTGGAAGGTGCTTCTGGAGCACTTTTGAGCCGTTGCGCGGATCGATCTTTGAGGGCTGGGGGTTGAAAGGCAAGCACAGAGAGGGTTTGAGGGCCTTCTGGCTGAGTCTTGGATTTTTACAGCCTCCCATCCGCGCACGCTGGTTCACCCGGCAAAGAAAATGCTGTCGTCGGTGGGCGGCTTGCCACCGATGCGCTCGATCTTTGGGCTGCAGGTGCGGCAGAGAAAGTAAAACCGGATGCTGTCCTCCTCGGGTTTGATCAGTGCTGAAAGGCGTGCCCGCAGGCGAGCGTAGTTCGTATCGTCCAGGTCGCACTCGAAGACGCTGAACTGCACCCACTCGCCGTAGGACTTCAGGGCGTTGTGGATCTTTGTCCGGCGCTTGTCGTTGGGAATATCGTAGGAGACCAGAACGAACATGGTTCATTTCAGGATGAGTGGCGGGTATTGGTGGGTTTCTCCAAGCAGATACTTGCTCAGCAGGCGCGCCTGGATCTCGAAGGCTTCCTGATAGGTGCATTGTTTTTCAAGTACTAGATGCCGAAAGCGCGACTGCTTTTTTTGCTCGTACTGACGCAGAAACTGCTTGCGGGCCTCGGCATTCAGGCTGACTGCGCCACTTAGAGGCTCGCTTTCAAAGTCTGTGGGTTGGAGGACGGATTTATTCAGACAGCCAAGGATCATCGCATCGACGACGAGGGGGCGAAATTCCTCCATCAGATCCAAGGCGAGGGAAGGCCGCCCGTAGCGCTGGGTGTGTAGGAAGCCCAGGTACGGATCAAAGCCGACGATGTTGAGGGCACTCTGGATATCGTGGCGAAGCAGCGAGTAGCCAAAGCTCAGCAGAGCGTTGACGGGATCGAGGGGCGGGCGGCGGTTGCGGTGGGTGAACGAGAACCCTTTTACTCTGATCAACTGCTCGAAGACGGCGAAGTAGGACGCACTACCAGCTCCTTCGAGGCCGCGCACGCTATCGACATTCTCAGTGCGTGGCAGAGCATCGATGTTTTGCTGAATGCTCTCGATCGCCTTCTGGACGTTCAACTCCGGGTGTTCCCGCTGGGCGCGCATCAGGTCGTTTCGGCAGTTTTTTAATTTGCCGCGCACGAACGCCCGTGCCAGGTGCAGGGTCCGCTCAGGCTGCTCACTGGCGCGCCACTGGGCTGAGCGCACAAAGATATTTTTGGATAGCTCCGGCTCCACACGCCCGAGATAGCGCCCGGTGGGCGAGAGAAAGCTCATCGGAATGCGCCGCTCCAGCAATTCGCCCATCAGGGCCGGAGAAAAGTGGGCCCGGCCCAATACCACGATGCCGTCGATCCTCAGAAGCGGTACTTCCAGGAGGGTGCGGCGCTCGTGGGTAATTTTTAGCCGCTCGTCGCTGCGGCCCAAAAAGGCATCTTCTTGATTTACGTACACGGTGCCCATCGCTTAATTTTCCTCCTGGTACTTTGCTACTTTTGCTGCGAGCTTCGGACGGCACTGTTCCAGCAGACTGCAACCTTCGCAGCGCTTTGAGTAGATGGCCGGTGGCATTGCGCCGGAAGTCAGCATCTCGCGCACCGCTGCGATCGTCTCGACGGTCTGCATTCGGACAGGACCAACGAGAGGAACGGCTTCCCGGCGGTGCAACCGGGTCGAATAGATGAAGCCCACCGGTACGGTGCTCCCGGTCATCTCCTCCAGACAGAGCGCCTGACCGCACAGTTGCAGCGCGTCGTTGTCCCAGTCACTTTGAGCGCCGCGCTTGTACTCCACCGGGCAGTACAGGTTCTCCCGGTACTCGATCAAGTCCGCCTTGCCGATGAGGCCGTATTGTTCGGAACGCAGCCAGATGCCTCGCCATTGCTGCACCTCGTCGCGGTTCCCGCTACCGACGGTATGGACGCGGCGGTGCAGGTCGCTGCCTTCGATCGTCGCCGCGTTGTCGGTAAAGCCTCCGGCGCAAAACATGCGCCAGCAGCGGTGCGGGCAGTAGGCGTACTGGTTGAGAGCGGCGATGGGAACGTATTGCTCATCAGCAATCATGATCGAATTCTCCGGGCCATGCCCATGCCCATCGTCGTCTTACGCCCGACCCCGGCGTAGAGGGCAAAGTCGGCCAGGGCGTTGATCTGGCGGATGAGATCGGGCGACACCTGGCCCAGAATCTCGTAGGTGATCGTGCCGATACAGCCGATGAATTTGCTGCGCTGGTCGGCCACCCGCCGCGTCTCGACTGCGAAGCGACAGGGAAAGACCTGCCTGCGCACCAGTTCGATCACCTCCCAGGGGATCGCAATTGGACTATACTTCTGCCAGCGCTTGAGCAGGCTTCCGAAGACGAGTTCAGCGGTAGGCAGGGCCGTGTCGTAGTCGTTTTGCCTGAAGCAGGTGGGCGTGCAGAAGCGCAGGCTGAGGTAGCGCTCCTCGGCGGAGGCGGACTCGAAGAGTGCGCTGTAGGTCTGGCTGTTGGCCCAGGGCTGGGGCGATTGGGCGGTGGCGAGAATAGAAGCGATCTCCAGGTTGGCTGCACCCAGGTGCCAGGCGTGCCGGGGATTGAGGTTGAGCCAGAGCTGAGTGAGCTGGCTAAAAAGCGCTTCGTCTAACAGGCCAATGCGCCACCAGCAGGAGGTACCGGCAGGGATGGGCCGGGTATGAAAGGTCTGAAGCGCTTCGTCGGGGGAGCGCGTCTGGAGGGGACTGAGGGCGAAGGCTTTGTCCCGCGTATCGCTGTGCAGGTGGGTGGCCAGATCTGGAGCGACGGCGTTGACCATCGAGAGAAATAGCGCGTGCAGGTGGCGGCCTTCGAGATAACCGGGCTGAATCGGTTCGCGGGGCAGCAAGTTGACGACCAGAGAGTAGGGCATGGGTTGGAAAGGGGGTATAGATCAGAAGGTGTCAGGCGGGGGCGCTAAAGCGAAACTGCATCCGTCCGGGCAGTTTTATCCCGTCGCAGTCGAGGGCGATCCCGCGCAGCCGGACGTTGCGGATCAGACTCACCGGCGGCATGTTCACCGTGTCGTAGCTCAGAACCGAATGGCTGAACATGACATCCAGGGGGTTGAGGGGGGCCGCACAGACAAATTCGGTCTCGCTGCGGGCAGGTTCGAGCGGTCGCACATTGACCAGGGTGAGTTCCGCTTTGCTCAGCCACTTGCCCAGCCGAATCCAGCGGGGCAAATCCAGAGGTTTCGAGGCGATCAAGAAGAACTCGAAGGTGCTGCCGGGGGCGACCTCCTTGGCCCGACCGAAGCTCGGGATATTTTTTTGGGTCTTGCCCATCTCGACGCGGTAGCGGTTGTCGCCGTACTTCCAGGTGTTGAGCACAGTGGTGTGCTGGAGCGTTCGGGCTGGGGTGACGTAGATGCCTGCCCGGTTGAGAGCCTCCAGATGCACGGCATAATGTGGTACCTGCTCAGCGCTGAAGTAGCGGTAGCCCTGCGCCTCCGGAACGCGGGTGCCGTGGCGGTCGCTGTCTACCAGGCCGAGGGCGTAGCAGAGGGCGTAGTTGTGCAGGATCGGTTCGGTCTCGTAGAGCCGTCCAATCTCGCGGGTGGCAAAGTAGAGGCTGTCGTGCAGCTCGAAGCAGTAGCGGTGAACAAACACCATCTCACGACTCCTTTGCAGCCTTCGTGGCCTTCTGCTTGATGTGGTTTTTGTTGTACTCCTTTGCCTCGCGGTCGGCCTGCTCCAGGAGACGGCGGATGCCCGCCTCGCTGCCGGTCAACTGCCGCACCTCGGCCAGAACCGGAGCGAACGCCTCTGCGATCAAGTCCGTATGCACGACGCACTCCTTTGCCAGTAGCTCCGTAATCGTCCTGGCGGCAGCCTGGATCACTTCGTCCTCGTTGAGTGGGTCAGTGAGCGTATCGTTCGCCTTCATCGCGTCGTAAATGGCCTGGGTCCAGCGCAGGTTGCTCAGGATCTCGCCGTCTGAGAAGGACACCCCGATCAGTTCGTTGCGCAACTTGCCGGTGCGGGTGGTCTGTGCGCCGTAGTGGCGGGTGCGCAGCAGGTTGTTGAAGACGTACAGAAAGCCCGCTTCGGTGGGATCTTTGAGGGTGACGATACTCGGAAAGAACACCTGAGGCTTGATGTGATCCTGGGAGTTGATCCGGCTTGTCACCTCACCCGCCTTGGTGCCTGGCTCTCCCTTCGAGGCCATCGTGCCGTTCTCGTAGGGCGCGTTGAGGGTAAAGCGCTCGTGGGAGCCGTCGAAGGCGGTGATCGAGTAGGCGGTGTCCACGACGACCTTGGACTTTTCGGAGCCCGAATCGCCGATGGCGAAGCCGTAGAGGATGCAGTCGGGCGTGTTCATCGAGAATTCGACGTTGTACTCGCACTTTTCGGCTCCAGGAATCTCGTAGCGGCGCAGCAACTCCCGGCCCACCAATCGCTCAGGGGTGGACTGTTTGCGCTTGAACATGGCGAGTCGGCTGATGGGCGTGTCGTCCTGAATCCCGGCGCGCACGCGGGCTTTATTTAATTCGCCGTCGGTCTGAAAGAGCGGGTAAGACTCGGTGATCCGCACGGTGAGAAAGTGAACGTACTTGCCCATCGGCTTGTAGGGGATGGCGCTGTGAAAGTACTTCGGATCGAGGGTCGAAAGCAGGGCCATGATGTTTTCTCCTTGTGGTGTGAGTTCAAGCAGCAGGAGCCGATTCGTCGGGGGAAGCTGGTTCGTCAGGGCCGGGGGGCTGGGGCTTTGCAGCAAGTTCCCGGTCCTCCTCCAGCCGATAGAGAAATTCGCAGGCGTCGCGCAACAGGTTGAGCTGGCGGCCATCGAGGCGCGCCCGGTCGGAGTCGAAGGTTTTTACGAACACGTCCTCGACGAAGTAGCGGGCAAATTCGAGGATGGCGAGGCGCTCTGCTTCGCGGTCGCGGATCACCCAGCGGCCCTCGGCGGTAGAAGCGCGCACGCGGTCCATCAGTTTGCCCACCCCCCCGGCGACGAGGACGACCAGTTCATCGCTTCTAAGAGCCGGGTCAGCGAGCATGACGACACTGGCAGCGTCGTCGAGCGGACGCAAAACCGAGCGGGAGCTGGCGTTGTAGCGCTTCTCGGCGCGGTAGAAGCGCCGGTACAGCTCAGTGAGTGTTTTCGGGCGGTTGAGCGGCGAGGTTTCAGGCACAATAAACTCCTCCGAGTCAGGAATGTAAGAAACTTCAGGATCGAAGCAAGGATAAAAGGAGTAGGCATAGAGCCGAATCCGGTCGATCGACGGAGCTTCGACACCTTGATCGCGCACCCACTTTTTGAGATAGCTGAAGACGTAAAGCGGGCTGGTATCGAGGTCGAAGGCCAGCTCCGGCAGCCGATTCCACTTCGGATCTCCCTGGCGGGCAAACACATCGAGGTGAATGGCGTAGGCAGCGGTGAGGGCAGTGAGGGCTGGAGGCTGCCGGGGCTCTTTCGGATTGCGACCCAGCAGGTGATTGAGCCGGAAGCTGTCGTTGCGAACGAGCGAGCGAATCGCCTGGGGCGCACCGTCGAGAAATACCGTTTCCTCGAACTCGCTGCCGTCGAGAAAGGGCGGAATTGGGGACTCGGAGACGACTGCCTTTACATCGAGGATGAGCGGCAGCGTCAGCCCCAGCCAGGCAGGCATGATCCAGGATTCGGTATCAGTGGGGTCGCGCCCCGGCGGCAACGCCATAAAGTAAAACGTCAAAGGCTGGTCGTCGGGATAGGCGAGCTTGAAGGTGCGATCCTTGCTGCGCTCCAGTTCCGGGTCGAGCAAAAAGGCATCCACGCTCTGGTAGTTCGCCTTTGAAAAATCAGCTGTAAAGTTCTTGCGGACAAAGTGATTGCGCAACTTAAAAGTGAACCGGGTTTCGGCCATCGCCCGGTACGCCTTCTGTAAAAACCGGTTCGTCTCCGGGGTGAAGTAGTAGGTGGGATAGAGGTAGAGGTAACGGTACTTGCCGTCCTCGAAGCGCTTGCCCACTGCCCCGGTATTGCTCATCAGGATCTGGCGCAGCATCATCTCCGTGGCGGCGATGCTGGAGATGTTGCGCTTGGCGTTCGAGCCGCCGAGCATCTGTTTATTCGTGTAGACCTGGGGTGTAAAGAGCACCGCCGATTCCATCTGTTCGCTCACCGTGTAAGCACTATGGGAGATCGAGCAGATGAGCTGGCGGCCCCGGCCTGGCTTCTTCGCTGCCTGATAGCGGTTCAGTTCGTCCAGGAAGGTGCCCTGGGGCAGTTCGCGCTCCCGCTGCTGGGCAGGCAAAACAACAGTGTTCGCAACCCATGCCCGCAGGTCGTCCCAGCCGTCGGGTAGAGGGTAACGCTCAAGAATTGGCTGCAATCGCCTGGCGGCGTAAGCGATCACCCCCTCGCAGACGGAGCGCACGTTCTCGATACCGGGGTGGTGCTTCAGGTATTGGGCCGCCAGGTAATACCACTCGTAAGGGACGCCGCCGGTATTGCCCTTGAGGTTGTTCTCCCGCAGGCTCTCGTTGATGCGGCCAATGTGTTTAAGGGCAGGCAGGCATTCTTCCAGTTGCCACTCCCGGCAGATCTCGGCGACCAGATCTACTGGCTCGGGAGCGGGGAGCTTTTTATCCTTCTTGCACGCCTCCTCGATCTTGTTGCGCCGCTCGCCCCAGATCTTGCGACTTACCAGATCGCAGAACTCGGCCAGCTGATCGATGCGGGTGTCGTCACCGAAGTCGAAGTCGAAGCCCTCTGGCAACACCTTCTGGCTCTGGAAGCGCTTGAGATTTTCGCTGCGGGCTGCGGAGACAGGTTTCTTGTTCTTGCTCGGGTCCATCATCTTCAGCACCGCGTCCAGGGCGACGCCCATCAGGCCCGCATCCTCAAAAAAGAGCGTGTAGTACTCGGCAAACTTCATCCCCTTGCCGTCGCGACCGAAACCCGTCTGGCGGCGACGCAACTCCCCAGCACAGAGCTTCTTGATCCGCTCGATGACTCGTTCCGGCAAATCAGCGGCATCGATGGGCGGGGCATCTTTGGTTGCCAGATAAATTACCCCCGTGGGTAGGTAGAGCAGGGGCGTGTAGTGCGGTGCAGGATGAATGTCGATCAGGACGTTGTTGAGGATGTTCGTGAGCACGCCCCGGTTCTCGGTGATCGCATGGTAGGTCAAGACGAGTTGCCCTTCGCACAGCTCGTGGAGCAGTTCTTTGAACTTGGTGTGACCTGCATCCCAGGGGTGCTTCACGATCGAGGCGAGGGAGTCCGCCAGACAAGTGAGTTCTGTCAGTTGGCGCAACGTCCGGCTGGGTAGAACTGGCCTCAATCCCCCGGCCCCAAAGTTCCAGTTGGTACCCCAGCGCCGCTGGGTGTTGAAGGCGATAGCCAGAAGATCGTCTAGATAAGTGCGCCAGGTGTCCGGGTTCTCCGGGTCGAGAAAGCGGTCGAGGCCCAGTTGCACTATTTTTTCTGCCACAATCTGCCGCTGGCCCTCCAGTGGCAAACCCCGCGCCTGATCCGTCACATCCGGGAACTTTTCAAAGTCGTGCAGCACAAAGGCCGCCAGAACGATCCGTCGTTCCCTCTCGCTGACACAGCGGCGGATCGTCGTATCCATCTGCTCCAGACGCTGTTCGATCAGATTGGCTGGGAAGATGCCGTTCAACAGATGCGTAGCGAGGGACTGGTCTGCAGCATTGTCCCGCCGGATTTTGATGCCCTGCACGTCCAGGTTGTCAAAAAATTCTCCGCCCTTCGCCGTTGCTCCCACCGTCACCCGCAACAGGTTCGGCAGAACGTACTCGGCAAAGTCTGCCATGCAGCGATCGTCGGGGTTCTGTGCCCGGATCGCTCCCTGGAGCAACCGCAAAGCCAGGGCTTCAGCTGCAGAAGGTTCAGAGCCCGGTGCGTCAAATTCCAGAGACTCTTCTTCGTCTTCTTCCTCGCTTTCGTCGTACAGTTCTTCATTCTCATCGCCGAAATTCATAGATGTTCTCCAAAAGAAAAGACGTGAAATCCCACGAAAAAGCAGAACCAGTATGGTTCCTATCTCTCAGCTGAGTGCGTTAAGAATCACAAAATCTAGTCGAACTGTGGATGCTCAGGTAGTTACAGGCTCTTCAACAAGCTGCTCAAGTTGTCAGGAGACGTGGGCTGGGGCGGATAGCTCTGGGGTTTGAGTGTGACAACTTTGCACTCATCAAGGTAGGTCAGCATCTCAGCCCCCGGCGATCCAGGATGTCGCTGGCGATGGTAATCGAGCGGACAATGTATCCAGCAGAAGGGCCGACTGGCCGAAGGCGATCGAACAAGGAGCGTTGGCGTCGTAGAGGCTGCGCTCGTCGGCGAGAGGGTAGATCTGAAAGTGCATCGGGAGCCGCAGACGGTTGCGCACTTCCAACACAGGACGCTCCACCACGAAGCAGACCAGTCCTTCCTGGCGCAGGCGCTTGTTGATCTCCCGGATGTCCGGGTTCTCCGGTTGCCAGACTTCCAGGCCACGCACCACCTGCGCCGTCGATTTTTGGAGCAGTTCGTCGATGTCACCGCTGTAGACGAACTTCCAGTTCAGGCGCTCCTCGCGGTAGCCAATCAGGCGGAAGAAGGCGAGGCAATATTTGAACGCACCTCGGGCGATTGGCCTGCCGCTGCGCTGCTCGGCTTCTTCCAGAGCAGCCAGAAATTCTGCCTTTGTCCAGGCTTCGACCTGGAGATTGGCGAGGACGCCAGGCAGGCCGTAAGTTTTGAAGCGATCGGCTTGGTGAGTTTCGGTCGGATCGTAGAGGCCGCACTGGAGATCGCCCGCACCCCGGAAGGAAGTGGCGACATCGAAGATCGGGTTGCCCTTCTGGCCAGACAGCTCGTGCCACTCCCGCTCCCAACCTTTTACCCGCCCGAACAATGGCGATAGCGCGACGCCGAACACCTGCTGGCAGGCATCGCTGAAGGCCACTTTCGCTTCGGCATACTGCGCCTTGATCGTGGTGTGCCCGAGCTCATAAGCGATCTTGAGAGACTGAATCGCTCCCCAGGTCTTGTAGTAGCCGCTAAATTCGTTGATCTGGCGGTAGTGGGCGCGGATCTGCTCGTTTAAGAAGAAGCGATCGAAGGTTCCGCCTCCACTAAAGGGTGCTTCTGGGGTGTCGAAGAGGCGTTCGACAAAGAAGTTGGGGGCCAGAGCAATCGCTTTGAAATGCTGGAAGGGAGCAAAGCCGTTAGCAGATTCATGACCGTCGTGACGACCGAGACGGCCCAGACGCTGGATAAAGTTGCCCGCATCCGACGACTCGAAGACAAGAAAGTTGATCTTGAAATCAACGCCCACATCGATCGTGCTCGTGCCCAGAACCAGATCAGCTTCTAGCGATTCGCGCCGTCCCGCTGCACCGGTAAGGCCAGTGTTCTCGCGCACAGTGAGTCCCGCCGCTATGAAGATGGCCTGGAAGTGGGGCAGGAGCCGCTTTACCGAGGCGATCGAATTGAGAATGATCGCCCCCCGGCTGCCGGGATAGGTCAGGAAATACTCCAGGATACGGGAGGCATTCTCCCGCAGCCACGCTTCGGAAGCCCGAGGCGAGGGTTCAAGCCGGATGAACTCCAGCTCCAGCCCCCGGCTCACCCGTCGCCAACCCTGCTCAGTCAGTGCCTGCGCTTCGGTGTCATCTGCGGGTGAACGATAGCAGTCCGCTGCCTTCGGATCGATCTCGCGGACGTTGAACCCGGCAAGTCGCAGCCGCTCGATCAGTTGTGGGTCCGGTGTTGCTGAGAGAAACATGAACTTTTTGCGGCCCATCGTGTAGCGCAGCAAAAGCAGTGTGTTGATCACGGCGGCGACCTGCGGCGGACCAAAGACATGAAACTCATCGAAGATGAATAGCTCGAAGTCATTGTCGATGCGCTGCCAGAGCCTATCCGAGCTGTCTTTGTCGTAGATGTACGCGCCCCGGTGCAGATAGTGGAAAATGTCTGGGTTGGTCAGCAGCACTTCCCGCTGGGCACTCAGGCTCGATAATGCCGCTCCTTTTTTGATTTCAGCCTCGCGGGCATACACCTCCAGTTCTGGCCCACTCACCCGCACCAGCCTCGGTTCCCAACTCGGAGCAAACTGCTGGATGTAGCCGCGCACCTGCCCTTCTTGATCGCGAGCCAGTTCGTTGGTCGGATACATTCCAATAGTTGTCCGGTCCCGCGTCAGCACTCCCAGGTAGGCCGCCAGACTCTTGCCGTCGCCGGTCATCGCCGTGTTGACGATCACATCTACTTCCGGGTCATCTAGGGCGCGCAGGGTCTCGGCCTGGTGCCAGGCCAACCGCTGCCAGCCAGGCGGTAACTGTATCCTCGCTGGCAGAGTGCTGGCGGGACGGGAGAAAACAGGCTTTAACAGAAGGGTGTCAGGCATACACAGGAACTCTGGCGATGAATCCAGCATCTCATCCCAGATCTAGGTTTTGCAAGCCAAGGTATACGTGTACTTTATGAGGTGACAGGCACGGTGAAACGCAAGCAGCAGACGATCACGCTTTCATTGGGCAATACAGATAAAGCACGACTTGAGAACCTGGCCGTGGAACTGGGAGTGCTCTGGGGAGAGCGCCCAAACATCACCCAGCTTGTCAAGAACATTGCCCAACGCCAGTTGCTGGTGGCCCACAACGCCGACTGGTCGGAGGAGCGTATAGGGGCGCTGGTGAAGGCTGCCGACTTGCTTCTGGATGTGGGAGAGGCTGACGCGGCGCAGGCACTGGGGCATTTGCTTCTGGAGCGGGGAGAGGTCACAGGGCCACTGCGCGACAGGCTGGCAGAGCGTTTTCAAGGCGTTCAGGCGTCCTGGCGCGGGATTATCGACCGCTATATTCGTCAAACTCAACCGTTCCGTCTGCTCTATCAGGATGCAGCCGAGCGTGCCTGGCAGCTTACTGTCCGCTACGCCCGCATTCGCTTCCGCGAGAAGCGCCTTTATCTGGAGATCTGGAGCGAGGAGTGCGAGGGCAACAGGGAGATTCCAGGGCTGACCCACAACTGGAGCCTCCGGCTGGACCGGCTGCAGGGCGTCGAGGTACTGCCTGCGCCAGGAAAATGGCGCGTCGGGCCAGACAAGATCGAGGTAGAAATGCACCTTTATGAGGGTCTGGCGCATGCTTACGTTCCTCGCCCCGAGGATGCTGTCTATCGATGGCTGGAGAGAGAGCCTGTGCGGCAGGTCGTTCGCCGGGTCGATTCGACCTTCTGGTTTTTGCGCGAAATCTACCCCTACGGGCCCGATTGCTTGATCGTTGGACCTGAGAGCGTTCGAGCGCGGGCTATAGAGCGTTTCCAGCAGACATGCCGGCGCTACACCACCTCTTGATTGCCTGACTTACGGGCGCTCCAGCGCTTGCATTGCGCTCTGAGCAGCTTCGGCGACTTTTGGATCGTCGTCTTTGGCAAGAAAGCCGAGGGCGGATTGGCTCGCTGGATCGCCGATTTTGCCCAGGGCAACGGCGACGCGGCGGCGGACTTCGGCTTCTGGATGGCCAACTAGCGGTAACAGTCGCTCGACGGCGCGGCGGTCCCCCAGTTCGCCAAGAGCACCGATCGCCCCGTCTCGAATCATCTCGATCGGGCTATCGAGGGCAGCGCTGAAGACAGCGAAGCTGCGCGGCTCGGCCAGTTGTCCGAGGGCGACGATGGCGCTGTAGCGCACGATCCAGTCGCCGTCGTTTTCGTAGGCGTCCACGAGCGGCTCGAAAGCCTGGCGGTCGCGCAACAGGCCCAGCGAACCCGCCGCTTCGGCGCGCACCGAACCGTCGGGGTCACTCTTGAGCAAAATCACCAGCGTCTCGAACGCCTGATCGAGATCCTGGCGGGCCAGGCCGACGGCGGCGTAGACCCGCACCAGCGGCACCGCATCCTGGGCGGCCTGTCTGAGCAGGGCAGCCGCTTCGGCTGAGCGCACAAAGCGCAGATCCAGGGCGGCGGCGATCCGGTCGCTCGCAACGTCGCTCGCAAGCTGTTGGCGGAGTTCTTCTATCGATGCGGCCATGCACTGTTCCTCCCAATCGTCCACGAGCGCAATGTACCACCTGCCCAGAATCTGGTCGCGCTCCGTGCCACTATAAAAGCCATGAGCCCGGAAAACCGCGATCCAATTTTAGGAGGCAGGCTGTCGGCAATCGATGCCCCGGCTATCGGGGGATTTGCGGGGCTGAAGATGCGTCTTTTGCAGTCGCCCTCCGCCTGCGAGCGCCGGGAGGCACTGCCAGGGGTGATCGAGTACGGCGAGAAGGGGCTGGCGCTGGCGGTGACGGTGCTGGAGCAAGATACGTGTCTGGAGGTGCGGCAACGGGCCTGGGAGTTACTCGCCATCTATGCTGGAGCGATGCTGGAAGCGGATCTAAGCGAGCGGTTGCCGCTGCGGGCGGTGGGCGGACGCAGGGGACTCATCCTCCGCTACGAGCGCGGCGAGAACCTTGCCTTCGCCGATCTGCGCAAAGAAAATCTCTGTCGGATGAATTTGAGCTTTGCCTGCCTGCAGTACGCCGATTTGAGCGGCGCGGATCTGGGGCGCTCGGTCAACCTCAAGCAGGCGGATCTGCGGGGAGCGCGGCTGGTGGAGACGAACCTGCGGGGGATCTACGCCCGCGAGGCCCGTCTCAATAAAGCCAACCTCCGGGGGGCGGATCTGCAGGGAGCGAACCTGGGCTGCGCCGATCTGCGCGCTGCGCGACTTGAGGGGACGAATCTGCGCCGGGCACGGCTAGAAGGGGCGGACCTGCGCGAGGTCTGCCTGGAAGGAGCGGACCTGCGGGGGGCCAGCCTGAGCGGCACCCGTCTAGAAGGAGCCCGTCTGCGGGGCGCTTCTTTGCTGGGAGCCGATCTCCGTTGCACCGCCATCGAGGGGGTGGGCTGGGAGGAGGTGGATCTGCGCGGTGCCATCTTTCCCGATGGTTCCCGAGTCAAACCGGATTCGTGGTGACGCTATGACAGGCAACACCGACCCGGTCCTCGCACCATCGACAAAGGCTGAGACTGCCCCCCTGATCGGCGGCCTCGCCGGAATTCGGATGCGCCTTGCCCAATCGCCCCTTATCCAGGAGCGGATCGCTGCCCTTGAGCAGGCGGTCCGCTTTGCCGAGCGGGGCTGGGAACTCATTGTGCGCGCCCTGCGCCACGATCCTGAGTGGCGCGTCCGCTACGCCGCCTGGGAGTTGCTCCTCGCCGCCGACCAGCAGAATCTGCGCGAGCGCGCCCTCAAAGACCCACCGATGCGGGATCTAGGCGGTGCGGCAGCGATTCGCTCGCTACTCGCTCAGGGGCGGCGCGATTTTGCCTGTACCCGCCTTGGGGGAGCGGATCTGGCGGGAGCGAAGCTTGCTGGGCTCAACCTGCGGGGAGCCGATCTGAGCGAGGCCAAACTCATCGGTTGCGACCTCGGTGGGGCTGACCTGCGCGAAGCCGACCTGCGCCGGGCGAAACTGGACGGTGCAAGTTTGCGTCGGGCCCAGCTTTCGGAGCAGACGCGCCTGGAGGCGAAGCTGCGGCTTGTCTGGGAGTTACAGAACGCAGGCGGGCAAGAGCGTGCCCTGGCGGGTGTGGATCTGGCCGGGGCCGATCTAAAAGACATCGACCTGGCAAAGTCGGATCTCACCGGCGCGAATCTGAGCGCAGCGCTCGTGGCCGGGGCGAACCTGACCGGGGCAAATCTCAGCTGTGCCCAACTCACCCGTGCCCGGCTCGTCGGAGCCAACCTGCGGGAGGCGGACCTCAGCCGCGCCCAACTGGACGAGGCCAGTTTCGTTGAGGCAAATCTCGAAGGGGCAAACTTGTGCGATGCCAACCTCGGGGCTGCCGACTTGAGCGGCGCGGATCTGCGTCGGGTGCGGCTGGAGCGGGTGTACCTGGGCAAGGTTCGTCTGTCGGCTGCCACCCGGCTCGACGCGCCCGCCCGCCTCGTCTGGTCGCTGCTTACTACTGCTCAGAGCGGACGCAGCCTGCGGGATGTGGATTTGAGCCAGACCAAGCTCTGGGGGGTAAATCTGCAAAGCGCTGATCTAAGCGGCGCAAATCTAAACGGCAGCGACCTGCGCAACGCCGATCTGAGCGGTGCCAGTTGTCGAGGCACAGACCTGGGCGGTGCGTACCTGATGAGCGCCAATTTGCGGGGCACCCACCTGGCAGAAGCCCACGGCCTCGATGAGCGCACGCGCCTGCTCTGGCAACTGCAGAACGCAGGCGGGCGCGACCTCGATCTGAGAAATATTGATCTGAGTGGTGCGGACCTGCGGCGCGTCGATCTGAGCGGTGCCAACCTCAAGGGCGCTCGTCTGCGCCAGGCCAACCTTGAGCAGGCCGACTTGAGCGGCGCGGATCTGACGGGGGCGGACCTGCGCTGGAGCCGTCTTTTGCGCGCCAACCTGGGCGAGGCCCTTCTGGCGCGTTCGGAGATCGAGTACGCCGATCTGAGCCTGGCCTGCCTGGCAGGGGCCAACCTCGAATACACGAACCTGTTTAGTGCCCGGCTCGATGGGGCCGATCTCAGCCGTACCGTCCTCGACGGTGCCAACCTCTCTCACGCCAGCTTGAAGGGGGCGACGATCGACGGCTGCCGCCGCCGCAACACCCAGATCCGCAATACCGTTCTGCCGGACGGCGTGCGCTACATCCAGAAGCGCCCCGCCTGGTGGTAAGAGCCCCCAGGCGTAACTCTAGAGCCGTTGGCAAGGCGGCTTGGGTCTGACATAATAAGAGATCGCGGCAGTGGCTGGCACAGTAGCTCAGCGGTAGAGCAAGCGGTTCATACCCGCTCGGTCGCGTGTTCAAATCACGCCTGTGCCACTGGTTCTTCGTCCTCACCCGATTCTGCCGGCTCCTCATTTTCTTTGTCAGTCGATTCTTCGGCGCGCCTGCGGTAGGCGGCGATCGCTGTCTCGGCGGTGATCGGGTCAAGCCCGATGTGGGCGGCGACGAGCAGAATGTCGTGGCTGTAGTCCTCCAGGGCAAAGGGACTATCGAGCAGGTACTGGCCCAGGACGCGATCGAGGATGTAGAGCTGGGCTTTTTGCTTGAGGACGAGCGACTGGCCGGGGCTGATCTCCAGGCCCGCTGCCAGGCGATCGAGTAGAGATCGTTCGCTGCGGTCGAGGTCTTCGTCGATGAGGGCGAGAGCCCAGGCGAGGGCCAGGATCGTCTCGCGGCCCGCGCCCGCCTCGATCGCCGTCAGTTCTTCGGCGGTGGGTTCCCCGGCGCTGGAAAGCTGCTCGATCGTCCCCAGATCTGGATCGATGAAGCTGGCTAAAAAGGCTTTTTCTTCTTCGGCCAGAATTTGATCGGCGCTCGCCACCGCTACCAGGATGCGCGCCAGGAGGCGGCGGTCTTCGTCCTTGCGCACCGGGTGGTCCGCCAGTTGCCTGTCAAAGTCGGTATTGAGTTCAGGTACAGCCTTGTAGCAGACCCAGCGCTCGTTTTGTGCGTCCCAGACAAACGCGCCGCTTGCCTGGAAGGCTTTGACGATCGCAGTCTGTTTCGCTTCTTCTGAAAGGGCCGGGGCTCCGGCGCGGTGGGTGTCGGCATCTTTGCTGCTGATCAGACCCACCATCCCGGAACCGAGAGAATTGCGAATGATCTGGCCGATCGAGGTGCGCAGCCGAACCAGAATCCCCGGTAGCGGCGGCAATGGGTCGGTCGTTTCAGCTTCCAGGATGACGTTGGAATCGAGCTTTTCGCCGGTCACCGGGCACTCGAAGGTGCAGTAAAGAAGCGGGCCTTTTTGCTCGGAGCGGACGACCAGGTACTGAATGGACTCATAAGGAACCGACATCGCGCCTCCTACCCGAAGACAGCAACGCTCAGGGCCGTGCCCGCCGATCGTAGCAGCCGAAAGGTTGAGCGATTCGGAAAAAGACTATTTACCCATGCCCAGTTGCTGGGCCTTTTGATAAACTTTACCCTCTGTGAGCAGCGAGGGGGCGATCACGACTTCTACCTGCTGCATCTCCTTGAGGTCTTTGGCTCCGAGAGTGCCCATCGAGGTCTTGAGCGCTCCGAGCAGGTTGTGGGTGCCGTCGTCGAGCCGGGCTGGACCGCGCAGAATTTCGGCGAGGGTGCCGGTGGTGCCGACCTTGATCCGGGTGCCGCGCGGCAATACTGGACTCGGAGTGGCCATCCCCCAGTGAAAGCCCCGGCCAGGCGCTTCGGCGGCGCGGGCGAAGGGGGAACCAATCATCACCCCGTCCGCGCCGCAGGCGATGCACTTGCAGATGTCACCGCCGGTCACAAGCCCACCGTCGGCGATCACCGGCACGTAGCGGCCCGTCTGGGCAAAGTAATCGTCGCGGGCAGCGGCACAGTCGGCTACCGCCGTCGCCTGGGGAATGCCCACCCCCAGCACGCCCCGGCTGGTACAGGCAGCGCCGGGACCGATGCCCACCAGAACCGCCGCTGCTCCGGCCTGCATCAGATCGAGGGCGACTTCGTAGGTGACGACGTTGCCGAGGACGACCGGGATGGGCAGCTCTGCACAGAATCTGGCCAGATCGAGGCTGGGGTAGCTCGCCAGATGGGCGGTCGAAACCACCGTCGCCTGCACAAAAAACAGATCGCAGCCTGCAGCCGCTGCGATCTGGCCGTACTCTTCGGCCACCTGCGGCGTAGCGGAGGCGCAGGCGATGCCGCCCTGCGCTTTGATCTCCTCGATGCGGCGGCGGATTAAGGCGGGCTTGACCGGTTCGGCGTACAGTTCCTGCATCAGGCCCACGAATGCGTCTTTGCCCACCGAAGCGATGCGATCGAGCACGGCGTCGGGATCTTCGTAGCGGGTCTGGACGCCCTGCAGGTTGATCACCCCGAGAGCGCCGAGGTTGGAGAGCGCCACCGCCATCTTGACATCGACGACGCCATCCATCGCCGAGGCGATGATCGGAATCTCGCGGGTGATGCCGCCTATCTGCCAGCGCGTATCCGCCAGATCCGGATCGAGGGTGCGCCGCCCCGGCACCAGAGCAATTTCATCGATTCCGTAAGCGCGACGAACCGTCTTGCCCCGCCCAATTTGCACGTCCAAAGTCTTCTCCCCCGCCCAGCCGCATGGATTCTCCCACCATAGCAAAAGCGAACCGCACTCCCCGGCGGCTGGAATTCCATAGCCAGAGAGTGCGGTCTGGGGCTTGTCGCTATTTGATGCTCGCCTTGGCTCCCGCCTCTTCGAGCTTCTTTTTGATCGCAGCGGCGTCGTCCTTGTTGACGCCTTCTTTGACCGGCTTGGGGGCCGCCTCGACCAGATCCTTGGCTTCTTTGAGGCCAAGGCCCGTGATCTCGCGGGCCACCTTGAGGATGGCGATCTTTTTGTCGGCGGGCACCTCGTCGAGGATGACCGTAAACTCGGTCTGCTCCTCGACGGGAGCGGCGGCTTCAGGAGCCGGACCCGCTACGGCTGGACCGGCGACGACGCCCACCGGAGCAGCGGCGGAGACGCCAAAGGCTTCTTCGATGCCCTTGACCAGTTCAGCCGCTTCGAGCAAGCTCAGTTCCTTGAGCTGCTCGATAATCTGTTCGACTTTTGCACTTGCCATGATCGTTTATCTCCTTGCAATACAGTTGGGGCAGGACATTCAAGCAGCGCTCTGCTCTTGTTTTTGCTTTTCGATGGCGGCGATGGCGCGCGCCAGGCCCGAGGGAATCTCCTTGACGCCGACGGCGATCTTGGTCGGCAGCGAGAGGATCGCCCCGGCCACCTGGCCCATCAGTTCCTCCTTGGTCGGCAGCTCCGAGAATTGCTTGAGCTGCTGCAGATCCTCGAAGAGCAGCCCCTCTGCTACTCCGCCGCGCAGGTCGGTCTTTTTGGTGTCGCGCTGGAAGCCCTCGTAGAGCTTGAGGATGTCCCTGAGCTTTTCTTCGGCAAAGATAAAGGCGGACGGGCCTTTGAGCAATTTCTCCAGTTGCTCGAAGCGCGACTCGCGCAGCGCCACGTTCATCAGGGTGTTTTTGGCGACAACGCAGGAACTGCCGAGTGGACGGAGCTTGCGCCGAAAATCGGTGATCTCAGCTACGCTCAATCCCCGGTAGTCCATGACGATCACGACGTTGCTGCGATCGAGCAACTCTTTGATCTCGCCTACGACGAATTCTTTTGCTGGTCTTTTTCCCATTCGTTCTCACCTCCTTAAGGGTCAACAAATCAAAAGCCCCGCTTTTTGAAGCGAGGCTGGGCAAAGGGCAGGTGAGCTACAGGAGCAGTCTGCCGGTTTGCGCACCTCGGCAGGATGATTAAGCCACTGGCCCCTGCTGTCTTCGGTCGCGGATGCAATTTTTGAACAGGCTCGATCGCTAGGCGGCTGCCTCCAGCTTGAGGTCGCGCAGGATGTTGACGTCGATCTCGATCGCCGGTCCCATCGTCGATTTGATGTGGAAGGTGCGCCAGTAGCGGCCTTTGGCCCCGGAGGGCTTGGCGCGGTCGATCGCCTCCTGCACCGCCTTGAGGTTGTCGAGCAGCGCTTCGGGGGTAAAGCTCTTTTTGCCGAAGGGAATGTGGACGATGCCGGTGCGGTCGGCGCGAAATTCGAGTTTACCGGCCTTAAATTCGCGGATCGCTCCGGCGAGGTCCATCGTCACCGTACCGCCTTTGGGTGAGGGCATCAGGCCGCGCGGACCCAGGAGCTTACCGAGGCGGGCGACCTGGGGCATGATGTCGGGGGTGGCGATCATCAGATCGAAGTCCATGAAACCGCCCTGGATCCGCTCGATCAATTCTTCTGAACCGGAGATGTCTGCCCCGGCGCTGTCGGCCTCGCGCACTTTTTCGCCCTTGGCCAGTACAGCAATCCGGATCGACTTGCCGGTGCCGCGCGGCAGCACGACCGTGGCGCGCACCTGCTGATCGGCGTACTTGGGGTTGATGCCCAGCCGGATGTGAGTCTCGATCGTCTCGTCGAACTTGGCGGTGGCAAGCTCGATCGCCATTTCGATCGCCCGCTGGGGCGTGTAGAGCGTCTGGCGGTCTACCTGCTCGCGCAGGGCAGTAAGCCGCTTAGAAATCTTGGCCATGGTGTCCTCCGTGGGGTCGTGGCGGGAAAATGTCCCTGCCCCGGTGTGTGATCAATCGGCGATCGCGATGCCCATGTTGCGGGCGGTACCGGCGATGATCCGCATCGCCGCCTCGACATCGTTGGCGTTGAGGTCGGGCAGCTTTTGCTCGGCAATCTGCCGGAGCTGGGCGTTGGTAATCGAACCGGCTTTGAGCTGGTTGGGCTTGCCGGACCCCTTTTCGACACCGGCGGCCTTGGTAAGCAGCACCGACGCCGGTGGGGTCTTGAGCACAAACGTAAAGCTACGATCTTCGAAGACCGTGATCTCGACCGGGATGACCGTACCGACTTGATCGGCGGTGCGGGCATTGTATTCTTTGCAGAACATCATGATATTGACGCCGTGCTGACCGAGGGCAGGACCGACGGGCGGTGCCGGGTTGGCCTTGCCGGCGGGCAGAGCCAGTTTGATTTTGGCGGTAACTTTTTTGGCCATGGTTGCGGGTCGAGAAAATCACTCGTGCATAAAGGCACAGTCTTGCATTATTGCCGATCGGTTGAGACTTCGGCAAGAGCTGTTTTTGGTGCTGCCAAAGCGGAACCCCCCACCAGCAGTGGACGCCTGCGCACTGACGGGAGCAGCCAGACCATATATAGTGTTTGGTACGGTTATCCTGTGCTGCGAGGCACTTTTGCTATGTCCGTGCTGCTCTCGGCTTCGCGCCTGGTCCGCTACGCCACCTGCCCCCGCTCCTACGCCTGGAAGTACCGCTACCACTATCCGGAACCGGGAGGCGGTGGTCGGCGGCAAAAACTGGGTATCCTGCTGCACGCTGCTCTCAACCGCTTCTGGCGCGCCTGGCTCGAACGGCGGGGGGACCGCACTATAGGCCAGCTGGAGCGTATCTGGGGCCAAGAAGCGGTAGAACTCGACGAGGCGGAGCGCCAGAGTGGCTGGCAGGCGCTGCGGATGTATTATCTGCAGGAAGTGGCCGCCTCGCCTGAGCCTCCCCGGCCCTTTGCCAGTGAGGGCCGCATTCGCCACAGCCTGGTGCTCGAACGGGTCGATGTCCACTTCGAGTCGCGCTACGACCTGCTTGTATGGGGTGAGCCGGACCGCCAGGGTGCCGCCCAACTCGATCTGGTCGAATTTAAGACAGCCCGGCAGGTGCGCTCTTTAAGCCAGCTGGAGGCGGATTTGCAGCTGTCGTGCTACATCCTGGGCCTGCGGGCTCTCTACGGCCACAGCCTGCGCTCGGTGAGCCATTACTACTTGCTGAGCGGCGAGAAGTTGACCTTCGAGGTCCAGCCAGCCCACCAGCAGTACGCTCTGGAGATAGCCCGGCGGCTGGTGAGTCAGCTTGTCAGCGGCAGCGATTGGGAGCCGGAGCCAGGTGGCCACTGCCGCCGCTGCGGCTACCGCTCGCTGTGCGATCTGTCCCGGCCCGACCAGTTGCCTCCCCAGACGGCTGCCTACCTGCGGCCCGAGCAACCGCTGGTGCTTACGCTTTTTTGAAGCAGGTGCTCCTCAGGAACGCAATCGACGGGCCAGCACCAGAAAGCTCAGCATAAAGGCAGCGGTGCGCTTGATCGCTCCAGGGGGCTTCGGTGGCGACGGCTCGCTATTTTGTTGCTGTGGTGGAGCAGGCGCTGGTGTGTCGGCAGGCTGGGGGTTGCTGTCTGCAATCAGCATCGCGTTGCGCGCCGGGACGATCCCCGAACCGTGCTTGCGGGTATAGACCTTGGCAACCTCAGCGCCAAAGAACATCACCTGGACGCTGTAGAACACCCAGACGAGAATCACCACCAGCGAACCTGCCGCCCCGTAGGCCGAGGTGATCGTGCTGTAGCCCAGATAGAGACTGATGAGCGCCTTGCCGATCACAAACAGGACCGAGGTGATCCCGGCGGCGACCAGAACGTCCTTCCAGGCGAGCTTTACATCGGGCAGGATCTTGTAGATAGCAGCGAACATTAAGGTGGTGAGGCCCAGCGACACCGCCGTGTCGATCAAACGGAAGGCAAAATCCGGCAGGGGCAGCACCGCTCCGACCACCCCGGTCACCGCCGAGATCACTGCGCTGACGATGAGCGACGCGAGCAATGCAAGCGCAATCACAAAGACGATCGAAAAAGAAACGAAGCGCTCCTTGAGTACGTCCTTCCAGCTGCGGTCCGGCCTGGGTTTCACGCCCCAGATCGTATTGAGGGCATCCTGCAATTCAGAAAAAAGGCCGGACACACCGAACAGAATCGTCGCAACAGCGATCACCGAGGCGACGATGCCGGAGGCGGGCTGGTAACCGCGACGCACCAGTTCTTGAACCGCACCCGCGCTGTCTGGACCGATAAGACCGGTAAGCTGGTTGTCGAGCTGGCCGCGTATCGCCTCGGGACCAAAGAAGGCACCGGCCACGGCGATGACCACTACCAGCAGCGGGGCGAGGGAAAAAAACGTGTAGTAGGCGAGGGCTGCCGAGAGTCTGGGCACCTTGTCCTCGGACCAACCGGCAATCGCCTCCCGCAACAGCGCCGGAACGGCCCCCAGATAAAAAGGCTCTCTCTGGGCAGGCCGCTGATCGCGAGATTGAGCAGTAGTCAGGGCAGCAGGCATCGCTATTTGTCGAACTATAGATATATGTTCCAAATGCTCCCACAGTAAGCAATGCTTTGCTTCCACCCCTGGGTATATCCGGCCTCGCTGTTCTGCCTTCTACTGGCGCATATAAGATCTCTCTTCCGGCAGACGGTCCTTACAACGGAAAGCGGCGATCGCGCACATCCTCGGCGTAGCGAGTCGCCGCTTCGCGAATCAACGCCGCCAGATCGACGTAGGGTTTGGCAAAGGCGGGCGGCTTTTCGCTCAGGCCCAATAGATCGTGGGTGACCAGCACCTGACCGTCGCAGCCGGGACCGGCACCGATGCCGATCGTGGGGATCGTGAGGTTGCGGGTGATGTCGGCGGCGAGGGGGGCGGGGATGTGTTCGAGGACGATTGCAAAGGCACCGGCGGCCTCCAGCGCAAACGCCTGCTCGCTCAGCCGGGCTGCCTCCTGCTCCGATTTGCCCTGGATTCGGTAGCCGCCCAACTGGTGAACCGCCTGGGGGGTGAGGCCGATATGGGCGAGGACCGGAACGCCGCTTTCGACCAAAAAGGCCACCGTCTCGACCATGCGCCTGTAGCCCCCTTCGAGCTTGACCGCCTGGGCACCGGCTTCTTTTAAAAAGCGGCTGGCGGTGGCAAATGCCTGCGCGGGGCTCTGCTCGTAGGAGCCGAAGGGCAGGTCTGCCACCAGCAGGGCGTGCTCGACGCCCCGGCGCACGACGCGGCAGTGGTGCAGCAGTTCTTCAACGCTCACCGGCACGGTGCTTGGATAACCGAGGGCGACCATCGCGAGCGAGTCGCCCACCAGCAGCAGATCGACGCCGCTTTGATCGAGCAGGCGCGCCGTCGCGTACTCGAAGGCGGTGAGGGCGACGATCGGCTGGGCGCGCTCTTTGAGGCGGCGCAGGTGGTGGATCGAGACGGCCATATGCCTAGTGTGGCACGGGCAGCTCGGGGCTAGCTCTCGCCGAGGGCAGCGCTGAGGGCCGTCTGCTTCGATTGCTTGATCGCTGCGTCTACCATCAACTCGACGAGCATCTGAAAGTCGAGGCGCGGCTGCCAGCCCAGTTGCCTGCGGGCGCGCCCGGCGTCGCCCCTTAGAAGCTGGGCATCGGCGGGCCGCAGGAGCTTTGCATCGACGACGACGTACTGCCGCCAATCGAGGCCGACGTATCCGAAGGCGGCCTCGACGAATTCACCGACGCTGTAGGTCTGGCCCGAGGCGATCACGTAGTCGGTCGGTTGCTCCTGCTCGAGCATCAGGGCCATCGCTTCGACATAATCGCCGGCAAAGCCCCAGTCGCGCTGGACATCGAGGTTCCCCAGAGCGAGGGTCTGCTGCCTGCCCTGCAGGATGCGGGCGATAGCGTGAACGACCTTGCCCGAAAGAAAGCTCTCGTCTCTGAGGGGCGATTCGTGGTTGTAGAGAATGGCGCTGCAGGCAAAAAGACCGTAGGAGCGCCGGTAGCTTTCGACCAGCCAGAAGGCGCTGGCTTTGGAGACGGCGTAGGGACTGGCGGGGGCAAAGGGCGTCGTCTCGGTCTGGGGAGCCGGTGGGTTTTCACCGAAGACTTCGGCGGAGCAGGCTTGAAAAAAGCGAATGTGGGGATCGATCTGGCGAATCAGCTCCAGCAGGTAGAGCGGGGCGAGGGTGTTGACCTCAAAGGTGGGCACTGGAGAGGTGAAGCTCTCACCGACATGGCTCTGGGCGGCCAGGTTGTAGATCTGATCGGGCGCGCTCGCAACGATCGCCGAGCGCAAAAAATCGCGGTCGGTGACATCGCCTGTGAGCAGTTGCAACTGGCTGCTGTGAGTCTGCAGTTCGCTCAAAGCCAGTGGCACGGCCCGCGTGCGCAAAATGCCTGTGACATCGTGGCCCTGGTGCAACATTTGCTGCGCCAGATAAAAACCATCCTGTCCACCAATGCCTGTCACCAGGACGCGCATAATCTTTTTGTCTCTCTGCCCACCACCAGCCTAGAACCCGGCACCGTCCGGGGTCGGCCATTTACCACACCAATTATTCAACTTTTTTGCTGCCGGTGGGTCATCGGACGCTCATCATAGCGCCGGGTCGTCCCAGAAGCGCTCAGAAAGATACTTGTCAGCACCGTCGCAGAGGATAGTGACGATCACACCGCTGTCGATCGCTCGGGCTACCTGCAGGGCAGCCACGACGTTTGCCCCGGCGGAGATGCCCACAAGCAGCCCTTCCTCGCGGGCGAGGCGCTTGACCATGCGCTGGGCCTGCTCGGTGGAGACAGCGATCTGGCGATCGGGCAGGCGGTCGTCGTAGATCGCAGGCACGATCGCCGTCTCCATGTGCTTGAGCCCTTCGAGGCCGTGAAAGGGCGAGTCGGGCTGCATGGCGATCACCTCGATGGCCGGGTCGTACTCCCGCAGGCGGCGGCCCACGCCCATGCAGGTGCCCGAGGTACCAAGACCGGCGACGAAGTGGGTCACCCGTCCGGCGGTCTGCTGGTAAATCTCGACGCCCGTGGTGAGATAGTGGGCCTGCCAGTTGGCGTCGTTGCTGTATTGATCCGGATAAAAGTACGCCTCCGGCGATGCGGCAAAAAGCCGCCGCGCCTCCTGGATCGCTCCGTCGGAGCCGAGGGTCGGATCGGTGAGAATCAGCTCGACGCCGTAGGCTTTGAGGATGCGCTTGCGCTCGTGGCTGGCGTTGAGGGGCAGGGCGAGTTTGACCTTGTAGCCTTTGCGGGCGGCGATCCAGGCGTAGGCGATGCCGGTGTTGCCCGAGGTCGCATCGAGGATGGTCTTACCGGCGCTCAACCTGCCGCTGCGCTCGCCCTCAAGAAGCATGTTGAGGGCGGGACGATCTTTGACCGACCCGCCCGGATTGAACCATTCTGCCTTGCCGTAAATTTCGACGCTCTTGGGCAGATCCGCTCCGATGCGCTCAAGGCGCAGAAGCGGCGTGTTCCCCACCCAGCGGAGCAATTCTGTCTCGCTCGGCGCTTGCTTGTCAGCCTGGGCAAAATCGGTGCTCAACACGGCACAATCCCTCGACGCACGCCCTTTATCTTAACCAACGTGCCCTCCAAATCCCAGGCTCGTCTATCGGTTTTAGCGGGTAACAATTAATTGACAGTGATTATCAATAGCTATAAACTAATTGCAGTGGAAGGCGCAGCAATCTCGCTGTCCACGAGTCAGGCCGCCGGTTGTTCTCTCCTAACGTCTCATGCTGGCCTGATTTTTCTTATTGATTCTATTTTCAACAGTTCAAGGACAGAGGCCGTGGATGGCCAGGGTATGCAGCGGCCAGGTGGCGAGGGGCAGCAGGCCCAATAAGAGCCAGCCGGCCCAGCTGAGGGGGCACAGGGGCAACGACGGCGGCTGGGGAGCGGCCAGCAGTGCATCGACCCGTTCGCCCAGGCGCGCACCGGCAGAATACATGGTTGCGGCAAAAGCAGGTTCTGCCGGGGCACTGGCGGAGCGGGCCAGAAGGAGCAGGGTCTCAGCGAGAGACAGGCTATCGACATGGAGGGCCGCCCGGCGGTCGGCGCGCAACTCGCGCAGGAGGAGCAGCTCCTGCCAGAGGGCTTCGGTGCCGGGATAGAAGAACGTCGCCCGGCGCACCCACCCCAGCCAGAAGAACCAGAACGGATCGCGGTAGTGGCAGTGGGCCTGCTCGTGGGCGAGGACGGCTGCGAGCTGATCACCTCTCAGGCACTCGCTGAGCCCCCGGCTGAAGACCAGCTGGGGCCGCCAGAATCCGACCTGGGCGATATAGAGTCCCGGCGCGTCGATCAGCCTGCCGCGCTCACCGGCAATCGTCGCTACTGGCAGGTGGCAGATAAGCTCGATCGTCCGGGCGCACCGCCAGGTGTGAACCAGCCCGCAGAGCAGGGCAAAACCCAGCCACAGTCCGGCTGCGCCGTAAGCCAGCTGTCCCTGCCACTGCCAGGCGGCTGCTCCCGGCGTGCCCATCCAGACGAGGGTGAGCGCACTGGTCAGCAGCAGTCCAAAAGGCGTCAAAAACCGGGCAAGGGCACTCTGCCACCGCCCGGACCAGTCGCTGGCGGGGCGGGGCCGGGCGCGCAGCGACCAGCCAATCAAGATCGCAAGCAGCAGCAGGGCCGGGTGGATCACAGCTCGCCCCTCGCCTCGCGCACCGAACGAATGCGGCGGGCAATCGCATCGAGTTGTTCGACGCTCGCCTGATCGAGGCTATCGGCAAAGGCAGCGGCAACTTCGGGCGTGCTCACCGCCAGAAACGCCTGCAGGTGGCTGTGGGCAGCAAGGGCACGCGCTGCGTCGCGGCCAATCAAGGCGGTGAAACAAAAGGCGCGCTGGCTGCTGTTGCAGGCAAGCCAGCCTTTTTGAACCAACCGGCGCAGAACGGTCGTGACCGAAGCGTAGGCCAGCTCTCTGTCAGGATCGCTTAACAATTTCTCGTGGATGTCTTTGACGCTCATCGAGCCGTGATCCCAAAGAAGCTGGAGGATTTCTGTTTCGAGCGGACCCAGGGAAAGGCGGTTTGGACGGTGTTCTGGCAGTTGCGACATAAAAGGCGGCATCGGTGCATCGCCATCGTAGCCAAAAGGGCCGACGAGAACTTTGACCGGCTGTCGTAGTCAAAATTATTCAATCTGCCTCCGCCCCGCCCCCGTAAGGGGACCCTGCACCTGTATGCTTTTGTACGGAGTACCCTTCCGTACTTGTGTTTATCTATACAGTGGTGTAGTTCCTCGCCAGATTTTTCATAGTCGCCCTGACAAATTGTCGCCGACCGATAGAATTTTCTCGGTTGGTCTGTACCTGTCCTGGCCAATTCCTATCCACAGGGAGAGCTGAGTATGTATACTTTGAAGCGGTTGTTCGCCCCCGGCGTTCCAGTATTGCTGGCATCCGCAATTGTTCTCACCGCCCAGAGCGCCCAGGCTGCACCGTCGCGCACGGTCTTCAGCAACAGTTTCAAGCCGCTGGTGAGCGAGGCCCGTGTCCTTGGCGCAGCCGATGCCCAGGCGGGCGTCAAGTTTCAACTGGCCCTCAAGATGCGCGATTTTGCCGGACTGGAGAGGCGAATTGCAGCTGGAGAAGTGATTGCACCGGCGGAGCTGGAGGCGAAATACTATCCGCTTGCCGCCGACTACAGGACGCTCACCGACTGGGTGCGCTCCCAGGGACTGACCGTCGAGCGCACCTACAACAACCGGCTGACCCTGGAGGTGCGCGGCAGCGTTGCCCAGGTGCGCAGCGCCCTCGGCGTCGATTTTGTGCGCATTCAGTTTAGAGGCCAGCCGTTTATCTCGACGCGCACCGCCCCCAGCCTGCCCGCCGGTTTCGAGCGCTTTGTGCTGAGCTTCAGCGGCCTGCAGCCGGCCAACGAGTGGCTGGTGCCCCTGATTAGCGACGGCACGCCCATTCCCAACAGCCCGACTTCGCCCTTCAAACCGCCCTACAGCACCAACGATCTGCTCACCGCCTACAGCGCCAACAACCTCGCCTACAACGGCGCAGGCCAGAAGATCGCGATTCTCGGATCGCTGTTTGCCAAAGACAGCGACCTCACCTCCTTCTGGTCGGCGAACGGCGTGCCCCAGAGCAGCGCCAACGTCGAGAAGGTGGCCGTTTCGAGCAACATCCCCAACCCGCGCTGCACCCGCAGCATCAGCAGCACCAACTGCACCTATCTCTCGGAGGCGAACCTGGACGCGGAGTGGGCCTCCGGTACCGCCACGGGTGCGGTGATTCGCCAGTACGCCGTCGGTATCCCGGCCCAGATCAGTTCGTTTATCAGCCTCTTCAGCACCGGCCTGCAGGCGATCATCAACGACCTGCCCAGCCAGCCGACCTTGAGAGTGCTCACGATCAGCTACGGCTACTGCGAGAGCGCTCTGCCCTCCAGCCAGCTGCAGTCCGCTTCGCAGCTGTTTGCGACCCTGGCGAGCCAGGGGGTGACGACCTTCACCTCCTCGGGCGATAGCGGCTCGACAGCGAACGGCTGTTCGACCACCGCTACCCAGTACTTCGCCGTCGATCCAAATCTGGCGGGAGTGGGCGGCACATCGCTCCGACTCAACACCAACGGCACGATCTCCTCTGAGACCGCCTGGAGCGGCAGCGGCGGCGGCCTCAGCACGATCTACACCCGTCCGAGCTGGCAGGTAGGTTCCGGGGTGCCCTCCGGTACGGCCCGCGCCGTTCCGGACGTGGCGCTGGTGGCCGATCCGAACACCGGTGCCTACACCGTGGTGGGCGGCAAGACCTACCAGTTCGGCGGTACCAGCCTCTCCAGCCCGATCTGGGCAGGCTACGCAGCGATCATTAACCAGGGCCGCGCCGCCGCCGGCAAAGGCAGCCTCGGCCTGCTCGGTCCCCGGGTCTATCCGCTTCTGGGCACGAGCAACTTCCGCGACATCACCAGTGGCAGCATCGGTGCCTACAGCGCCGGACCCGGCTACGACCTGGCCACCGGCATCGGTGTACCGGTCGTCAACCAGCTGCTCAACACTCTGGTGAGCGCACCGTAGCTCAGACCCACGGGAGCGGGGGCAAGTCCTCCGCTCCCTATTAGAGCGCTCCCTTGCTGCTGGGCAGGGTGCCCGCGCGGCGGGGATCGACTTCGATTGCCATGCGCAGGGCGCGGGCAAAAGCTTTGAAGCTCGCCTCGACGATGTGGTGGGAGTTGATCCCGGCCAGTTGGCGAATGTGCAGGGTCAGCGCCCCGTGGTTGACCACCGCCTGATAAAATTCGCGCACCAGCTGGGTCTCGTAGCTGCCGATGCGCTCGGTCGGGATCTCAAGGCCGTAGCTCAGGTGCGGCCTGCCGGAAAGATCGAGCACCACCTGCACCAGCGCCTCGTCGAGGGGAGCAAGAAAATGTCCAAAGCGGCAGATGCCGCGCTTGTCGCCCAGGGCCTTGGTCAGGCCCATCCCGAGGGCGATGCCCACATCCTCGTTGGTGTGGTGATCGTCGATGTGCAGGTCGCCCTGGGCGCTCACGTCGAGGTCGATGAGACCGTGGGTGGCGATCTGGCCGAGCATGTGATCGAGAAAGGGAATGCCCGTTGCCGCTTGAACCTGGCCCTGGCCGTCGAGATCTATCTGGATCTGGATATCGGTTTCGCGCGTCGTGCGCACGATCGAGGCGGTGCGATGTTCCATGCCCTTCAGTCTAGCGGAACGGGCAGGTTATGCTCACGGAAGCAACCCCCATCGCTGGTATGGCCCGGATCTTGATTCTTTATGCCTCGCTCGGTTCGGGGCACATCTACGCGGCCCAGGCGCTCCGTGAGGCGTTCGGTCGCTATCCAAACGTCGAGGTGCGCGTCGAGGACGCCCTGGCCTACGCCAGTCCGATTCTGCGCGAGACGCTCACCCGCGCCTACGAGCAGTTGAGCGAAAAAGCGCCCCGGCTCTACCGGCTCATCTACGAGGGCAGCGACACGTCCGACCTGCGCGAATCGATGAGCAATACGCTGCTACTGAGCAAGATCGAGCGGCCCTTTTTTCGCAAGTTCGAGCAACTCATCAAAGAAGAATCCCCGGACGTGTTCATCTGCGTCCAGCAGATCCCAAGCCGGTTGTTGCAGCTGGTCCAGAAAGAATACGGCCTCCGCCAGCCGCACTACGTCGTGATTACCGACATGGTTGCCCACAGCACCTGGATCAACTACGACGTGGACGGTTATTTTTTAGCCGGGGATCTGACCGCTGAACTGCTCATCAAAGACGGCATCGATCCGTTGCTGCTGCACATCACAGGCATCCCGATCAAGCTTGAGATCTGCGAACCAAAGCCGATGCAGCAGATGCGCCTCAAGCACAACCTGCCCATCGAGCAGCCGCTCGTCGCCCTTTTTGGCGGCGGCCTGCAGCCCCAGCGGGTGCGCACGATCGTCCGGAGGCTGCTTGAAAGCCCGCTGCGGGGCACCCTGGTAGTCGTCGCCGGGCGCAACCACGCCCTTGAGGCGGCTCTGGCGAATCTCGAAGATGGCCCGCAGATGCACCTGTACTCCCTTGGCCGGATCGATTTTGTCGATGATCTGATCGCCGCCAGCGACGTGGTGGTTACCAAGGCGGGCGGGCTTATCGCGAGCGAGGTGATCGCGCGCGGGACGCCGCTTGTGATCATCGATCCGATCCCCGGCCAGGAAGAATGGAACGCCGATGCGATTGCCGCCTACGGCGTCGGCATCCAGCTGCGGCTATTGGAGATGGTCGCCCCGACGGTGCAGTTTCTGATGGAGCAGCCGGAGCACCTCGCCTTTATGCGCGAGCGGGCAAAGGTGTTCGGCAGGCCACGGGCGGCGCTCACGATTGCCGAGCGGATCCTCGCGATGCTCGATATTCGACTTGAAGCCCAGGTGCTCGATGCACAGTGACGCCAGTAGCTTCCTGTGGGGCGTGGCCACCTCCGGCTACCAGAGCGAGGGGGGCTACAACGCTCCCGGCCAGCCGCAGAACAACTGGTCCGAAAGCGAGCGGGCCGGCACGGTGATGCGCACGGGCCGAGCCGCCGAATTCTGGCAGCGCTACGAAGAAGATTTTCAGACCTGCCGCGCCCTCGGGCTCAATGCCTTCAGGTTGGGCTGGGAGTGGGCGCGCATCCAGCCAGGCACGGGCACCGGCACAACGCGGGCACCGGATTTTGATCCTGCCGCTCTCGCCGCCTACGCAAGGCGACTGGCCGCCTGCCGCCAGGCCGGTCTGGAGCCTATCGTGACGCTGCACCACTTTACCCACCCGGCCTGGCTCGGCCTCGATGCCTGGTTGGACCCGGCCACCGTCGATTGCTTTGTCGCCTACGTCCGCACCAGCGTCGAGCAGATCAACCGCCTTTTGATCGAACAGCACGGCCTGCCGCCGGTGCGCTGGTACATCACCGTCAACGAACCGAACATCCTCGCCCTCAACACCTACTTGAGCCGCCAGTTTCCCGCCGGAGCGCACTGGGGACCGGCGGCTGTGCTGCGCGCCTACAACCACCTGCTGGCAGCCCACCTGCGGGCCTACAACTGCATTCACGACATCTACGAGGCGCAGGGCTGGCCCACTCCCCGCGTCTCGCTCAACACCCTCTGCAGCGACCTGTACTGGTCGGAGAAGGTGATCTGGGATCTGCTCAGCCTGCGGGAGCGGCAGATCAAGCCGGGCAGGCTCGCAGAATATTTTTGCGAAAAGGCCCAGGCGCTCGATACGGCTCTCGCCGCCGCCAGACTGCCCTTTCGGCGCGATCTGCCGTACCGGGCCGGTCGTCTGGCCCGCCGGCTGGCGAGCGGGTTGGCCCGCCCGTTCTTTAACAGCGACAGCCTCGATTTCTGGCTGGGAGAACTGGAGCGCTCGCCGCGCTCGGGGCTATTCGATTTTGTCGCCACCGACTACTACGACCCGTTCTTTGCCCACACCTTCCGCCTGCCGGTGTTCTCTGATTTTGAATTTACGACGCGCAGTCCCCACGCCTGGCTGGTGAGCGGCATCACCAGCAAATGGTGGGACTGGCGCTGTCTGGCGGAGGGGCTGCACTTTTTTTGCCAGTATTACGCAGAAGATCTGGGCAACTGCCCGGTGCTGATCGCCGAAAACGGCATGGCCCTGCGCCGCAAGCCCGACAACAGCGTCGCCAGCCGCAGGCCCGATCAGATCTCGCGCAGCCAGTTTCTGGTGGCGCACATCGAGCAGGTGATGCGCCTGCGGGCGGAGGGAGTGCCGCTCGTGGGCTACCTGCACTGGTCGCTCACCGACAACTACGAGTGGGGATCGTTTACGCCGCGCTTTGGCCTTTTTGCGATCGACTTTGCCGCCGGAGGTGAGCGCCTCCTCCAGGACCACCTGGGGGATCGGCCCGCCCAGACCTACGCCCGGCTCGTCCGGGAAGCCCGCAACTCTACCCGGCAATCGTGATAAAAAAGACGCGAAGCGTTGCGGGAGGTAGAGGCATGGCGAACAAACAGATCTTGATGCTGGTGGGGGACTTTGTGGAGGACTACGAGGTGATGGTGCCCTTCCAGGCGCTCCAGATGCTCGGCCACGTTGTCCACGCCGTCTGCCCGGATAAGCGCACCGGCCAGTTCGTGCGCACCGCCGTCCACGACTTCGAGGGCGATCAGACCTACAGCGAAAAACCGGGCCACCGCTTTGCCCTCAACGCCGACTTTGCGGCGGTGCGCCCCGAGGAGTACGACGCGCTGGTGGTGCCCGGTGGCCGCGCCCCGGAGTACCTGCGGTTGAACGGGCGGGTGATCGAAATCGTCCGCCACTTCGCTGCCGCCGATAAGCCGATCGCTGCCATCTGCCACGGGCTGCAGCTACTGGCAGCGGCGGGTGTGCTCGCAGGCAGGCGTGCCACCGCCTACCCGGCCTGCGGGCCGGAGGTGACGCTCGCCGGTGGCCACTACGTCGAGGTGGCCGTAAGCGAAGCGGTGGTGGACGGCCAGCTTGTCACCGCCCCGGCCTGGCCTGCCCACCCGCGCTGGCTTGCCGCCTTCGTCGAGGTACTGGCTTCGCGCGACGTGCTGGCCGCCGTCTAAGGCGGGATCCGGCTCCCGCTTACGAGAGGTCCGGCATCGAGAACTTCGCTAAAGGCGCGCTCAAAACTCCAACTTGAACCCAAAGTCCAGGCCGCCTGAAAGATGCGCGGCCCCAGATCCGCTCTGGCAGAGGCGATCAGCGGTTCGTGGAACTTGCGCACGTCGGGGGCCAAAGAAGCGCCGACGACCTCGCGCAGGGCCGCCGCCGCCGCGTAGAGGTGGACGGCCCGCTGGGTCTGGGTGTGGACGAGGGCGAGGGCGGCACAGCCAGAAAGAATCCAGCTTACGGCCCCGTCCTGGGCTCCGAGCGAGCGGTAGAGGGCCAGCGCCTCCTTGTAGAACCGCTCCGCCTGGCTATGGTCCCCGCTCTGGTGCTCGATCTGAGCGATCCCGCCCAGGCAGAGGGCGATAGCAAAGCTGTCCTGGTTAGCCCGGCTGAGGGTCAGCGCCTCCTCGATCAGGGCGCGCGCCCGGTCGTACTGGCCGACAAACGAGAGCGGTGCCGCCAGAAAAAACAGGGCAAAGGTGACCTCCGAGCCGGAGAGGCCGCCCTGGTTGCGCCCGATAGCGAGGCTGCGCTCCAGGTGCAACTGGGAGCGGCTGTAATCTTCTTCAAAAAAAGCCGCAAGGCCCAGACCCAGCTCCGCCCTGGCCAGCCCTCCCGGCTCGGCCAACTGGCCAAAGAGAACACGGGCCTGCTCGCAGCGGCGGGCCGCCTGCTCAAAATCGGCCTGACGCAGGGCGAGAATACCGGCACCGTAGAACACCTGTGCCAGCAGAGGCACCGGCAGAGCGTCGGCGCGCAACAGGGCCGCCTCCAGCCAGCTGCGGCCCTCGCTCAGATAACCGCGAACATACCAGAAGCGGTAGAGCGCCCTCGCCATCCGGGCCAGGATCTCAGCTTCGCCCGCGCGCTCTGCCCAGTGCAGGGCGGCGCGCAGATTTTCATTGTTCCCGGCCAGCCGCTGCACCCAGAGCGACTGCTCGGCGCTCATCAAAGGCTGCTGGGCAGATTCGGCAAAGGCCAGGTAGTACTGGGCATGGCGGTTCTGCAGGGCCGACACCTCGCCACAGCGCACCAGCTCGTCCTGAGCAAAGGCGCGCAGCGTCTGCAGCATCAAGAAGCACTGCTCGCCGTCCGCGCTGCTCTGCTGGTGGATGAGGTGGTGATCGAGCAGAACGCTCAGATCCTGGGCAGTCCGTTCGTCCTCACCGCAGACGGCCCGCGCCGCCGCCAGGGTCCAGCTGCCACAAAAGACGCTCAAGCACCGAAAGAGCCTCTGCTCGCGGGCGCTGAGCAACCGGTAACTCCACTCAATCGCACAGCGCAGCGTCCGGTGTCGATCCGGCTGATCGAGCGGCCCATCGACCAGAACCGAGAACTGATCGGCAAGCTGGCCGAGCAGCAGGCGCGGATCGCTCCACGAGCGCTGGGCCGCCGCCAGTTCGATTGCCAGTGGCAGACCGTCCAGGCGCGTACAGATCGCAGCGACACTCTGAGCGCTTTGCTCGTCGAGCTGAAAGCGATGCCCCGCTGCCTGGGCGCGGGCCATAAAAAGCTGCTCGGCCTCCGAGATGAGCCGTTGCGGATTGCGCCGCAGCGCGTCGCCCGAGTCCGGCAGACCAAGCGGTGGCACGAAGTATTCCCACTCGCCGTACAGGTGCAGCCGCACCCGGCTGGTCACCAGCACCTTCAGATGCTCGCAACGGGCGAGCAGATGGCCAATCAGGCCCGCCGCTTCGAGCAGGTGCTCGAAATTGTCCAGTACCAGCAGCATCTGCCGCCGGCGGACAAAGTGGGCGAGCCGATCGAGCAGTGGTTCGACAGCCGCCTCCTTGATCCCCAATACCCCGGCGATCGCGTCCGCTACCAGTCTGCTGTCCTGCAGCGAGGCGAGCCCGACGAACCAGACGCCGTCGGGGAAGACGACCTTCTGTTTATGGGCCACCGCCAGGGCCAGACTCGTCTTGCCGGTGCCGCCGGTGCCGCTGAAGGTGAGCAGGCGCACCTCGGGCCGGGTCAAAAGCGCCTGGGCCTCCGCTATCTGCTGCTGACGACCAATAAACGAGGCCACCGGTATCGGCAGATTGCCGGGCTCCGGCAGGGGCGGTCCGGGGGCAGCGGCAAGGGAAACACCTGCGCCACTACCGGCCCGGATCTGCTCGTAGAGTGCCCTGGTCGCTTCCTCCGGTTCGGCACCCCAGCGCTCGGCCAGCAGACGGCGGCAGCGCTCGTACTGCTTGAGCGCCTCGGCGCGCTGCCCACCGTTGCTGAGGGCTCGCATCAACGAGCGGTGGCCCCGCTCGCTCCAGGGCTCGCTGCGCAGCTGCAGCCGGGCAAAGCGCTGCACCTGCTCCCAGTGACCGAGTGCCTCGTAGTGGGCGACCAGAGCGGTACAGGCCGCAACGACTCTCTGGTGCAACCGTTCGCGCTGCACCTGGACCCACTCCTCGAACTCCTCGCCGTCGCAGAGTTCTGCCTGCTCAAGAAACTCGCCTCGATACAGCGCCACCGCCTGCGCCAGCCAGCCAGCCTCCTCCTCGCCCAGTCGGCCTGCCTGTGGGCGGTGCCCAGCGAGGGCGGTGTCGATGAGACGGCCAAATTCCTCCACATCCAGATAGTGGGGGCTCTGGCGGTTGAACTGGAGGGTGCTGTGTTCGATGCACAAAAAAGGCAGGTCTGCCTGACTGTTGAGCACCCGGCGCAGCACCGCGAGCGCCCCGCGCAGGTTGGCGCGTGCCCGATCGAGCGACTGACGGGGCCAGAGCAATCCGGCCAGAACCTCGCGCTGGTGAGAGCGGTTTGCCTCCACTGCCAGATAGACCAGCAGTGCCCGCACCTTCCCATAGGAGAAGTCCGTGATCTCCCGGCCATCGAGCTGGGCCACAAACGGACCCAACAGCGCCAGCCGCAGTTGTACTACCACAGTTGCCTGTCGTTCTAAACGTATTTAGCCGCAGGCGGAACTTTTCTAAATCCCTCTCTACACAAAACTTAACATTTGTTTTGCGCTGGTTCGACGGCAATTCGACGGCAAGGCGGCAGCGGGCGTTTACCGTTGATAGTTGAAAACAGCAGTGCGCAAAAATCGAGTTGTCAGCTACAGGCAGCTTTTTAACCCCAGCTTGCGGAAATGCCCCCCTTTCAATTCAACCGACTCCAGCCAGACAATCCGCTCTCAAAACAGTCCCAGCTGCAGCTTCGCTTCCTCAGGCATCCTGTCCATCGTCCAGGCGGGCTCCCAGACCAGTTCGACCTGGGCTGAGACCACTCCCGGCAACTCCTGCAGTTTCGTCTCGACTTCGCCGGGCAGCGAGCCTGCGACCGGACACATCGGTGTGGTGAGAGTCATCTGGACGGCGACGTGACCGGCGACGACGCCCACGTCGTAGACCAGGCCCAGATCGTAGATGTTGACGGGAATTTCGGGATCGTAGACGCTCTTGAGTGCCCCGATCACCTGCTCCTTGAGTTCGGTGTCTTTTTCCATGATTACTCCGTGCTCACCAGCTCGCCGGTATTTTTGAGGGCAGCGTTGAGGGTATGCCAGGCGAGGGTGGCACACTTGACGCGCATCGGAAATTCGCGCACGCCGGCCAGCACCGCCAGTTTGCCCAGATCGGGGGCAGGAAGCGCCTCTGCATCGTCGCTGGTTACCAGTTGGTGAAAGTTCTCAAAAAGGTGGGCCGCCTGGGCGACGCTCTTGCCCTTGAGCGCCTCGGTCATCAGCGAAGCACTCGCTGTCGAGATCGCACAACCGGCTCCCTCGAAGTGGATGTCCTGAATCAGGCCATCTTGAAGCTGCAGATAGATCGTCACCTGATCGCCGCACAGGGGGTTGTGACCCTCCGCCTCGCGGTTCGCCTCCGGCAACTCGCCGTAGTTGCGGGGCCGCCTGTAGTGATCGAGGATTACTTCCTGGTACAGTTCGCGCAGTTCTGACATATCAACCAAACATCTCCTGAACTGTGTAGACCGCCGCCACCAGGGCGTCCACCTCGGCGCGGGTGTTGTAGAAGGCAAAGGAGGCGCGGGCGGTGGCGGGAAGCTTGAGGCGCTGCATCACCGGCTGGGCACAGTGGTGGCCCGCCCGGATCGCCACGCCCTGTTGATCGAGGATCGTGCCGATGTCGTGGGGATGGACGCCATCGATCACAAAAGAGAGCACACTCGCCTTCTCGCGGGCGGTGCCAATCAAGCGCACCCCCGGCACCGCCTGGATCTGCTCGGTGGCGTAGCTTAAAAGCTCCGCCTCATAGTCGGCAATCGCCGCGAGGCCCACCTGCTGCACGTAATCGATGGCGACGCCCAGGGCAATCGCGCCGCAGATATCCGGGGTGCCCGCCTCGAACTTAAAAGGGATGCCACTGAAGGTCGTCTTCTCAAAGCTGACGGAGCGGATCATATCGCCGCCGCCCTGCCAGGGGGGCATCGCCTCCAGCCGTTCTTCTTTGCCGTAGAGCACACCGATGCCGGTGGGGCCGTAGAGCTTGTGGCCCGAGAAAGTATAAAAGTCGCAGTCGAGCGCCTGGACATCGACGGGAATGTGGGAGACGGCCTGGGCTCCGTCGAGCAACACCGGGATCGATCGGGCGTGGGCCAGCTCGACGAGTTGCCGCACCGGGTTGATCGTGCCCAGAGCATTAGAAAGATGCACGAGGGCGACCAGCTTCGTGCGCTCGCCCAGGAGCTTTTCGTATGCGTCTACGAGCAGTTCGCCTTGATCGCTAATCGGCGCGACTTTGAGGACGGCCCCCTTTTCCTGGCAGAGCATCTGCCAGGGGACGATGTTGGAGTGGTGCTCCATCGCTGTGATCAGTATTTCGTCGCCGGGGCCGATATTTTGCCGACCAAAGGTCTGGGCGACCAGATTGATCGCCTCGGTGCAGCCGCGCACGAAGATGATTTCTTTGTCGCTTCTGGCGTTGATAAAGCGCTGCACCTTGCGGCGCGCCTCGTCGTGGGCCGCCGTCGAAAGCTGGCTGAGTTGGTGGACGCCTCTATGGATATTGGCGTAGTAGCTCGTGTAGAGCCGGCTAATCGCGTCGATCACCGCCTGGGGCTTCTGGGTCGAAGCGGCGTTATCGAGGTAGACGAGCGGTTTGCCGTGGACGGACTCGCCCAGAATCGGAAAGTCCGCGCGCAGTTGGGCAACGGCGGCGGGGGTGAGGCGGGTGGTGGAGGTCGAAGCGGTGAGCGTCATCGTGTTTCTCCGCGAAAGCCGACGTTTAAGCTGAGCCAGTCGAACAGCGCCTGCTCCAGTTGTGGGCGCAGAATCGCGGGCTCGACCGCATCGATGAGGTCGCTGGCAAAGGCGTAGGTGAGCAGGTTTCTGGCCGAGGCTGCGTCCAGACCGCGCGAGCGCAGATAAAAGAGCGCTTCCTCGTCGAGCTGGCCGACGGTCGAACCGTGGGTGCAGCGCACGTCGCCGGCGTAGATCTCAAGCTGGGGATTGGTGTGGACGAGGGCCGTATCCGAGAGGAGCAGGTTGCGGTTGCTCTGGCGGGCATCGGTTTTGGCGGCGGCGGCTTCGACGTGGATGTTGCCGTTAAAGACCGCCTGCGCCCTGCCTGCCAGGATGCCCCGGTAGCTCTGGCGGCTCCTGGTATGGGGAGCGCTGTGGCGGACCCAGAGGTGATTATCGACCTGCTGGGTGTCGGCGGCCAGATAAAGGCCCTGCAGGTTGGCCTCGCTGCCGGGGGCGGCCAGATCGACGTGGAGATCGTGGCGGGTCAGACTGCCCCCCAGGCAGGCGGCGAGGGCGTTGATGCGGCTGTCGCGCCCGAGGTGCAGGTGGCTGGTGGCCAGGTGGTAGGCAGCCGGGTTCTGCCGGACGAAGCGGTGGTGGTTGAGCCGGGCGTTGGCGGCCAGCCCGACCTCGCTCAGGGGGCAGCTAAAGTGAACGCCCGCACCCAGGCTCGTATAGGTCTCGATCACCGTCGCCTCGCTGTTGGCCCCGAGGGCGATCAGGTGGCGCGGGTAGCTCGCCGTCGGTTGCTCGCCGCCGGTGGCTACGCACAACAGGTGCAGGGGCCGCTGGGCAACTGCGCCGGGCTGCAACTGAACAAACGCGCCGTCCTGCCAGTAGATCGTGTTGAGGGCGGCGAAGGGCTCGCTCAAATCGACGTCGCGGCCTAGGGGGGTCGGCTGTTGGCGCGCCGCAACCGCCAGACTGCCCGCCTGCACCCCCGCCACACTCCCGGCCTCGGACAGTTCGGGTACGAAGTGGCCATCGACAAACACCAGCTCCTGCGCTCCTGCGAGGCGCAGCGGCGCAATGGCATGGGCCAGTACCGCAGGCGGCTTTTCGATGAGGGCAAATTCGTGACTGCGAAAGCCCGAGAGATCCAGTTGCCGCCACTTTTCGAGGCGGCGGTGCGGCAGACCGGCGGTGGCAAATTGCGAGAGCGCCTCGCTGCGCAGCGAGGCGACGAAGGGCGGCTCGTCGGTCCGGCCAGCGGCAAAGTCGGCAAAGTCGGTCAAAAACGTGTTCTTTTCGATCGTCAGCTGCGACATGCGATTCCTCTAGACAGGGGCAGCAGCCTGCTCTTCGAGCCAGCCGTAGCCTTTTTCTTCCAGTTCGAGCGCCAGTTCGCGCCCGCCGGAGCGGACAATCCGCCCGCCGATAAGCACATGCACAAAGTCGGGCACGATGTAGTTGAGCAGGCGCTGGTAGTGGGTAATCACAACGAAGGAGCGATCCGGTGCGCGCAGGCTATTGACGCCGTCGGCGACGATGCGCAGCGCATCGATGTCGAGGCCCGAGTCGGTCTCGTCGAGGATGGCGAGCTTTGGCTCCAAAAGCGCCATCTGCAGCACTTCGTTGCGCTTTTTTTCGCCCCCGGAGAAGCCCTCGTTCACCGAGCGGCGCAAAAAACTCTCGTCCATCTGGACGGTCTTGAGCTTCTCGCGCACGACGCTCAAAAAATCGACCGCGTCCAGTTCCGGCAGTCCCCGCTGCTGGCGCACGGCGTTGAGGGCGGCCTTGAGAAAATAGACGTTGCTCACCCCAGGGATCTCGACCGGATACTGAAAGGCGAGGAACAACCCTGCCCGCGCCCGCTCCTCCGGTGCGAGGGCCAGCAGATCCTGGCTGTCGAAGCGGATTTGGCCGCCCAGAACCTCGTACTCCTCGCGCCCGACCAGGACACTGGCGAGGGTGCTCTTGCCGGACCCGTTCGGCCCCATAATCGCATGCACTTCCCCCGGCCCAACGGCAAGGTCGATGCCTCTCAAGATCGCCTTGTCCTCGACCCGCGCCTGCAGGCCCTCGATTTCTAACAACTTGCTCATCTTCTCTCTCTTGCTCGCTTGCTCAAGCTAACCGACGCTGCCTTCTAAGCTCACCGACAAAAGCTTCTGGGCTTCGACAGCAAACTCCATCGGCAATTCGCGGAAGACCTCCTTGCAAAAACCGTTGACGATCATCGAGACTGCGTCCTCGGTGGAGATGCCCCGCTGGTTCAGATAAAAAATCTGGTCCTCACCAATCTTGGCGGTGGTCGCCTCGTGCTCCATGCGCGCCGTCGGATTTTGCACGTCGATATAGGGGAACGTGTGCGCGCCGCAGTCCTCGCCGATTAAAAGCGAATCGCACTGCGAGTAGTTGCGCGCCCCCCCAGCACCGCTCAAAATCTTGACCGCCCCCCGGTAGGTGTTCTGGCCGTGGCCCGCCGAGATGCCCTTCGAGACGATCGTGCTTCGGGTGTTCTTGCCGATATGGATCATCTTGGTGCCGGTGTCGGCCTGCTGGTAGTTGTTGGTGAGGGCCACCGAATAAAATTCGCCCACCGAGTTCTCGCCCTTGAGCACACAGCTCGGGTACTTCCAGGTGATCGCCGAACCGGTCTCCACCTGGGTCCAGGAGATCTTGGAGTTGCGGCCCTCGCAGCGGCCCCGCTTGGTGACGAAGTTGTAGATGCCGCCTTTGCCCTCCTTGTCGCCCGGATACCAGTTTTGAACCGTCGAGTACTTGATCGTCGCATCGTCGAGGGCGACCAGTTCTACCACCGCCGCGTGCAGCTGGTTCTCGTCGCGCATCGGTGCGGTGCAGCCTTCGAGATAGCTCACGTAGCTGCCGGCCTCGGCGACGATCAAGGTCCGCTCGAACTGGCCGGAGTTTTTGGCGTTGATCCGAAAGTAGGTCGATAGCTCCATCGGGCAGCGCACCCCCTTCGGCACGAACACGAACGAGCCGTCGGTAAAGACTGCCGAGTTGAGGGCGGCATAAAAGTTATCGGTGATCGGTACCACCGAACCCAGGTAGCGGCGCACCAGTTCGGGATGTTCGCGCACCGCCTCGGAGAACGAGCAGAAGATAATGCCCATCGCCGCAAGCTTGTCTTTGAAGGTCGTCGCCACCGAGACGCTGTCAAAGACCGCATCGACCGCAACACCCGCCAGGGCCGCCCGCTCCTGCAGAGGAATACCCAGCTTCTCGTAGGTCTTGAGAATCTCCGGGTCCACCTCGTCGAGGCTTTTGGGGCCGTCGGTCTTAGACTTGGGAGCGGCGTAGTAGACGATACTTTGATAGTCGATGGGCGGGTAGTGGACGTTCGCCCACTCGGGCCGCTCCATCGTCAGCCAGTGGCGATAGGCTTTAAGCCGCCATTCCAATAAAAATTCCGGTTCCTGCTTTTTGGCTGAGATCAGTCGGATCACTTCCTCCGACAACCCCGGCGGCACCGTTTCCTGCTCGACATCGGTGACAAAACCGAACTGGTATTCTTTGTTGGCCAGGGTTTCGATGGCCTGCGTGGGTGTTGACATCGTAGCTCCGTTGAACTTTTAGCGTAGGGGAGACTGGACAGTGCTGAGGGCGGCAGTGGGCCTGGACAGGTTCAGGTACTCGTGGGGCCAGGGGGCGATGAGCTGGCTGAGGTTGATCGAAGAGAGGGCGTGGTGGACGACGGCGTTGATGCGCTGCCACTTGGGCCGCAAAGGGCAGAGCGCCTCGTGGCTGCAGCCGCCGGGGGCTTCTTCGATGCACTCGGTCAGGGCAATCGGCCCTTCGAGGGCTGTGAGAATATCGGCCACCGAGATTGCACTCGCGGGCCGGGCAAGGCTGTAGCCGCCCTTGATGCCCCGATGGGAGACCAGAAGCGCGCCTTTAGCCAGAAGCTTCAAGATCTTGCGCACGATCGGCACCGGCAACGCGGTCTGGGCCGCCAGCTCCGCCGCCCCAAAACTGCGCTCAGGGCGAGCGGCCAGATAGCTGATGAGCACGATGCCGTAGTCCGATTGCCGGGTCATGCGGAGCATGGCTTGTTACCTGCCTTCATATAAGACCATTTTAGTCCTATTTTGGGCAAGCCCGCCGCCTGTGCCGGTGCAAAAACTGGTCTAACAGCCGCCATCTATCGAGCGCAGCCATTTTAGGCTGCCAGTATCGAACGGGAGGAAAAAGCGATGAGCCACCTGAATCTGACGGCGAACCTCGGCAATTACTTTTTTATCTATTACGCGGCGCTGCTTGCCCTTGCCCTGCCTTTGAGCCTGCTGGGCCTGGCCATCCGCCGCCTGCAGTACCGCCTGTAATGTCAGGCGATCGGCGCAAAGCTCTCGGTGTAGACCTCGACGGAGTTGTTGGGGCTTTCGATGAGGCGGACTTTGTGCAGGCGGGCTCCGAGGGCGCGCACGGGTTCTTCGAGCAGGTCGCGAATGTGCAGGGCGATATTTTCAGCCGTCGGCACCACCTGGGCAAAGTAGGGCACGTCCTTGTTCAAGAAGGTGTGATCGAAGGGCAAAAGCACCTTGTCTTTAAGCAGGCGCTGCAATGCCACCAGGTCCACCAGCATCCCGGTGCGCTCGTCCACCTCGCCCTTGACGGTGATCTCGACGTGGTAGTTGTGGCCGTGGCCGTGGGTGCGGGCGCACAGTCCGTAGATTTCGGTGTTTTCTTCAAGCGACAGTTCGTCGAGGGCAAGCCGGTGGGCAGCCGCAAAGTGATCGGCGATCGTCAGATACGCTTGCATGGCTTCTCCTTGATACTCGGCCCAGAGATCTTCCGATTCAAATAGCTGCACCCGCACCACCGGCAGATGGGGACGCAGGCGCTCGAAGATGACCCGCGCCATGTGCTCGGTGGTGGGCAGTGTCCGGACAAACTCCTCCCAGGTCTCGTTTAGCAGCTGGCTGTCGAGCTGGCCTGAGACCTCGCGGCGGATAATCTGCTTGACTTCGCTCAAATTGAGCACCATGCCGAAGCGGTCCACCGGCCCGTTCATCGAGACCAATATCGTGTAGTTGTGGCCGTGGATGTTGGCGGCGGCACCGAAGCGCCGCCGGTTCTCCTCGGCGCTCAGTTCCTCCAGCCAGTAGCGATGAGCGGCGCTGAAACGGGAGCGGCGCACGATCAGGCAGCTCGTCATGGTCGCAACATTTCGATACCTCAATTTTCAGGATACACCGGGGACTCTGCCCGGTCGGCAATACCTACCTTTTGATTCGGAAAACCGGCTGCTCTCAGGTAGGCTGAGTGCCTACAATGACCCTAGACCTGCCCATCTACACAGCAGCAAGGCCAGAGTTTTATGCAGCCCAACAATCCCAATCAGTTCACCGAAAAGGCGTGGGATGCGATCGTCCGCACGACCGAAGTGGCCAAGGAATTCCGTCAGCAGCAGCTGGAGAGCGAACACCTTTTTAAGGCGCTGCTCGATCAAGACGGGGGGCTCGCCGGCACAATCTTTACCAAGGCCGGAGCGAACTTGCAAAAGCTCAACCAGCGGGTCGTACAGTTTATCGAGCGCCAGCCCAAGCTCACCAACCCCGGTCAGAGCGTCTATCTTGGCCGCAGCCTCGATGCGCTGCTCGATCGGGCTGAGGGTTTCCGCAAGGAGTACGGCGACGACTTTATTTCCGTCGAGCATCTGGTACTGCCTTTTGCTAAAGATGTTCGCTTTGGCCAGCAGGTGCTGCGCGAATTTGGTATCGACGAAGCGAAGCTCAAAGAAGCCGTCGCCCAGGTGCGCGGCAACCAAAAGGTGACCAGTCAGAACCCGGAGAGCACCTACGAGTCACTCGAAAAGTACGGCAGGGATCTGACAGAACTGGCGGGCGAGGGCAAACTCGATCCGGTGATTGGCCGCGACGACGAGATTCGCCGCACGATCCAGATTCTCTCGCGGCGCACCAAGAATAACCCCGTGCTCATCGGCGAACCCGGCGTGGGCAAGACGGCGATCGCCGAGGGACTCGCCCAGCGCATCGTGCGCGGCGACGTGCCCGAATCGCTCAAGGGACGCAAGCTCATCGCCCTCGATATGGGAGCGCTGATCGCGGGCTCCAAGTACCGGGGCGAATTTGAGGAGCGCCTCAAGGCGGTGCTGGGCGAGGTGACCAGTTCCGAGGGCCAGATTATTCTTTTTATCGACGAGATTCACACCGTCGTCGGAGCCGGTGCCACCCAGGGAGCGATGGACGCCGGCAACCTGCTCAAGCCGATGCTCGCGCGCGGTGAGCTGCGCTGCATCGGGGCCACCACCCTCGACGAGTACCGCAAGTACATCGAAAAGGACGCCGCCCTCGAACGGCGCTTCCAGCAGGTCTTCGTCGATCAGCCCTCTGTAGAGGACACGATCTCGATTCTGCGCGGCCTCAAAGAGCGCTACGAAGTCCACCACGGCGTGCGCATCTCCGACAGCGCCCTGGTGGCGGCGGCAGTGCTCTCCCACCGCTACATCAGCGATCGCTTCTTGCCCGACAAGGCGATCGACCTGATGGACGAGGCGGCAGCCAAGCTCAAGATGGAGATCACCTCCAAGCCCGAAGAACTCGACGAGGTCGATCGCAAGATCCTCCAGCTTGAGATGGAAAAGCTGTCCCTCGCCAAGGAGTCCGACGTCGGCTCGCGCGATCGGCTCGAACGGCTCGAAAGAGAACTTGCGGACCTCCAGGAGGAGCAGCGCGCCCTCAACGCCCAGTGGCAGGCCGAAAAGGACATCATCGAGCAGGTGCAGTCCCTCAAAGAAGAACTCGATCAACTCAACGTCCAGATCCAGCAGGCCGAGCGCGACTACGATCTCAACCGGGCCGCCGAACTCAAGTACGGCAAAGCCGCCGAGTTGCTCAAGCGCCTTGAGCAGGCGGAGGTGCGCTTAGAACAGCCCCAGGCCGGTGCCCGCTCGCTGTTGCGCGAGGAGGTGACCGAAGAGGACATCGCCGAAATCATCTCCAAGTGGACCGGCATTCCGGTGAGCAAGCTGGTAGCGAGCGAACGCGAAAAGCTTCTGCACCTCGAAGACGAACTGCACCAGCGGGTCGTCGGCCAGGACGAGGCGGTGCGGGTGGTGGCCGAGGCGATCCAGCGCTCCCGTGCGGGCCTGTCCGATCCCAACAAGCCCATCGCGAGCTTTATCTTCTTGGGGCCCACCGGCGTCGGCAAGACCGAACTGGCCAAGACGCTGGCCGCTTTTCTGTTCGACGACGAGAACGCGATGGTGCGCATCGACATGTCCGAGTACATGGAAAAGCACAGCGTCTCGCGCCTCATCGGGGCACCTCCCGGCTACGTCGGCTACGACGAGGGCGGCCAGCTCACCGAGGCGGTGCGCCGCAGACCCTACGCTGTCGTGCTCTTCGATGAGATCGAAAAGGCCCACAACGACGTGTTCAACGTGCTGTTGCAGGTGCTCGACGACGGGCGGATCACCGACTCCCAGGGGCGCACGGTCGATTTTAAAAACGCGATCATCATCATGACGAGCAACATCGGCTCGGAGGCGATCCTGCGCCTGGGAGGCGACGACACCTACTACGAGCAGATGCGCGACGAGGTGATGCGCGCCATGCGCGCCCACTTCCGGCCCGAATTTCTCAACCGCGTCGATGACATCATCATCTTCCGCAACCTGCGCCGCGACCAACTGCGCGAGATCACCCGCTTGCAGATCGCCCAGCTGGAGAAGCGCCTGGGCGATCGCAAGATCGTGCTCAAGGTCTCCGACGAAGCGCTCGATTATGTTGTCGATATCGGCTACGACCCGGTCTACGGAGCGCGCCCACTCAAGCGCGCCATCCAGAGCGAGCTTTCTAATGCGATTGCCAGGGGTCTGTTGCGGGGCGATTTTGTCGATGGCGACACGATCTTCGTCGATCTCGAGAACGAGCGGCTGGTCTTCAAGCGCCTGAGCGTCCTGCCGGTCTCCTAAGCTGTGTACGATAGGGGCACTGTACCCACCGTCTGACCGCGTATGCCCCTTGGCTTCGGCAAGCCTCCGCGCCGCGATCGCAAACCTGCCACCGCCCTTGCCCAGGCCGCCGAAATGTTCGATCTCGGCCTGGTGCTGCACCGCCAGGGCCGCCTGGCCGAAGCGATCGTCCGCTACGGCCAGGCGCTGGATTTTCAAGCAGACTACGTCGAGGCCCACTTTGCCCTCGGGCTCGCCCTGCAGGCCCAGGGCAACCTCGACGGGGCAATCGACCACCTGCAGCGGGCCATCGAACTGAGAAGCTACTACACCGACGCCCACTTTGCCCTGGGCACGGCCCTGCACGAGAAGGGCAGGCTCAAGGAGGCCGTCGCCGCCTACGAGCGGGTGCTCGCCATCGAACCGGAGTACGTCAAGGCCCACAACAACCTGGGAGCCGTCCAGCGCGAACTGGGGGCGCTCGACGAGGCGGTGGCTTCTTGCCGCCGGGCAATCGCCCTCGATCCGGGCTACGTCGAGGCCCACAACAACCTGGGCGTCGCCCTCAAAGACCAGGGCGAGCGGTCCGAAGCGGCGGCCTGCTTCAAGCGCGCCCTGACCCTGCAGCCGGATTTTGCCGAGGCGTACTACAACCTCGGCCTGGTCCTGCAGGCGCAGCAGCAGTGGAGCGAGGCGGCGGCGGTCTACCGCACCGCGCTTTTGCTCAAACCCGATCTGGCCGAAGCCCAGACCAACCTCGCCAACGCCCAGCTCTCGCTGGGTCAGGTGCGCGAGGCGATCGAGAGCTTTGAAGCGGCCCTTGCACTGGCACCGTGGCTGGCGGCAGCCCACCGGGGGCTGGGCAACGCCCGGCGCGATCTGGGGCAGCTTGCCCAGGCCGCCGCCGCTTATACAGAAGCGATCCGGCTCGATCCCGCCGACAGCGAGGCCCGCCATTATCTGGCGGCGGTCGGCGGCGCGCCGGTACCACCGGCTGCCGATCCGCGCTACGTCGCGGCCCTGTTCGACGATTACGCCGAGCGCTTCGACGCCCATCTGCTGGAAGATCTGGCCTACAGCACGCCCCGGCAACTCCTTGAGGCGGTGCGCGCCGCCGCTCCCCACGCCAACCACCTGCTCAATATTCTCGATCTCGGCTGCGGCACGGGTTTGTGCGGTCCATTGTTTAAGCCCCTCGCCCACCGGCTGGTGGGCATCGATCTTTCAAGCCGGATGATCGAAAAGGCGCGGGCGCGGGCGGTCTACGACGAGCTGGTGACAGGCGAGATAGGCGAGCAATTGGCCCATTACCGCGACGCGTTCGATCTGATCGTGGCCGCCGACGTGTTTCCGTACCTGGGCGATCTGTTGCCGGTGCTCGTTGCGAGCGCCGTCACCCTCGTACCCGGCGGCCTGCTCGCCTTCTCGGTGGAGGCGGGCCCCGAGGAGGACTATCTCCTCCAGCCCAGTGGCCGCTACGCCCACGCACTGTCCTATCTCAGGCAGGCCGCCGCCTTTGCAGAATTTGTCGAAGTCAGTGCCCAGCAGAGTGTTCTGCGCACCGACAAAGGCGAACCCATCGCCGGCTGGATCGTCGTGCTGCGCAGCCGACGCTGATCCTTGACAGAGCGCAGTTCGCTTATCTAAACTAGGATCTGCACAATTTGCGGCCAGCTATGAAAGTTCGTGCGTCCGTCAAACCGATCTGCGAAAAGTGTCGGGTGATCCGCCGCAAGGGCCGGGTCATGGTCATCTGCGAAAACCCCAAGCACAAGCAGCGGCAAGGCTAACTGGCACCTGAGGCAAAAAAGGAAAGAGTACTGATCCATGGCGCGTATTGCAGGCGTAGACATTCCCAGAGAAAAGCGGGTCGAGGTGGCCCTCACCTACATCTTCGGCATCGGCCCGGCGCGGGCTCTGCAGATTCTTTTATCCACCGGCATCTCTCCTGACCTTCGGGTGCGCGATCTGAGCGATGCCCAGGTCAACACCCTGCGCGAAGAGATCGAATCAAAGTACCAGGTCGAAGGGGATCTGCGGCGCTTTGAAAACATCAACATCAAGCGCCTCATGGACATCGGCTGCCTGCGCGGTCGCCGCCATCGCCTCGGTCTGCCGGTGCGCGGCCAGCGCACCCGCACCAATGCCCGTACCCGGCGGGGTGGGCGCAAGACCGTGGCGGGCAAAAAGAAAGCCTCCGCCAAGAAGTAATTTCATCATCAGGATCGAGCAATGGCCAAACCAACCCGTGGCGGGCAAAAAAAGAAAGTTCGGCGCAACGTGCCGAGCGGCGTCGCGCACATTCAATCGACTTTCAACAACACGATCGTCACGATCTCCGACACCGCAGGCGATGTAATCTCCTGGGCATCCGCCGGTTCGAGCGGCTTCAAGGGTGCCAAAAAGGGCACCCCCTTCGCTGCCCAGCAGGCGGCTGAGTCGGCGGGCCGCCGGGCAATTGACTCCGGAATGCGCCAGTGCGAAGTGATGGTCAGTGGTCCCGGCGCAGGCCGGGAGACAGCTATCCGGGCGCTGCAGGCGGTGGGCCTTGAGATCACGCTCATCCGCGATGTCACCCCAATTCCCCACAACGGTTGCCGCCCACCCAAGCGCCGCCGCGTCTAGTTCCCATCTTTTGAGATTGCTCTAAAACATCATGGCTCGCTACACCGGACCTGTCTGCAAACTCTGCCGTGCTGTCGGCATGAAGCTCTACCTCAAGGGCATCCGCTGCTCTTCGCCCAAGTGCGCCATCGAACGGCGCAACACCCGCCCCGGCGTCCATGGCCAGTCGCGCCAAAAGCTCAGCGAATACGCCATCCGCCTCAAAGAAAAGCAAAAGGCGCGCTGGACCTACGGCATCCTCGAAAAGCAGTTTCGGCGCACCTTCTCCGATGCTGGCCGCTCCAAGGGCAACACCGGGGCCAAGTTTCTCGAACTGCTCGAGCGTCGGCTCGACAACGTGATCTATCGCCTGGGTTTTGCCACCTCCCGCCCCCAGGCGCGCCAGTGGGTCAACCACGGCCACTTCGCCGTCAATGGCCGCCGCGTCTCGATCCCGAGCTACCGCGTGCGTCCTGGCGATCAGATTGCGGTGCTGCCGGGCTCGGCGGCCTTCGTCAAAGCGGGCCTTGAGGTGGCGAGTCTGCCCCATCCGCCCAAGTGGCTGGAGGTCAACCGCGAGACGATCAGTGCGACGGTCAAGGCGCTTCCTGAGCGCGAAGACATCGACACACCGGTGCAGGAACTGTTGATTGTTGAGTTTTACTCCCGCTAGGGCGAAGGGGAGAGGCATGGCGCAATATACGATTGAGTGCGTTGAGACACGGACCGAGGCCGACAGCGGCCAGTACGGCAAATTTGTCCTCGAACCGCTCGAGCGCGGCCAGGGGACGACCCTGGGAACGGCGCTCAGGCGCGTTTTGCTTGCGAACCTCGAAGGCACGGCGGTCACCGCCCTGCGCATCACCGGGGTCAACCACGAATTTGCGACGATCAAGGGCATCCGCGAGGATGTGCTCGACATTTTGCTCAACATGAAGGAGCTGGTGCTGCGCTCCTACACCGGCGACATTCAGATTGGCCGGTTGGCCGTGCAGGGTCCCAGGCGGGTCACCGCCTCGGATCTGGAACTGCCCGCCGAGGTGCAGGTGGTCAACCCGCGCCACTACATTGCCACCCTCGCCGAGGATGGCCAACTCGAGATGGAATTTCAGATCGAGCGCGGCAAGGGCTACCGCTCGATCGAGCGCGGCAGCGAAGACGGCGCATCGATCGATTATCTGTCGATCGACGCGATCTTTATGCCGGTGCGCAAGGTCAACTGGACCGTCGAGAGCGTCAGCAACAACGGCAGCGGCGAGCAGGACCGGCTCACCATCGAGATCTGGACGAGCGGCTCGCTTTCTCCTCAAGAGGCGCTCTCCCAGGCGGCCAAGATTCTCGTCGATCAACTGCGGCCCTTGCAAGAGATTACCTTCGAGCCGCCGGTCGAACCCACCCGGCCCCAGAGCAACACCGTAGGCCAGGTGCCCATCGAAGAATTGCAGCTGTCGGTGCGCGCCTACAACTGCCTCAAGCGCGCCCAGATCAACACGGTGGCCGACCTGCTCGAGTACACCGAAGAAGATCTGCTTGAGATCAAAAACTTTGGCCAAAAGTCCGCCGAAGAAGTGATCGAAGCGCTGCAAGAAAAGATGGGCCTCAGCCTTCCTAAAGACAAACCGGGCAGGAGCTAAACCGATGAGACACCGCCGCCGCGTTGCCAAGTTAAACCGCGCCGCCGATCAGCGCGACGCCCTCGTGCGCACCCTGACGACTGAACTGTTGCGCCATGGCCGGATCAGCACGACCCTGGCCAGGGCCAGAGTGGTCCGCAGCGAGGCTGACCGGATGATCAGCCTCGCCAAGGACGGTTCCCTTGCGGCCCGGCGGCGGGCAGCGGGCTTTCTTTACGATCCTGATCTGGTGCAGTCGATCTTTGCTGCCGCCCAAGAGCGCTACGGCAGCCGCAACGGCGGCTATACCCGCGTTCTGCGCACCGTCACCCGGCGCGGCGACAACGCTGAGATGGCGATTATCGAACTGGTCTGATCTTTGGTGAGCGAGTCAGGGGCGCAGGCCACTCGCCGCCTCGCCCTCCGGATCCAGTATCTTGGGGGCGGTTTTTATGGCTGGCAGTGGCAACCCGGCCAGCGCACCGTCCAGCAGTGCCTCGAAGCAGCGATCGAAAAGATCCAGCGCCAGCCCGTGCGCTGCAGTGCCGCCGGTCGCACCGATACGGGCGTCCACGCCAGCGCCCAGGTCGTTCACTTTGACACCGAAAAGCGGCTCGTCCCCGAGACCTGGCGGCGGGCGCTCAACGCCGTTCTGCCCGAGGACATCGCTGTGCAAGATGCCGCCTGGGTACCGCCGGACTGGCACGCCCGCTTCAGCGCGCTATGGCGCGAGTACCGCTACTGCATCTACAACAGCACCGTTCCGGATCTCTTCGTGCGCTCCACCAGCTGGTACTACCCCTACAGCACCCTCGACGAGCGGGCGATGGCCAGCGCCCTCGATACTCTCAAGGGCCAGCACGATTTTCGCGCCTTTCGGCGCGCCGGTTCCAACCGTTCCCATTCGCTGGTGCGCATCGACGAGGTCGAATGCCGCCGCGCAGGGCAGCTCATCACTGTCCGCGTGCGGGCCAACAGTTTTTTGTATGGAATGATGCGCCTATTGGTCGGTGCCCTCGCCGAGGTCGCTACGGGCCGCTGGAGCGTCCAGCGCTTTGCGGAACTCTGGCAGAGCGGCAACCGTGAGGCGATCAAGTACGCCGCTCCCCCCCAGGGCCTGTGCTTGGTGGGTGTGGGCTACCCGGTCGATCCGTTCAGGACAAACGAAACGGTCACCTCCAGGTGCGATACTGGGCAGGAGCCGTCCCAAACTATACTGAACGAGAGCGGTTTCTGATTGTTCAACAGGAGCGACTGCCCCATGAAGTGTCCCCGCTGCACCGACTACGAGTTGAAGACGATCAAGGCCGACGATATCGAAGTCGATCAATGTCCCCATTGTCTTGGCATCTGGTTCGATGTGAGCGAACTGTCGGCTGTGGTTGGCAGGCCCAACCTGGGAGAAATCCAGCTCAAGGGCAAACCGGGCGGGCTGCGGACGATCGTGCCTCTCAATTGCCCGCGCGACGGTACGCTCATGGACACGGTCAACGACGTCAAGGTGGGTGACGTACAGATGGATGTCTGCCCCCAGTGCGGGGGCCGCTGGCTCGACGGCGGCGAACTGGACCGCCTGCGGCAGAAGGGTCTATTTGCCAATATCAAAAACTTCTTCGTTACCTACGTTATTCCGGAGTAGGCGATGATGGGCCGCGCAGGAGCACGCCGAGGGTAATATCGTCGCCGCTGCCGCGCCGGGAGACTTCCTGCAGCACTGCCGGCAGTTCGATTTCAAGCCGGTCGAGGCCGTGGGCGCGAATAAACTGCAGGTACTGCGGGCCAATCTCGGCAAACTCGTCCTCGCTCGCATAAGAATTGGCGTAGCCGTCGGTGCTGAGCAAAACCAGGGCAGGCAGCGGCGCACCCCACAATCGAATGCGGGTTTCGAGGGCCGCCTCCTCCAGGCAGAGCGAGGTCGTCTGGTTGATCGCAAAGCGGCGGTCGCGCTCGAAGGGGCGGCTGACGCTGCCTGTATCGCTAACACAGAGAATGTCGCCGTCGCCCAACTGCACAAATAGCAGAAAATGGGCGCTGCCCAGCACACCCAGGACCGTCGAACCGTAGGCCAGCTCGGGCACTTTTTGTTGCAAAAGTCGGCCAGAAAAGCCCAGCTCGCTGGTGAGCTGGCTCCACTCCGCCTCGCTCTCCGGTTGCTCCTGGAGGTGCGCTCGCACCGACTGCCGCCAGGTGGTGACCAGTTGGCTGCGCAGCTCATCCTCGACCGCCAGTTCCAGCTTCTCGATCGGCTGCGCGGGATCGAGACCCTCGATGAAGGCGCAGAGCACCGAAAGCATCGCCTCGACCGCCAGGCGAGAGCCGGTCTGGCTGCGAAAATGCTGGGCGCTGCCGTGGCCGTCGGCGATCGAGAGAATCGGCCAGCGGCCCGGACGCCAGCCGATCGCATCTTGATTGGGAAGACCGGTGCGGTCGTGGGAAGCTCCGCGCACGGAGCAACCAGCTATCTGCCAGGGTGTGTCCATGTTCAGCGAATCTCAGCGCGCCTCGCCTGCAGCGAATTTCTATCGTACCAGCAAGGCTGTGGCCTCCACAGCGCAGGTGCGATCGCCGGATTGTCCGCACTATGATTGAAACCGGTCGCAGTATCACAGCACACCCAATGGTCTACTTCTGGTTCAAAGCCTTTCATATTGTTGGCGTCGTCGTCTGGTTCGCCGGTCTTTTTTATCTGGTGCGCTTGTTTATCTACCACGTCGAAGCTGACGAGCAAGCCGAACCGGCGCGCAGCATCCTGCAAAACCAGTACCAGCTGATGGAAAAGCGGCTATTAAACATCATCACGACGCCAGGGATGGTCGTGACCGTGGCAATGGCGGTCGGGCTTCTGTGCCTGCAGCCAGGCTGGCTCAAAGACGGCTGGTTGCACGCCAAGCTCGCCCTGGTCGGTCTATTGGTGCTCTATCACTTTTTTTGCATGTACCTGATGAAACAGCTCCACAGGGGCACCTGCCGCTGGAGTTCAAAGCAGTTGCGTGCCCTCAACGAGGCACCGACGATTTTGCTGGTGACGATCGTGCTGCTGGCGGTCTTCAAAAACGACCTGCCGACCGACCTGGCTGCCTGGCTCATCGCGGCGCTGGTGGTACTGATGGCGGTGACGATTCAGCTCTATGCCCGCAAGCGGCGGCGCGACAAAGAAAAACTGGCAGCTGGCTCCAGCCAGCCTTGAGAGGTTAGCGCAGATTGATATCCGGATCGGGGATCTGGGCACGCGGCAGCAGGTCGGTCTCGATGTCGTTGCGCCGGATGTAGTCGCGCTTGGCCTGTTCGAGCAGGGAGAGCAAAAGTTGCTGAGCGTCGCGGGCGGTCCCGTGCTCGCGCCACTCGCTGCCGAGCACGCTCAGAAGTTTATCGGTGAGCTGACGGGCCAGCCGCTCCCCTTCCGGGTCGGCCTTGATGGCACCGTTGGCAGCGCCGTAGGCGGCATTTACCGCCGCTTTTGCCAGATTGCCGGCAAGGCCGTTGGCCAGAGGCAGTGACTGGCGGATCGTGTGGGCAATCAACCGCTCCAGTTCGGGCCGCACCTGGGGAAGCACTTCTTTGACGACCAGCTGAGTCTGCGTCCTCACAAAGCCATCGACGGGGGTCGGCGAAGCTGTGCTGCTGCGACTCGCCCCCGGCAGCATCCGGCTAAAATCGCTGTCGCGCACCGCGTCCTGCAGCTGGCCGAGCACCTTGACGACGACCAGGTCGGTGACTTCGTTGGCGATCGAGGCCGAGTAGCGGTGGATCAAGGCGGCAATCGGCGAAGGAAAGACCCCCAGCCGCTGCAGGCGATTGCTGTAGGTAAAAAGGCGTCCCAGGGCAATCCAGCCCAGATGCACCCCCGGAATCAAGTTGATCGCCGGGAGCACGTTGATCAGATCGAAACTGTTCTCCGCTGCCGCCTGCTGCCAGCTCAAATTCGGATGCTGGCGGCGGGTGACGACGGTGCGCAGCAACAGCTCGACGACGAAGACGAGCATAAACCAGAGGTCGTAGCGCCAGAAGTACAGATCGACGTAGTCGCCGTCCTCGCCGTAGTGGCGAAAATAATTGACGGCATACAGGGGCCGCAATTTGGTATCAAAAAATTTCAGCTCGTCGGCGCGGCGGGCGGGGGTGAGGTTCTGCTCGCTCCAAAAAAGCTGGAATGACTCAGTAGAAGATTTTTGACCCATGTGCTTGCGGATGCGGTTTTTGATCCGCTCGAGGGCACCCTGCTTTTCTGCCTGCTGGAACGAATTTTCTTGAATGATGAGGGCACTCTGGCTGCGCAGACTAGCGAGCAGGGCTTTCTGTTGGTCCGGGTTCTGACTGCTGACGGCGGCCTTGTATTGATCGACCGTCTGCAGGTAGGCAGTCGTCGTATCGAACGGTTCGATGCCCTTTATCGGGTCGTACCAGCGCGTCACCTGGGGCAGGTTTAGTAGGTAGAGATCTCGAAGCGGCACGTAGCTAACATCGAAGATTACCCAGACCAGATTAACGCTGGCGACGATGAGCAAGATCCATTCGAGGGGCCAGAAGAGTTTGCCGCGCCGGTCGATGTCGGAGTAGGTTGCCACAGCAGAAGATCCGGGGTCTACCCTTCAAATGTAATGCGGCAATGGCATCCATAAATCCTCCGCTGGTCTGGATTGGAGCCATCAGCTTTGGGGAGCCAGTTTTGTCCATAGACACCAGTGCCCCTGACAGTTTCTGGTCTGCCTGGCGATAGAGTTGGGGCAGGAAGTGCCCGTCCGGCAGCGAAGCGGGGAGCATCTTCGCTAAGATGTGACCCATTATGGATCTATCCACGCAACTGCCCGCCCCTGTTTTGAGCGCATGAGTACTCTCAACCCTTCGACTCTTCGTCGCCTGCAGAGGCTGCCGCAACTGAGTGCCGCCTGGGAGGGTGATCGGCGCGTGCTTGCCACAGTCTCGATCGCCGATCAGGAGCAGCCGCCGGAGCTGATCGTCTGGGCCGATGCGGCTGAGGGCACCGTACGGGCAACTGAACTGGTTGCCCCCGAAGTCGGCAACGAAGCGATCGTCCGCTGTCTATTGCAGGCGATCGAGCAGCCCCACTCGCAGTTTCCGCCAGGTAGGCCCGAGAAGGTGGTCGTGCGCGACCGGCAGGTGCAGTTGTTTCTGCGCGGCGCACTGCAAGAACTCAATATCGTCGTCGAGTATGCACCGCAGCTGCCGCTTTTGGACGATGTTTACGAGAGCCTGCAAAAATTTATCAGCAACCGGCAGCCTCAACTACCGCCCCTCTACCGCCAGCCGCTGTTGCGCCTGGCGCGCGCCCTCTGGCAAGAAGCGCCCTGGCGGTATCTTGCCGATCATCAGGTGTTGCGCGTCGAGATCGAAGATTGGGAGCCCGCAGCGCTGCACATTTCGCTTCTGGGTCTTTTGGGCCAGGAGTACGGGGTGCTGATGTACCGTTCGATCGACTCCTTGCGGCGCTTCCGCGAACAGTTGAGCCATGACCGTACCCCCCAGCAGCGCCAGGAAGCTTACCTGCAGCAGGATTGCCTGTTTATGACCTACGAGCAGGCTGGGGCAGAAGAGGACGACGGACCAACGGACCTGGCGGACCTCCCTGCCTCCGAGGTCGAACCCAGTTTTGGCCAGTTGCATCCGCTCGAAGGGGCTCGCCCGTTTTTGGGCGAGGAGGAAGCCCAGACGGTGATGCTCACCCTCGAGGCGCTGCAGCGCTTTTTCCGCCTGCGCCACCGTGAGCTGGGATTGGAGAGCTTTCCAGCGATTTCTGGCCGCTACCGCATCGACCTAGGGCCGAGCCGCAAGGTGACGGTGAGAGTCTCGACCCAGCCGCAGCTGGCGGACGAACTTTCTCAACTGGTCGCTATCCGCCCTCCGGTCGCCGACCCGTTCGAGGACGACGGCCCACCGCTCAGCGACGATCTGCTGCCGGAAGGCGCAATCTACAGCATCGGCATGCTGCCCTGGGAGGTGGTCGAGTTGCTCCTGGCTGCCAGGCAGCAGCAGCCTGCTCCTTCTCGCCGTGAGCGCTCCGATGGTCTGCCGACGATTCTGGTGCAGACCAGTCGGCCCAAGGCGCGGGGACTGATAGCCGAGCTAGACCGCGCCGGTGGCCCGACCGGCTTCGGCTTTAACCCTGGACAGGATCTGCTTACCCGTACCCGCTACGATCTGGCGGTGCTGCGCACCGGCAACGGCCAGCTCCACCTTTTTGGCGAATTTGAACTGGACGATCCCCACCACGTCAAGGCGCGGCGGCAGTGGAACGAGCGCTGCCGCAAAAGCGGCGGACGCTGCGGCCTGGTGATTGCTCAGGGCGTCACCGGTTCGGGACGGGGCAACCCTGAACTGAAGGACATGCTTGCTCTCTTTGAATTGCAGACGCTTTCGATCGACGATCTCGGCCTCGGCGTGCTCAATTTGATGCCCGATTTTGGTTAGCAGATTCCGATGAAGGGCAGACGCAAGATCAAGTTTCCCTACTTGCTCGGCTCGTGCTGGACGGCGACCAGCCCGCTGATGGGCTGGCGGCACTTTCAAGTTATCGCCCGCGAGGAGCGAAAGGGCATCGTCTTTGCCCTGCTGCAGTCGGTCTGCGCCGCCCAGATCAAAGTCTGGATCAGTGCTGACAACCTCAAAAACCGCGACCTCTGGGAGCCGGGCTGGTTGCCGATGAGCGAATTAAAAGCGGCAAACTGCGAAGCGGAGAGTGCCGGTCAGTGAACTGCCCCGGCGGCAGCCTCAGGATTGGTCGAAAAAGACGAACCACAGCCGCAGGTGTGGGTGGCCTTGGGGTTGTGAAAGCGAAAACCGCCGCCCATCAGGTCACTCGACCAATCGAGGGTCAACTCGTCGAGGTAGGCGAGGCTCGCTGCGTCGATCGCGACTTTGAGATCGCCGTACTCGTGAACTTGATCGTCTGGCTGCGCTGCGCTGTCGAGCTTCATCGTGTAGGACATCCCGGAGCAACCGGCGTTGGCCACCCCGAGGCGTAGAAACTTGCGCGGATCGCCGCTTTTTTGCCGCAGACGCCTGACTTCGCGCAGGGCAGCATCGGTCAGGTTGATCATCGCCAGTTCACCGTTGTAGATTCTGAGCGCATTTTAGCTCACCTGGCCCTGCGTCCAGCCGCAGCGAGGGCTGCGCCCAAGCGCACCTCAAAGTAGGCTCACCGCCATAGCCGGTCTTCACTTTGCCTGGGACGATAAAGAAGCTAGCCAACAGGCAAGCTTTCCGTCTGCGCCAGACGGCGAACGGGCTCCACGCACCCCCCTGGTGTGGAGCCCGTTTTGTTTTGCTCGGCCCTAATTGAGCTTGCGCAGCCCCTGGCTCGTGACGCTGGAGCGCGACGGCTTCAAAAACAGCCAGCAGACAAAGAAAAAAGAAGCGGTGAACAGCAGCACCATATCGAGGGCCGACAGATAGCCGTCCGCCAGCGCTGCCGTCGTTCGATCGCACAGCCCAAAGATCCAGCCGCAGATGCCGAGCAGCCAGATCCCCTTCTGAAGTCTATAAATAAATATACCGGATTCAAGCTTATCCTTGTCGTCGATTTCGCGCATAAAAATCCATACTGTCGATAGGAACAATTCAGGCAGGCAGGAAGCAAGGGGCCAGGATCACACGTCGGCCCGACCTGCTCCCATCCACGCTTAATTAATCTTCAAATCTGCACCGATGTGTTCAATCTATCGACAATTGCCGGTGGGGCGCTCTACCTGGGGGCGGAATATCCCGAAAGCCCAAAACAAGTACTTACTTTAATTTTCAGAAGAATGCACTGCATCAACTGTGCTAGCGTGGATTTTTAGCCACGGGAGCGGGGGTAATGGCAGGACATCTCAGGCTGGTTTCCGACAATCCTTTTGCAAATTTGTCGTCCACGTCACTACCACCGGCGGTAGACGATGGGGTACTTCTGGATGCTTACTCGCAGGCGGTGACGCGGGCAGCGGAGACGGTGAGCCGCTCGGTGGTCAACATCGACGTGCAAAAGCGGGTGAGTGGACGGCGCGGTAGCCAGCCGGTGCGCGGCAACGGTTCCGGGTTTTTATTTACCCCCGATGGATACATCCTCACCAACAGCCACGTCGTCCACGACGCAGTGGATCTGGAGGTGACCCTGCAGGATGGCCGTCGGGTGAGTGCTGCGCCCGTAGGCGACGATCCCGACAGCGATCTGGCCGTAATCCGCATCCACGGCAGCAACCTGATGCCGGTCCAACTGGGCGACTCCCAGCGGGTGCGCGTCGGCCAACTGGCGATAGCCATCGGCAGTCCCTACGGGTTTCAGTACACCGTCACCGCCGGTGTGGTGAGCGCCCTCGGTCGCTCGCTGCGCTCCGGCTCCGGGCGGCTCATCGACAACGTGATCCAGACCGACGCCGCCCTCAACCCCGGCAACTCCGGCGGGCCGCTCGTCAATTCTCAAGGCGAGGTAATCGGCGTCAACTCGGCGGTGATCCTGCCCGCCCAGGGCATCTGCTTTGCGATCGCCGTCAACACTGCCAAGCGGGTAGCGGGCCAACTCATCAACGGTGGCCGGGTGCGGCGCAGCTTCATCGGCGTCGGTGGCCAGAACGTGACTGTGCCCCGCTTTGTGAGCCGCTCCCTGGGCCTGCCCACCGAGGCGGGGGTGCTGGTGGTCTCCGTCGAGGCCAATAGCCCGGCAGCAAAGGCCGGCTTGCAGGAGGGCGATGTCATTCTTGCCTTTGGCGATGAGCCGGTCGGCGACATCGACGCCCTGCACCGATTACTGGATGACCGACAGGTAGGTGTGCGCTCGCTCATCACCCTATTGCGGCGCAATCAGAAGCTGTCCTTCGCCATCGTTCCAGAAGAATCAGCCCAGCGCTGAACCGATAGCGGGCTCTCCCCACCCGTAAAATGGATGGTGCGGAAAATTACTGGAGACGCACCATGGCCCGCACTGCCTCGACGATGCTCGATCTGGGGACGCAGGCTCCGGATTTTGCTCTGCCGGATGTAACCACCGGTAAGACGGTCAGCCTCGCCACCTTCAAGGGTAAAAAGGGACTGCTCGTGATGTTCATCTGCCGCCACTGCCCGTTCGTCAAACATGTCCAAGACGAACTGGCCCGGCTGGGCAAAGACTACGGCGACAAAGACCTGGGCATCGTCGCCATCAGCTCCAACGACGCGGCCAACTATCCCGACGACCGCCCCGAGAGCCTCAAGGAGATGGTCAAGGAGGTAGGTTTCGTCTTTTCGCTGCTGTACGACGAGAGCCAGCAGACCGCCAAAGCGTACGAGGCCGCCTGCACGCCCGACTTTTTTCTCTTTGACGCCGATCAAAAACTGGCCTATCGCGGGCAACTCGACGACAGCCGCCCCGGCAACGATCTGCCTGTGACCGGCAAGGACCTGCGCGCCGCCATCGACGCTGTGCTCGCCGGTCATGCGCCCACTGCCGAGCAAAAGCCCAGCATCGGCTGCAACATCAAGTGGAAGGCGGGCAACCATCCGGCCTACTACGGTTGAGCTGTAAATAAAAGCCGTCTTCTTGATCGTTCAAGAAGACGGCTTTTACAGGATCAGCTCAGGGGGTGCTCCTCCAGCTGCACCGGCTTGGCGGTGGCAAGGGCGATGGAGCGAAATCCGAGGGCGGTGCGCCGTTGCTTCTCCGGCAGGACAACCGGGTCGGGCCGCTCGGCGCTGCCGGGAGCAGGCAGGGGAAAGGCGGTCGAGGCGGCGGTGGCAAAGTGGATGTGCCCTTCGGCGCGCTGCAGCACCTGGTGGATGTGGCCGCTCAGGACCGTCACCGAGGCAAAGCGGGCGAGCAGGTTCATCGCCTGCCGGGCGTCGGCTGTGGACCAGCCCCACTTTGGGTAGACATCGAAGAGGGGAATGTGGCTGAAGACGACCACCGGCGTATCGCTTGCGAGGGGGGTGAGATCTTTGGCCAGCAGTTCAAGCTGGGCAGCGCCGATCTGCCCCTGGCCGGTGGTGCCAAAGTCGAGCACGTTGGTGAGCGATACGCAGTGAACACCGGAGTGGTCCCAGGACTGCAATCCCTCGCGCCGGTCGCGGGAGCCGAATTGCTCGTTGTAGAGCTTGCCCCGATCGCCGATTACATCGTGTTCGCCGGGCAGGGTGAGCAGGGGCGCTTTTAGAGTTGAGAGGAGTTGCCGGGCTTGATCAAATTCTGCTGGTTTAGACAGTTGGGTCAGATCGCCTGTGTGGATGACGAAGGCGGGGGGAACGCTCAGGGCGTTGATTGCGGCGATGGCTGCCTGGAGGGTGACATCTACGTGTTCGTTGGCCGGTTTGTGAAAGCCGATATGGGTGTCGGAGATCTGGACAAAGTTCAAGTTGGTGGGCAACGCTGCCGCCGCACTGCCGAGCCGCTGCGATAAAAACGCGCCAGTCCGGCTATCGAAGCTCCACAAAAGACCGAGGCCGGTCCAGCTCACGTGGCGAAGAAAGTCGCTGCGCTTCATGGCTTTGCTCCTGTGACGGTGATCGTTCCCCGCATGAAGGGGTGGATGGTGCAGATGTAAGGGTAGGTGCCGGGCTGGGTGAAGGCGTAGCTCCAGCTATCGCCGGTATCAAGGGCCGGTGAGGTGAAAGAGCCGTCCTGGGCCGCGACAGTGTGCGGCTCGCCGTCCTTGTTGAGGAAGCGCACAGCCTGACCCGCCTGCACCTTCAAGGTCACAGGCTGGAACTGGAAGCGGTCGATCGTCACCGTCGCCGGGATGGCTGCAGCCCGGCCACCCAGGGTGAGCATCGCCAGACTGATGCTAAAAAAACCGAGGCAGGAAAGCCCGAGGGGCCAGTATCGTATGTACATTAAAGTCTCTCATCCGGTACATCTTCAGCATCGGGCTGCAGATTACAACCAGGGTGAGAGAACTCTAAGAGTATTCTTATCGCGAGAGGACGGCAGCGGCACCTGCAGCAGGCAGCCGGACCGTAAAGGCACTGCCCCGGCCCGGTGCGCTCTCGACGGCAATCTTGCCGCTGTGCAGGTGGGCGATTTCTTGGGCGATGGCGAGGCCCAGGCCCGCTCCGCCGCCGCTGCGGGACGCCTCCACCCGATAAAACCGCTCGAACAGGTGGGGCAGGTGTTCCGCCGGCATACCCGGACCAGTATCGAGAAATGCCACACGAATCGAGTCACCTGCGCGCAGGGCCCGCACCGTCACCTTGCCGCCTGCCGGCGTGTATTTGATGGCGTTATCCAGCAGATTCAAAAACAAACTGATGAGATAGTCGGGTTCGCCCTGCACGTCCAGCTCGGAGGCAACATCGACGCTCAGGTCGATCTGTCTGGCTGCTGCCAGGGGTTCGGCCTGCTCGACGACGGCCTCCAGCAGTTCATCGAGGTCCACCCAGGCCGGTTGCCAGTGGAGGTGGCCTTGATCGAGGCGCGCTAAAAATAGCAGGCCGCTGGTCAGGCGGCTCAGCCGCTCCACTGCCTGGGCGATGTCTTTAAGAATATGGGTGTACTCCTGCTCGCTGCGCGGGCGGCCCAGGGCCACCTCGATCCGGCCCTTGATCACAGCGAGGGGGGTGCGCAGTTCGTGGGAGACATCGGCAGTAAAGCGCTTCTCGCGCTCGAAGGCCGCCTGCAGCCGATCGAGCATGTTATCGAAGGCGGCAGCCAGCTCGCCCACCTCATCCGGTGGCCCCCGGTGGTCGATGCGGCGGGTGAGATCCCCGGCACCGATCGCCTGGGCGGTGCGGCGGATGCGATCGATGGGCGAGAGGGCGCGACCGGCCAGAAATAAACCTCCCAGCCCCGCCAGCAGCACCACTAGCGGCACGCGCAGCAGCGCCTGCTGGCGCTGACCCGCGAGCAATTTTTGTTCAGGAGCCAGGGATTTTGCCACCTGCAACCAGCCCCCCGCCACAGGCCGACTCAGAACCCGCCAGCCTCCCTGGGTGTTCGATAGGGCCCGCAGATCCGGCGCAGGGGTTGGCCAGTCGGGCCGGGCTTGATCCTCTCCGGGTAGTTCCCAGCCGCCCCCGGTGGGCACCTGCAGCCGTACTGCCACCCCCGCCTCGTTCGAGCAGTGGAACACCGCAGGCAGGGCAGCGGTGCTGCCGATGCAGTGGTCGGCGACCTGGGTGAGGGTGCTGTCCACCTGGGCGAGCAGACCGTTTTCGAGCTGGAAGTACAGCAGGATGCTGCACACCAGCAGCGTCGCTCCCAAAAGGCCGCTGTACCAGAGGGTGAGGCGGACCCGCAGCGTGCCCCAGCGCCGGGCGAATTTAACCATGGCTCACCTCGGCGCTCAGCCGGTAGCCCACTCCCCGCAGCGTGTGCAGCAGGGGCCGCTCGAAGTCCCGGTCCACCTTGCGCCGCAGGTAGCCCAGGTAGACATCGACGACGTTGGACTGGTTGTAAAAGTCAAAATTCCAGACGTGCTCGGCGATCTGGGTGCGGCTGAGCACCTGGCCAGGGTGGCGCATAAAGTATTCGAGCAACGAAAATTCTTTGACGCTCAGCTCTATAGACTGGCCGGCGCGATGCACCTGGCGGCGGGCTGTGTCCATCTCCAGATCTCCTACCCGCAAGATTGTGTCCGACTGGAGGGGCGGGCGGCGCAACAGCGCCCGCAGGCGGGCCAATAGTTCGCTGAAGGCGAAGGGCTTGACCAGATAATCGTCCGCCCCGGCGTCGAGCCCCCGCACCCGGTCCTCCACCGTGTCGCGCGCTGTCAGTAGAAGTACCGGTGTGCGGATACGGCGATCGCGCAACCGGTGCAATAGACTCAGCCCGTCGATCACCGGCAGGAGGATATCGAGCACGAACAGGTCGTACTCGGCCACGAGGGCAAAATCCAGCCCCGCCTGACCGTCCTGGGCCATATCCACGGCAAACCCGGCCTCCCTCAGCCCCTGGGACACGAACTGGGCAATGCCCTGTTCATCTTCGACCACCAGTACCCGCATGGCCCATTCTCCATCGACTTATCTACTATCAAAGCGTGACTGTTTAAGAAAACGATGAGAGTCCCTTTGCCCCTTGACTTTTCGTCAAGAACCTTTACTGGTGCAGGCTCCCGCGAAGTGAACTCTCCCTAAACGGTCTTCGAATCCATGGACATGGCGCGCAAGTTTTTGATTGATTGGCCCTGTGGTCTCAATCTGGAAGGATGTATGAGATCCGCGTACAGCGTTTCACTTAATAAAGAAATCGATGTTATCGAGCACAATGAGACGTACGTTTTAAAGAGCTACTGGCGAAATTCGTTTTTCGGAAGCATTTTCTAAAAGCGCAATAATTGAGTAAGCTAAGCTCCTGACACTCGACGGCTGGCGCGGCCTGAACTCTCGATGACGACTCGGCTACCTGTAGTCATCCTCTGTGGCGGCAAGGGCACACGACTGAGGGAGGAAACCGAATTTCGGCCCAAGCCAATGATCCTGGTGGGCGGCAGGCCGCTCATCTGGCACATCATGAAGCTCTACGCCCACTTCGGGTTTACGGACTTTATGCTCTGTCTGGGCTACAAGGGCGAGCTGATCCGCGAGTATTTCTTTAACTACGACTGGAACCACAGCGACATTCTGCTCGAACTGGGCAGCAAGCGGGTGACGCGCCTGCGAAATTCGAGCCGAGACGAGCAGAACTGGCGGCTCTGGCTCATCGACACCGGTCAGGAAACCTTCACCGGTGGCCGCCTCAAGCGCCTCGCCCCCTACCTGGCCGAAAGCGGCAGCGATCTGTTCTTTGCTACCTACGGCGACGGGGTGGCCAACATCGACATCCCGTCGCTGCTCGCCTTTCACCTCCGCCACGGCAAGCTCGCCACCGTCACCGCCGTCCGCCCCGCCTCCCGCTTCGGTGAACTGGGGATCGAAGATGGCTTTGTGCGCCACTTTCAAGAAAAGCCCCAGACCAGCGCCGGTTGGATCAACGGCGGCTTCTTCGTCCTGCACCGCAAGGTGCTCGATCTGATTGGCGGGGATGAAACCAGCTTCGAGAGCGAACCGCTGCAGCAGCTCTCGGCGATGGGGGAGCTGGCCGTATACTGCCATGAAGGTTTCTGGCAGTGCATGGATACCTACCGCGAGCTGGAACTGCTCAATCACCTGTATTCCACCGGAGAAGTGCCTTGGAAGGTCTGGGAGTAGATCGCTTCTGGCGGGAGCGATCGGTATTCGTCACCGGCTGTACGGGGCTATTGGGAAGCTGGCTGGTGGAGGAATTGCTCGCCCGTGGGGCGCGGGTGGTGGGTCTGGTGCGCGACGGGGTGCCCCGCTCGCGGCTGGTGAGCACCGGCCTGGAGCGGCAGATCGTCACTGTCACAGGCTGCGTCGAGGACATCGCCCTGCTGCAGCGGGTGCTGAACGAGTACGAGGTCGATACGGTCTTTCACCTCGCCGCCCAGACGATCGTCGGCGTTGCCAACCGCGACCCGCTCGCCACCTTCGAGGCCAATATCCGGGGGACGTGGAATCTGCTCGAAGCCTGCCGCCGCACCGGCACCGCAGGCCGGATCGTCGTCGCCTCCAGCGACAAAGCCTACGGCGATCAGGCGGTGCTTCCCTACGACGAAGAGACTGCCCTGCAGGGCGAACACCCCTACGACGTTTCTAAAAGTTGCGCGGATCTCATCAGCCGCACCTACTACGTCAGCTACGGCCTGCCGGTCTGCATCACCCGCTGCGGCAACTTCTACGGCGGCGGCGATCTCAACTTCAATCGCCTCGTTCCTGAGACGATCCGCTCCGTTTTGCGGGGCGAACCGGTGGCAATCAGAAGCGACGGCAGCTACATCCGCGACTACTTCTACGTCCGCGACGGTGCCCTCGCTTACCTGCACCTGGCCCAGCAGATGGACCGCTCCGAAGTGCTGGGGGAAGCCTTCAACTTCAGCAACGAACTGCAGCTGAGCGTGCTTGAGATGGTGCGCCGGATTCTGACGCTCATGGAGCGCGACGACCTCGAAGTGATCATCCTCGATCAGGCCCGCAACGAGATCGTCCACCAGTACCTGAGTGCCCACAAGGCGCGCACGCTCCTGGGCTGGTCTGCCCGCTACTCCCTTGAGGCGGCCCTCAGCGAAACGATCGACTGGTACCGCCGCTACTTTGCCCGCCACGACCCATCTACCCTTACCCTCGCTCCGCCATGACGCTTACCGACCCGCTTATCCAGTTGCGCGCCGAGGTGCAGGCTGCCGTCCGCCGCTACTACGAGCAGCGCTTCCAGCCTGTCACCTTTGAGCCCGGCCAGACCTACGTGCCTGTCTCAGGCAAGGTCTTCGACGCGGCGGAACTGGTGCATCTGGTCGATGCCTCGCTCGATTTCTGGCTCACCACCGGTCGCTTCGCCGCCGAATTCGAGCAGCGCTTTGCCCGCTGGATGGGAACAAAGCACTGCTCGCTGGTCAACTCCGGCTCCTCGGCCAATCTGCTTGCCCTGAGCGCCCTGACTTCTCCGCAATTGGGCGATCGCGCCCTCCAGCCAGGGGACGAGGTGATCACCGTCGCCGCCGGTTTTCCGACCACCGTCAACCCGATCTGGCAGAACCAACTGGTGCCGGTATTCGTCGATGTCGAACTGCCCGGCTGCGGCCTCGCCGTCGAGCAGCTAGAAGCGGCTCTGAGCGGGCGCACGCGGGCGATCATCGCCGCCCACACCCTGGGCAATCCCTTCAACCTGGAGGCGGTGAGCGCCTTTGCCCGCGCCCACGGCCTCTGGCTCATCGAGGACAACTGCGATGCGGTGGGCAGTCTCTACGCCGGCCAAAAGACCGGCAGCTTCGGCCACCTGGCGACGGTGAGTTTCTACCCGGCCCACCACCTGACGATGGGCGAAGGGGGGGCAGTGCTCACCTCCGACAGCCGCCTCAAGCAGATCGTCGAATCGCTGCGCGACTGGGGCCGCTCCTGCTGGTGCGCCCCAGGGGTAGACAACACCTGCAACCGGCGCTTTGGCTGGCAGCTGGGCGATCTGCCGATGGGCTACGACCACAAGTACACCTACTCGCACCTGGGCTACAACCTGAAGCTCACCGACATGCAGGCCGCTGTCGGTTGCGCCCAACTCGACAAGCTGGACGCATTTGTTGCCCGCCGCCGCGCCAACTTCCACTTCCTGCACCGGCAACTGGAGGGGCTGGAAGACCTGTTCATCCTCCCCGAGGCCGAACCCAAAAGCGATCCGAGCTGGTTCGGTTTTTTATTGTTCGTGCGGGAAACGGCTCCCTTCAGCCGGAACGCCCTGGTCCAGCACCTGGAGGCGCGCCGCATCGGCACCCGGCTGTTGTTCGGGGGCAACCTCCTGCGCCAGCCCGCCTATCAGGGCCGTCCCTGCCGGGTAACAGGCTCCCTCAAAAATTCTGATTTCGTGATGGAAAATGCCTTCTGGATCGGGCTGTATCCCGGCCTGGACGAGGCGATGCTCGCCTACACCGCCCAGACGATCCGGGAATTTTGCGCTCGATGACGGTGGCCCTCGTCACCGGTGCGACCGGTTTTACCGGTTCCCATCTGGTGCGCCGCCTGCTCGCGGCCAGCTACACCGTCCATGTCGTCGTCCGCCCGGCCTCGGATCTCGAACCCCTCGCTTCCGTTCGCGACCAGCTGGTGGTCCACGTCCACGACGGCAGTACGGCGCATCTAACGGCGATCCTCCAGGCCGCTGCACCGGCGGTCGTCTTTCACCTGGCGGCCCTGGTTCTCACTGGGCACACCCCCGCCACCCTCGTCCCGTTGCTTGAAAGCAACCTCGTCTTTGCAACCCAACTCGTCGAGGCGATGGTGAGCGCAGGTGTCTCGCAACTCATCAACACGGGGAGCTACTGGCAACACTACGAAGGACAGGATTACAACCCCGTCAACCTCTACGCCGCCACCAAACAGGCGTTCGAGGCGATCCTGCAGTACTATCTTGAGGCCGCTGAGCTAAAAGCAATTACCCTCGTACTCTTCGACAGCTACGGTCCCGCCGACCCCCGCCCAAAGCTTTTTAACCTCCTGGCCCAGGCAGCGCGCACGGGCGAGGTGCTGGCCCTCACCCCCGGCGAGCAACTCCTCGATCTGGTCCACGTCGAGGATGTTGCCGAGGCTTTTCTGTGCGCCCATCGCCACCTGCGGACGCTCGAACTGCACGCCCACGAGCGCTACGCCGTCACCAGTGGCCGACACCTCACCCTCAAGGAAGTCGTCGCCATCTACGAGCGCGAGAGCGGCCTGCGGCTCCTGGTTCGCTGGGGCGGCAGAGCCTACCGCGAGCGCGAGGTGATGATTCCCTGGAGCGGTGGCCGGGCGCTGCCGGGCTGGCAGCCCCAGATCCGACTGGAGGAGGGCATAGGAAAATTGTCGGAACATTGAAAAAGATTGTAATGGCGAAGGTCATCAGCCATATTTTTTGCCAGAAGTGATCCTGTTTTTGCTGTGATTGCGCGTGTCCTGTTGAACCCCCAGGGTTTGCCAACCGTGAGCAAAAAGGAACTTTCCATGAACGCTCCTAACTTCCTGCTGCGCTACTGCGGTCTCCCTTCCATTGCTGTCCGTTCTTTTGGGACACTTGCTCTGCTGAGCGCACTGCTCCTGCCTGCCCAGGCCGCTCCTCCCGTGACTGTCACTGTGGTCGATGTGCCCTTTGCTGCTATCGATCTTCGTCAGGCTGCTATTGAACAGCGGGGTGTCCAGCGTCTGCACGACGGCGACGCCTCCGGGGCGATCGAGAGCTTCGATCAACTGCTCGGGCAAAATCCCGACGACACCTTCGCCCTGATGGATCGGGCCATCGCTTACCAGAAGCTGGGCAAACGGCAGGCTGCCCTCCGAGACTACGATCGGGCGATTGCCCTTGCCCCTGCTCAGCCGCTGCTGTACTACAACCGGGCAACGGTCCACTCCCAGCTGGGAGATCACAGGGGAGCGATCGCCGACTACAGCGAGGCGCTGCGCCTGAACAGCGAGGATACGCGCTCGATGCTCAATTGCGGCAACGAGCACCGGCACCTGAACGAGCTGGATCAAGCCATCGCCGACTACAACCGGGCGCTCCAGATGCAGCCGCGCTACACCCTCGCCCTCCACAACCGAGGCAGGGTCTACTGGCTAATGGGTGAACGGCAAAAAGCCCTCGCTGATTACAAGCAAGCAGTCGCGCTTTGGGAACAGGAGGGCAACAGCAGTGCAGCAGCAACGGCGAAGCAGGCGCTCGTTGCTCTGCAAAAGGAACTGCTCGTCGGGCAGACGCCTTAAACCTTCACAAGCTAAACGAAGGACTGTTCGATGCCTGCATATCCTGGCTCAGCCGGAACTATCGGGAAGCAGTTTCCAGAGGAAGCGATACTCATAGCATCTCGACCGAAATGGGAAGTTGGCGAGAGGAGTTTCGGCGATGTCCTCCCCAGAGGTAACCCAGCTATTGCAGCAGTGGTGCGCGGGCGACCCCCTTGCCTCAGGAAGTGAGGACAACACGGTCCGGCTTTGGAGGTTTGCAGAATTTGTCAGCACTACCTGTGAGTAACTGAGATACTCTTTCGCTCTACAGGAGTCGCTGCCGCCAGAAGCTGAGGAAGCACAGTCAGTTTGCAAACCCATTCTGGAAATCTCAAAGCGAAATGTAAGCTAATTAAGTAGACATCGAGGAGTTGAAGAACAATACCAATCTTTGCCAGCCTCAACAAATCAGGCGTGTGCAAGATATCAGGCAGCCGGGCTCAGTGTAGAGTCAGGCAAAATACCGTTGGTCTTCCCGATGGGCTCCTCTGCTATTCCAGTCGAACAAGAAAGTGGCTCCCAGTTTCTGGCCTACCTGCAGCAGTTGCACCGCACCTACAGCTCTCTGCAGGAAGGGGTGGTAGCGAGCTATATCCCTGAGATTGCCCGAGCGGACCCGGACTGGTTTGCCATCTGTGCGGTTACTGTCGATGGGCGGCTGTTTCAGGTAGGGGACGACGAACAACTTTTTACGATCCAGTCCATCTCCAAGCCCTTCGTCTACGGGCTAGCGCTGGAAGACCACGGTCGCGACTACGTGCTCACCCGCGTCGGGGTGGAACCGACCGGCGATCCGTTCAACTCGATTATCAAGCTGGACGAGTCCTCGAAGCGGCCCCTCAACCCGATGGTCAATGCCGGGGCAATCGCCACGGCCAGCCTGATCAAAGGCTCCGATCCGACCGAACGTCTCAACCGGATGCTCGCCATGTTCCGGCGCTACGTCGGTCACGATGTCTTCGTCGATATGTCCGTCTTTGTGTCCGAGCGAACTACCGGTCACCGCAACCGGGCAATGGCCTACCTGATGCTCAACTTCGGGATGATCGACGCCCACGTCGAGCAGGTGCTCGATCTATACTTTCAGCAGTGTTCGGTGATGGTCAACTGCCGCGACCTGGCGTTGATGGCCGCTACCCTCGCCAACAACGGCGTCAACCCCCATACAAAAGAGCGCGCCCTCGAAGAGCACTACGTCCGCGACCTGCTCTCGGTGATGTACACCTGCGGGATGTACGATTACTCGGGCGAGTGGGCCTACAACGTCGGTCTACCTGCCAAAAGCGGGATTACCGGCGGTATCATCGCCGTCGTGCCGGGAGTAATGGGCATCGCCGTCTTCTCGCCCCGACTGCAGTCCCAGGGCAACAGCCTGCGGGGCATCCGCGTCTGCCAGGATCTCTCCGAGCACTTCGGCCTGCACGTCTTCAGCATGGACACGGCTGGTTCTGCTCTGCTCAAGCGCCTGCTGCAGGTGCCGAGCGCGGGGAACAGCCTGCCTGGCTCGACCTCTGAGTAATGCTGCTTCTTACCAGCCCAGAACGTAGGCGAAGACGAGGGGAGCAAGAGGCCCAACTCCGCCGTACTCACCGCCCCGGCCAGGGTGACGAAGGGCGATGATTTGAAGTCCCTCGCTACTCGTTCGGCAAATTCTGGAGTTCCGCTTCTAACTGCTCGATCGTGGGCAGGCTGCCCTGCAGGTGCTCCGGCAAGGATTCGGTGATCTGGTAGGCTAGACGCCGATCGGTTTATTGACGTCGCGCAGGGCGTACTCAACGACCAGCTGATTGTCGGTGCGGCAGAGGATGAGCCCGATGCTGGGCTCATCGCTCGGATGGCGCAACTGGTCGTCCAGCACCGACAGATAGAAGTTCATCTTGCCCGCGTATTCGGGAATGAACTTGCCCATCTTCAGGTCGATGGCCACGAAACAGCGTAGCTTCAAGTGATAGAAGAGCAGGTCGATATAAAAATCGTCTCCGCCGACATCGAGGTGGTACTGGCTACCGACGAAGGAGAACCCCGCCCCCAACTCCAGCAGAAACTGGCGAATATGCACAAGCAAGCCCCGCTCCAGATCCCGCTCGTGGGCGTCCTGACCGAGGGTGAGAAAGTCGAAGTTATAGGGATCTTTGAGCAGTTGTTGCGCGAGATCGGACTGGGCAGGGGGCAAGGTACGGGTGAAGTTGGTGACGGCCTTGCCCTGACGACGGTAGAGCCCCGAGTCGATCTGTAGTTCGAGGACGTTGCGCGACCAGCCGTTTTCGATGGTCTTGTAAATATACCATTCTCTTTCCTGGCTGGTGGTAACTTTATCCAGGATCCTTACGTTATGGCCCCAGGGAATTTGTGCAACAAGCTGTTGCACAAATAGTTCGTCAGGATAAGTCTCAGCCAATGCCCTCATATATTTGAGATTACGGGCAGAGAAGCCCTTCATCTCCGGGAAGTCCCGGCGCAGATCTTTAGAAAGCCGCTCGATCACCTTTGCTCCCCAGCTCTCGTGCTGCTGACGAGCCAGGATCTCTTGGATCACGGGCAGGAATAAGGCTACTTCTTCTTACCAGCCCAGGACGTAGGCGAAGACGAGGGGGGCGACGATTGTGGCGTCCGACTCGACGATGAAGCGCGGCGAGGTGGCGTTGAGCTTGCCCCAGGTGATCTTCTCGTTGGGCACCGCCCCTGAGTAGGAGCCGTAGCTGGTGGTCGAATCGGAGATCTGGCAGAAGTAGCTCCAGGTGGGCACGTCCTTGAGCAGGTCCTGGTTGAGCATCGGGACGACGCAGATCGGAAAGTCGCCAGCGATGCCGCCACCGATCTGAAAAAAGCCGATGTCGTGCTCGGAGCAGGTCGATTCGTACCAACTGGCGAGGGCGACCATGTATTCGATGCCGGGCCGCATCGCCCTGGAGGCCGCCTTGCCCTCGATGCAGCGGGCGGCGAAGATGTTGCCCAAAGTCGAATCTTCCCAGCCGGGGACGAAGATGGGCAGTTGCTTCTGGGCTGCAGCCAGGAGCCACGAGTCTTCGGGAGGGATCTGATAGCTTTCTTTTAGCCGACCGTCGAGCAAGATCCGGTAGAGATACTCGTGGGGAAAGTAGCTCTCGCCCGCCTGGCTCGCCGCACTCCACTCGTCGATCACCGCCCGCTCGATGCGGCGGATCGCTTCTTCTTCGGGAATGCAGGTGTCAGTAACGCGGTTGAGGTGCTGGGAGAGCAGTTTTTCTTCTTCGAGGGCGCTCAATTCCCGGTAGTTGGGGATGCGGCGGTAATGGTCGTGGGCGACGAGGTTGAAGACATCTTCTTCGAGGTTGGCTCCGGTGCAGCTGATGGCATGAACCTTGTCCTGGCGGATCATCTCGGCGAGCGAGAGGCCCAACTCCGCCGTACTCATCGCTCCGGCCAGGGTAACGAGCATTTTGCCACCACCGTCGAGGTGGGCGCAGTAGGCTTTTGCCGCATCGACCAGGCTGGCGGCGTTGAAGTGGCGGTAGTGCCGTTCGATGAACCGGCTAATCGTTCGTTCAGTCATCTTTTTGATTCCAGAAGGCACCCATGGGCCGGGGCGATTCTAACACCGGTGCAGCGGGAGCAACCAGGCGACTATCGCTGCCCATTTGCGGCGGATGGGTGTTAAAGTGCAGTCAAAATCGCACCGGTTATGTCCCAGACCGACCTGCAGCAGCTCGTTCGAGACAACGCCCACGCCCGCTTGAATCTTGCCTCGGTGCTCGAGCGCGTCAGCATCGAAGCCCCTCTTGCCCAGGGTGCTCCCCTCGATGTGATCATCACCCCCAACGAAGTGAATGGCCGTCACGGCACCGGGGTGCTGGTCAAACGGCTGTTCGGCCACTGTCCGGATATTCTTGCCATTCGCTCGCGCAATATCTACGGAGCCGATCAGCAGTTCGGCAAAGTGGCTTTCTGTCTGCCGCACCCGACCGCCTCGCGCCAGCAGTCCTTCTTCAGCGTCATGCGCGCCCTCGACGGCCTCGCTCCGCGCCGCATCCTGTGTATTCCCTACTACTACGACGATGTGATGACCGCCCTCGCCGTCAAGGAACTGTTCAACGTTCCCCTGTGTACCTGGATCATGGACGACCAGAATATCTCGGTCCAGGTGATTTCAGACGAACTGATGGGTGAATTGCTCGCCAAATCCAGCCTCAGACTCGCGATCTCACCCGAGTTGCAGCGCGCCTACCAGGACAAGTACGATCTGCCGCTGCATTTTTTGCCGCCGGTGGTGCCGGATGCGCTGCTTTCGACCAGTGCCCAGGTGCCTCCCGAGAGCACTTTTACCGCGCCGGTCGGCCTGATTATCGGCAACATCTGGAGCGACCGCTGGTTGGAACTGTTGCGCCGGACGGTGCGCGGCACCAGCATTCAAGTCTGCTGGTACTGGACGGGCGGTTCCTGGCTCGACCGGCGGCTTACCGAGCGCGCTGCCCTCGAAGAAGACGGTATTTTGCTCAGAACGCCGATCGAGACGGAGGAAGGTCTGGTGGCGGACCTGCGCACCCGCCCGTTTACGGTCGTGCCCTCCGGCACCCTCGATGCAGCCGACGACAACCCGGCCATCTCGCGGCTGAGCCTGCCCAGCCGGATCGTCTTTATCCTGGCCACCTCCAACACCCCGATTATTATTCTGGGCAGCGAGCAGACCGCTGCCGCCCGCTTTGTCCGCCGCTACGGCGTCGGCACGGTGAGTAGCTACGAACCGGAAAGTTTCAAGCAGGCCGTCGCCTTCGTCTGCGAACCAGCCAACCGGCGCACCCTGCGCGAGAACGCCGCCAGGCTCGCCGCTTCGCTGGCCGCCTCGGGCACCGCCGAGTGGATCTGGCGCTCGCTGGCGGCAGGTGCCCCCTGCGACGACCGCTTCAACCGCTTTGACAGAGACGGATGAGCACGTATTCAACCAGGAGCGCACAGGGAGAAGATGGCCTCGCTGATCGGTAAAGTCAAGACGATTAAAGATCTATTTCTCGAAAAACTCGATCTGTTGCTGACCCGGACAGCGGGCATCGAACTGGTGGTCAACGCTACCCTTGAGAGCACAACAGCCGCCCTGGAGGCGGCTGCTTTTCAAGCGGAGCACCTCAGCCGCCTCGGGCTTTCCCAGAAGATGTTTCTTGAGCAGATAGCCGCCCAGCAACTGTATCAGGCCGAGCAACAGCAGCTCAAGGACAAACAGCTCATCGCCGTCTTTGAGAAGCTGATTGCCCGACAGGAGCAGCACCTGCCTGCGGTTGGTCAGCCTGTCATCCGCCGCTCAGCGTCGGTTCGCCCGGAGTTGGCGCTGATCGCCCATCTTTATAGCTTCCTGCCCTGCCGTGTTGCCCTTGCCGTCGAGGACACAGCGGGCGAGGCGACGGCAGGCTTGCTGGCTGCAGGTTTTGCTGTCTGGGTACTGGGTGTCCACCGTGCAGCACTGCCGGATCTGCCGGATCTGCATCCGCTGCAGCTGAGTCTGGCAGAGGAGAACACTGCGGCAGGTTGGACGCTAATGGATCTGCACACCAGCGGCAAGCTGCCGGAAGCGATTGGCCTGATGTACTTTGGCGCAGGCACCGACGTTCTCTGGGCGCTGAGCGGGCAGAACGAGCAGCGCTATCCTGTGGTTGCCCTGCCCCTGCCGCCGGTGGCTGAGCACTGGCCGACACTGGTGAGCGGCCTGCGGGAGCGCGGTTATCACTGGCACATTGGGCTGTACAGGGTTGGCAACGGCGGCGAGATGTCCTTTTTTTGCAACGCCCGCCAGCCCATCGAAGCGGCCCAGGGTACCGTCTTCTTCTTTACAGAACAGACGCTCTTTGCCGAAGCTCGCGACTGGGGCCGCGCCGTACTGCCTGTCACCTATTTTTGTTGAAAAGGCTCGGGGCCGTTGTCGAACTGTCGCCATCGCCTATACTCGCAAGTGCGAAAAGCTGCGAGGAAAACAGGCGATGACAGGCAGGGCGATCCGCTTCGGTACCGATGGCTGGCGGGCGATTATCGCCGAAGAATTTACCTTCGAGAACGTCCGGCGGGTGGCCGCCGCTGCTGCCGGGGTGCTGGCTGAGCGCTACACAGGCCAGGGAGTGGTTATTGGCTTCGATCGGCGCTTTTTAGCCGCCGAATTTGCCGCCGCCGCCGCCCAGGCCGTGCGCGAACAGGGGATTCCGGTTCTGCTCGCGGACCGGCCCGCGCCGACTCCAGCCCTCAGTTGGGCGGTCAAGGCCCACGGTGCCCTCGGGGCGCTGGTGCTCACTGCAAGCCACAACCCGGCGGCCTACTGCGGCATCAAGGTCAAGGGAGCCTTTGCCGGTTCGGTACCGGGCGACATCACCCGCTCAATCGAGAAGCGTTTAGAAGAAGCGGAGCCACCAACCCGGCCCCAGGCCGAAGAGACGCTTTTTAATCCCTGGGAAGATTACCTGGCGCTGCTGCGCACCAAGGTCGATATCGCCGCCATCAAGCAGGCCGGGCTCGCCGTCTACGTCGATGTCATGCACGGCGTCGGAGCGGGAGGGCTGACCCAACTGCTCGGCCCCGGTGTAATCGAGGTGCGCGAGCGGCACGATCCGCTCTTTGGCGGCACGCCCCCGGAGCCGATTGGCCGCTATCTGGCTCCGCTCTTTAAGGCGGTGCGCAGCTACCAGGGCGAAGCGCCCTTAGTCGGACTGGCCCTCGACGGCGACGCCGATCGGATCGCCGCTGCCGATCGCCGGGGCAATTTCTTGAGTTGCCAGGTGCTGATTCCGCTGCTGGTCGATCATCTGGCCCGCCGCCGGGGGCTTACGGGCAAAGTTGTCAAGACAATCAGCGGTTCGGACTTGATCGCGAAGGTGGCCCGCGCCCGCCACCTGCCGGTGGAGGAGACGGCGATCGGCTTCAAGTACATCGCCGACATCATGCTGCGTGAGCCGGTGCTTCTAGGAGGCGAAGAATCGGGCGGAATCGGCTATCTGGGTCATATCCCCGAGCGCGACGGGCTTTTGTGCGCGCTCTACTTGCTTGAGATCGTTGCCCAGACCGGCAAGGAACTGAGTGTGCTCTTTGCCGAATTGCAGGACGAGCTGGACTATCACTCCCACTACGACCGCCGCGACCTGAAACTGCCCGACGCCGCCTTCAAGCAAAAATTGCTGGACGAACTGGAAGCGAGCCCTCCCCAGCAGATCGCGGGACTCGCCGTCATCGAACACACAGCCATCGACGGTCACAAGTTCCGCCTGAGCGATGGGCGTTGGCTCCTGATTCGCTTCAGCGGCACCGAACCGCTCTTGCGCCTCTACTGCGAGGGGACCGACCCGGCGCGGGTCACCGAGACGCTGCAGTGGGCCGAGCGTTGGGCCACCGGTTCGCAGGTGCTATCGTAGATAGCTGTGGAATGAAACCGAGTACCCATGTCCTTCAAGAAGATCGAGCGCACCAAAGAACTGGGCCGCCGCCGCCACCGCAAACACAAGCTCGCCAAACTTAGAGCGCGCTACCTGGCAGCCAAGAGCGAGGCCGAGCGCAAGGACCTCTTCAACCGCGCCGCCCGCGTCTCCCCCAGATTGAGCATCGAGGAATTCGCCAACCCCTCGACCGCTGTCGTTTCCTGAAGCGACAACCCTACTGGTAACGCAGCATCTGGACGCGAAAGCGGCCTTTTTTGGTGGGTTCGACCTCGCCTATCTCAAGCCGCCCGCGTCCGCGTAGGGCAATCCGGTCGCCGGTCTGGACGTTCTTGCTGGGCTGGGTGACCGTCTTCCAGTTAAGGGTCACGTCTCCAGCCTCGATCGCCTCGACCATCTTGTTGCGCGAGAGGCCAAAGCCCGCCGAACCGAGCGCATCGATGCGCAGCGACGCCTCGACGGAGGTGATCTCTTTGGTCTGGGGTGGCCGGACGCGCAGTTCGCTCCGATCCACCGGCACCACCTGCACGCTCACCGTCCGCACACTCTTAAGTTGCATCTCAAGAAACGGCACCAGTTCGGGTACCACCAGCGCCTGCGCTCCCCGGTCGCCCAGAACGAGAATATCGCCCACCTTCGCCCGCACGATGCCCGTGCCGAGCAGTGCGCCCAGAAAGTCGCGGTGGCTTGCCGCGTCAAAAAGAAAGTTGCCGCGAATATCGATCGCTGCTACCGGGATCTGATCCGCCTCGACGGCGATGCTCTCGCGGGCAAGGGCGATCCGCTGGCGCTCCGCCTGGGGATAGCCACCCCAGGCAACGGCGTGCAGTTCGACCAATCTTTCGAAGATGGCGAGCGCTTCGCCCACCTCCGGCGGCGCATAAAAATCGGAGACGACCACCGACCAGTCCCGCAGCGCCACCTCCGCCAGATCGATGAGCCGGGCCATCACATCGCGGTGCTCGGCTTTGCGGATCAGTTCTTCGCGGGGCAGGGTGTCGGGCATACTGGCTGGAGATCGACTCTTTCTACCCTAACCGTCCCGCTCGATGCTGACGAGCCGCCAAAATCCCCTCATCAAACAGTTGCGCAAACTGCACTCGGCAAAGGAGCGCAGCGAGGCGGGGCTTTTTTTGGTCGAGGGCACCCACCCGGTCCTGGAAGCCGTTCAGTCCGGCTGGAAACCGGAGGTAGTGCTCGTCACCGAGGACTGGGGCCGGGCGCATCCGGGCGAACTTTCTCCCATCGAAAAGGCAACGGCGCGGCTGGAAGTCGTGAGTCCTGCCGTGCTCGAAGCCGTGGCCGACACCGTTCACCCGAGCGGGATCGTCGCTGCCCTGCGCCGCCGGGAGCGCTCCTGGGAGACTCTGCTCCGCTCAGGGCCGTCCCTTCTGGTGCTGGGTGAAACACTCCAAGATCCTGGCAACGTCGGCACGATCGTGCGCAGTTGTGCTGCGGTCGGAGCGGATGGACTTATCTTGAGCGCCGATAGCGTCGATCCGGAGCATCCAAAAGTACTCCGAGCCAGTGCCGGGCTCTGGTTTCAAAATCCGCCGCTGCGCTGTCTGGATCTGGAGGCAGTCATCGAAGCGCTGCTTCGGCAGAATGTCCAGGTACTCGCCGCCGCCGCCGATGGACAGCGTACCTTCTGGCAGTACGACCTGATGCGGCCCTCTGCCTTTGTGCTCGGCAGTGAGGGTCAGGGATTGAGCCCGGCGCTGCGGGGTGCCATCAGCGAGAGCGTGCGCATTCCCCTTGCCCCTGGCGTCGAATCGCTCAACGTTGCCGTCAGCTGCGCGCTGCTCCTATTCGAGGTCGCCCGCCAGCGGCAACCTGCACTCTAATTAAGAAATTGCTGTGCGCACGGGTAGCCAGGAATGCAAAAGTAGGCGCGGCTGCGGCTGGAAGTGCCGAAAGACATGCCCGCACTCTCAAGCCCTTTTCCTAAATTGGGCTTAGTGGACAGATCAAGTTCTCTGCACTGCCAAGTTTTGAGAAGCACCATTGCCATTGCTGCGGAGTGCGACTGGTACGGGAGCGGGCTTCTTGACGGCGCGCAATTTTACATATGTACATTTGTGTGATAGGCTAGAGACTTAAAAATGAGTTCTGGTGTCACAAGCGAAGCCACTATGAGCAGACTAACGATCGAAGTCACAGAACAACAGCATCAGAGCATCAAGGCCATGGCAGCTCTTCAGGGCCTGAGCATCAAAGAATATGTGCTGGCGCGCCTTCTGGACGAGCCTGACAATACTGCAAAGCTGCAGCAGTTGCGGGAGAAAATTGCCCTAGCTTCGGCCTCAATTGCGGCAGGAAAAGGTTTGGCCTACAGCAACGGTGAGACGCTAGCCCAGGATGTCATCGCGCGGGGAGAACAACGATTAAATCGCGACAGCTGATCATTGCTCCCGAGGCGCTGGAAGACCTGGAAACCATCTATTCAGGAATTGCCGCAGATAATCCTGCTGCTGCAGTTGCCTTCGTACAGGATCTGACCAATCAGCTCGAAAAACTCGCAGTCTTAGGCATAACAGGAGCGTCCAGAGAATGGGTCAGTCCTGGTCTGCGCGCTTTTCCTTACCGTGAACGCTGCTTTTATTTTCGCATCGACGATGACAGCTTCGTATTGTTGCGTGTTCTCCATGGTAAGCAAGACGTAACCAGCCAATTCGCAGAGTAATGGCCTTGGTCATGCCGTTCGATAATCCGGCGCGATTAAAGTAATCGTGCCCAGACCGTGGCTGGATGCTCGCGGGCGAAGCGCTCCGGATGCAAGATCTGGGCGAGGATCGCGAGGGAATCGACCAGCCGGGGTCCGGGCCGGTTGAAGTACTGGTTGCCGTCTACCAGATAGACTTCGCCACTTTTGACCGCGCTCAGCTGTGCCCACTCGTCGTGTCGCCGGGCCAGATCGCAGGCGGCCTCTCGGGTCTGCTGCAGGTCGTAGCCGCAGGGCATAAAGACGATCACCTCCGGATCGGCAGCCCACAGATCCGCCCAGTCAAGCCAGGGCGAATGGCGACCGGCGGTGCCGAACAGGCAGTGTCCACCGGCCAGTTCTACCAGTTCCGGTATCCAGTTGCCCGCCGCCATGAGCGGGTCCGTCCACTCGATACAGGCTACCTGGGGCCGCCTGCCGGCTGCCTGGGCCTGGGCTGAGCAGATTTCGACCCCGGTACGCAGCTGCTGCACCAGCCCTATCCCCTCCACCTCGAGGGCCGCCGCCACCCGCTCGATGTCCGCCCACACGTCGATGAGGTGGTTCGGCTGCAGCGAAAGAATATGGGGTTGAACGCCGCTGAGCTGGGCAACCGCCTTTTCGACATCCGCAAGGCTCACAGCGCAGACCTCGCACTGGGCCTGGGTGAGAATATGAGTCGGTTTCAGCGCATCGAGCACGGCCAGATCGACCGCGTAGACGCTGAGGGCTTCTCTAAGTATTGCATCGACTCGCTCATGGACCTCGCGGCTGTTGCCCACCGGGTCGAAGCGGGGCCGGGTGCAGACCGGCAGCGCCTGTACACCTGCGGGATAGTCACATTCATGGGAGCGGCCCACCAGTTGGTTTGCCAGGCCAAGGGCGGCGACGATCTCGGTGGCGCTCGGGATCAATGATACAATCCGGAGATCTGGACTCGGGGTTTGGGTGCTGGAAGGCAATGCTGCAGTCATCTAAACGCGCTCCATCGATCGCGGACGTTCTTTCCAGCTTAGGGCTGGTCGGCTACACTCTACCGCTCTTGCTGGTTCACCCCAGCTCCCAGAGCCTGATCGGCGCTGACGAAGGCTACTACGCCCAGATGGCCCGCGAGATGTTGCGCACCCACCAGTGGCTGGGCTCGGTTTTTCTGGGCGGCCCCTGGTTCGAGAAGCCGCCCCTCAACCAGTGGCTCATCGCTATCAGCTTTCAGCTTTTTGGGATCAGCGAAGGGAGTGCCCGCCTGCCCAGCCTCCTCGCAGCGGTGGCTGGAGTACTGCTCACCTACGGCATTGGCCGGATGCTGCTTGCTCCCCGGCCTGCTTTTGTCGGGGCGCTGGTATTGCCCACGGTCTATCTGTGGATGTTCTATGGCCGGATGGCGGTCACCGATGTGTTGCTCACGGCGATCGAACTGGCGGGCCTGGGCTGTCTGTTGCTCGCGACTCGGACCGGACGCTCCCTCTGGGCTGCAGGCTGGGGAATCGCTGTCGGTCTCGGGCTACTACTCAAGTTCACGATGGTACTGTTACCGGCGGCGGCCACCGTTCCCTGGCTATTCTGGCGGCAGCGCGAACACCGATTGCTCACCAACCGGTTTTTGTACGCGGGGCTGGGGCTGGGGCTGGGGCTGTTTGGCCTCTGGTACTGGGCCGCCTCGCAGGTCTACGGCACTGTCGTCTACGAGCAGCTTTTTGGCCACCTCTTCAAACTGGGTAGACAGGAATTTCATGCGGTCGGACCGTTTTATTATCTCTGGAACCTGCCGGCTAACACCTTCCCGTGGCTGTTTTCGGCGATCGGTGGAGCGTGGGTACTCCTGCGACACCGACAAAAGGCAGCGTTTTTACTGGTCAGTTACTCCGCCTGCCTGCTTGTCCTGCTGCAGCTATTTTCGACCAAAGAGTCATACTACATGCTGCAGGTCTGTCCCTTCCTGGCGCTGCTGAGCGGAGTCTGGATCGAGGAGTGCCTTCGAGGCAAGGCCAATTTTCCCCGGACGATCACCAGTGCCCTGCTCGCGCTATTCGCCGCTTTTTTGCTCACTGCGGTGGTACTGCTCATCTTGCACCCGGCCTGGATAGCAGGTGCAGCTCCCTACCTGCCTCTGGCCCTGGTGCTCGGGCTTTGCTGGCTGGTGGTTCCGGTCGCGGCTCTAGCCTGGCAGCGGCTGAAGGCAGCGGCTCCACCTATCTGGACAGCAGCCTTGATCGGTGGTCCCTGGCTCACCCTGGTGCTGGCGGGCACAGCAATCGGTGATTTCAGCCCTGTCTTCAAGGCATTCACCCAGCAGCGCCTGAGCAGCCTCATCGATCCGGCCCAGCCGATTGCCCTGGTCTACGAAAACAACGGCGAGCGGGTCTCAGAATTTATCGCCCTCGCCTTTTATACGCCCAACCCTGGCGGAGCCCTGGACGCCGCTAGAGTTCAGCGCGATCGGATCCACAGCTACTGGTGGCTTGCCCCCGAGTCGCGTGCCCAGCTCGATCGCCTGCATTTTCCCTATCGGCCCCTGGCCCAGGTGGCAGGCTGGACCCTGGCCGGACGGCGCGCCGGGCGATAGATGTCATCCAGAATACATGCAAACCCGGCTCACAGCGGCGGGATAGCGTCCTGTTTACCAAAAACGCCAATTCTAGAAACCGGTATACGAACTTAAGAAAGTCGAGTGTGCCACCATCCCTCTGTCTCACACAGTGGGACGACGCCCCATTCGATCTGGAGGAATGCTCGTGTCTATTCAACTCAAGCTCACTCTGAGCGTCGTAGCCATCGGTATCGTGAGCCTTACGAGTTTGCAACCTGTGTATGCTCAGAGTCCGGCTCCAAACCGGGCCCAGAAGACTCTACCCTCAAACCTGGGACAGCCCCGCCAGCGCAGCGCCGCTCCTCCTAGCAAGTCCGACATTGGGGCAAACGTCCCTGATCGGCAAAATTTGCCTGAGAACATCAACGGTGCTCTGCGCCGCATCCTCAGTCTGCACAACACTGACCGTACCGCCGCTCTCAACGAATTGCGCTCGCCGAAACAGCAGCTTCCGCTTCTTCTCGATGCGCGCAAGGAGCGGCCCCTGGTCGATATCTACCTCGACGGCAAGATTTCGCTCAAAAAGGCCGTTGCCCTGCTGCAGCAGCGCGGCTTCACGGTAAAAGCCACCTCGACCTACCGTCGAGGCGTGATCGAGGGCTACATCCCCCTGGAGCGAGCAGGTGAGATCGCCAGGCTCGGGGGATTGCGCAGTGTCGCGGCTGCCTACGCACCGGTGCGCAACATCGGAGCGGTGACGAGCGAAGCGGTGAGTGTCCAGAAGATTCAGCCAGTTCAAGATCTGGGTTTTCAAGGGGCTGGGATCAAGATTGGTGTGCTCTCCGACAGCTACAACACCTCCTTCTCTACAACAACGGCTGAGGATGATATTGCGACGGGCGATCTGCCAGGTCCGGGCAACCCCGATGGCAACACCACTCCAGTCACGGTGCTCGAAGAATTTGAAGGCGGAGCCGACGAGGGCCGGGCGATCCTCCAACTGGTCCATGACATTGCACCGAAGGCGGACCTGGGCTTTGCAACGGCTTTTAGTGGCGAAGTTGAATTTGCCAACAACATCATTCGCCTGCGCAACGAGTTTGGCGCGGATGTGATCGTCGATGATGTCATCTACTTCGATGAGCCCTTCTTCGAGGATGGCGTCATCGCCCAGGCGGTCAACTTCGTCGCCAGCAGCGGCGCGGCCTACTTCTCCTCGGCGGGCAACAACTCGCGCACGGGCTTAGATACCAATTTCAAGCCAGTGAGCCGCAGCACCGTCCAGCAACTCAAAGACCAGGGTCTGACCAACATCGACCTCTCCCAGGTGCCTTCTTCGATTGCCAAGAACTTTCACAACTTTGGGACCGGGCCAATCCCGGTCGTTACCCAGCAGGTGATCAGCAGCGGCGGCCCGATCGTCTTTCAGTGGGATGAACCCTTCAACGCCGGGCTGGTCAAAACCGACTACAACCTGCTCATCTTCTCGACGACGGGGGATTACCTGGGCTCGGTGAGCGGCATCGACAAAAACCTCTCCACCGACCAGCCGCTGGAGATTGTCTTCCCGTTCGGCAACTTCCAACTGGCGATCGCCAAGGCCAACAACGGTCCAGCGAACCGTCTGCGCTACGTCTATCTGGGCAACGGTTCTTCCTTCGATTCGACGCCGGTGCTCGACGGGCCGACCACCTACGGTCATGCTGTGGCGAGGGGCGGACAGGCGGTGGGTGCCGTATTCTTTGGTCTTCCAAAGCTGCCGGAGGATTTTTCTTCCCGTGGTCCCTCGACGATTCTCTTCGATGTGGCAGGCAACCGTCTGGGCACCCCTGACCTGCGCAATGTGCCACAGATTGCCGGTGTAGACGGGGTGAGCACCACCTTCTTCAGCGGCCCTCCCGGCCCAAGCGGTTTCCCGCAGTTTTTTGGCACGAGCGCGGCAGCACCGAACGTGGCCGGGGTGGCGGCACTGGTGCTGGAGGCAGCGGGCGGACCGGGCAGTGTCTCTCCCCAGAAGCTCTACCGGACATTGCAGGCGACAGCCACCCGCCTGCCCCTCGACCTCAGCCGGGCCTTCAGCAAGGCAACCTTTGCGGAGGGCAAAATTCTTGCCGTCGGCGGCGATTTTGAAGGCACCTTCGACGCCAATTTCTTCCGGCTCAGCCTCAAGTCGGGTGCGGGCAAGAACATCTCGACGGTGAGCATCGACCTCAATCCGACCGGAACGGGGCTCAATGGCGTCGTCTTTGCTCCTCAGTTTGGCACCCTCGTAGGCAACTACGGCGGCAGCTTTGTTCCTGACCCGAATACCGGCATTGTCGCACTCGACACGACGACGAGCGCCGACAACCGGGTGCTGACTGTCACCTTCGATGCCAATGAGTTTCAGCCCGGTAGCTTTATCAACTTCAACGTCAACCGCGTCTTTGCAGGCGAGAATCCCTTCTTTCTGCCGGGAGGGAATGCGGACGTCTTGCAAAATGCGATCGTCACCGTTAACTTCTCAGATGGCTCGGCGAGCGTCACGAAGTTCAAAAATGTCTTCGACACGACGAGCTTCAACTTCTACACCGGCGCTGGTCTGGTCAACGCCCAGAAGGCTGTTGACGCGATCCAGCAGTAACGCTCTTTGCCGATGGGTTCTGTGAATGCAGCGCGCCAGGGGTTGGTCCCTGGCGCATTTTTTAATGATTCAGGGAGTACTGCCCAAGCCCGTGTCGGCCCGATAGATCACCGCTCCACCGGCGCGGCTGATCGCGTTGAAGTAGATATAGGGCCCCTGATTGGTGATAAAGACCTCCGGATCGCGGCGGGCCTTGACGGTCTCATCGCTCACCTTGCGCGAGAAAGGACTGGCCGGGTCGATGCCCACCAGCCAGATGTCCGTCGGCACGTTGGCGTAGGGGTTGGTACTGGTCGAGGTGACGGTGAAGATATAGGACTTGCCGTTGTAGACAAAGTACTGGGGCGAGAGCAGGTATTTTCCGGTCGAGGGCGGTTTGACGGCGTTGATCTTCTTCCAGCGGCCATTGGTCTTGCGGTAGATCAGAAACTGGCTGCCCCCGGACTCGGCAAAAAGCACGTAGTCGTTGCCAAATTCCGGTGCCTGCCAGCTGAAGACGGCGCTTTTATCGCCCTTGTCGAAGGTGATCTGGGTGACGGTGCCGGTGTCGGTATCGAACTCGAAGACCTGCTGAACGTTGTTGATCGATCTGGTGTAGACGACCGAGTGGGACATCGGCTTCCAGCGCGCCCCCGAGGCTCCGGCGCTATCGACGGTCCCCTCGGTGCTGGGTTCGTAAAGATCGCGCCAGAGAATCGCCGAATTGCCGAAGCCGCCCGCATCGAAGTAGATAATCCGGGGAGCGGTGTCGTTGGTGTCCTCGCTGCCGATCGGTCCCTGGCGATTGTCGCCCTCTAAGATCGCCGAAGCCGTCCAGGTCGTGCCATTCTGCACCGCCGTCGCAAGCGAGAGGCCGCCGCTCGTTCGATCAAGTCTCGTATAGACCAGTTGAGCACCGGCGCTGCTATAGGCCCACTCCGGCCCATTGACGTTGGTCGTGCCGTTGCCGGAGAGGGGAGCAGCGGTGCCATCGACGAGAACGCCCTTGCCGGTGGGCGGCACAAAAGCGCCCGTATTCGGGTCCACCTTGCCGACCCAGAGGTTGCCCGCCAGATCGACCCAGGCAAACTGGGCACTGCCTTGATCGAACTCTTCATCGACGATGTTGCTGGCCGGATCGGAGGTGGCGATGTCGGTGGCAAAAACCGGTTGCCGGAGGCTTAAAAGTCCGGCCAGAACGGCAGCACCGGCAGCGAGCACGGTGGATGAAATAGAGGGCATCGTGGTCAGGGTGGATGGGCAGGTTGGGGACGCACTGGCCCCTTCAGGCGAGGACAAGCATAGCAGCAAGGCAACCCAGGAGAACAGGGGCCGGGGGAGAACCTGTCAGGACAGGCTGATGCTAGCCGACCTTGAACTGGTGGATGAACAGCGAGGCGAGGCCCAGGAAAGTAAAGAAACCCGCCGTATCGAGCAGGGTGGTGAGCAAGGGACCGCTCACCAGGGCCGGATCTTGCTTGAAGCGCTTGAGAATCATCGGCAGCAGCGCCCCGAAGGAAGCGGCGACGATGACGTTGAGCGCCATTACCAGCGCCGCTACCAGGCCGACCCAGCGCTCGGTGCTCGAAGCCCAGAGCAGGGTGAGCGCCCCGAGGGCGAGACCGAGGGCGAGGGCGTTGAGCAGGCCCGCCTGGATCTCCTTGCGCAGGATACGCAGCACATCGAGGGGGCTCACCTCGCCCACCGCCAGGCTGCGCACCGTCACCGAGAGCGCCTGGATGCCGACGTTGCCGCTGGTGTTGGAAAGAATGGGCATGACCACTGCCAGCACCGGGATGAGGCTGATCGTCGTCTGAAAAGGGGCGATCGCACTCGCCGCTCCGATGTAGAGGACGATATTGCCCAACAGCCAGGGCAGGCGCTTTTGCACCTTGGTGAGCGGCGCAGAAAGCGCCTGCTCGTCGCCGCCCGAGATGCCGCTCAATTTTTGGATGTCCTCGGTCGCTTCTTCTTCGAGGATGTCCACAACGTCGTCAACCGTGACGATGCCTACCAGCCGGTTTTCGAGATCGACCACCGGCACCGCCAGCAGGTCGTAGCGCTTGAGCAGGCGGGCCACCTCCTCTTGCGGGGCCGTAGTCTGGACGGTGATGATCGCCTCGTGCGCCAGCTCCTGCACCGGCGTCTCCGCCTCGGCAAACAACAGTTGCCGCAGCGAGACCACACCAAGCAGCCGCCGCTCGCCGTCGGTGAGGTAGGCGTAGTAGATCGTCTCCTTGTCGCTGTCGAGCTTGCGGATTTTTTGAATCGCCTGGGCAACGCTCAGATCTTCGCGCAGCCGCACGTACTCGGTGGTCATCACCCGACCGGCAGTCCCCTCGGGGTAACCCAGAATCAGGGCGGTCGCCTCGCGCTCGCTCGGGCTGAGTTGCGAGAGCAGGCGCTTGACGACGCGGGCGGGTAGCTCGTCGAACAGTTCGGCCCGATCGTCCGGAGACATCTGATCGACGAGAGCCTGCACCTCGCGGGCGTGCAGGCTCTCGATGAGCATCTCCTGCACGTCGCTGGGCAGATACTCGAACACCGAGGCGGCACTGCCCTTGGCGAGCAACCGAAATGTCAGCGCCTGCTCTTTGGGCGGCAATGCCGCAATATAATCCCCCGCGTCGGCGGGGTTCATGTTGTTCAGCTCATATTTGAGATTGGCGAGCCCCTCGATTGCGAGCAGGGCTTCACGCCGATCTTGCGTCAACATCTGGGCCTCCCTTCGCTCCCCATCGGGAAGGAAGAGAAACCTTCCTTTCCTAGAGGAGCAGTGTTATCGGAATGTCAGAGCTACTACCCAAGGAAAGAACTCCAATTCGACAGAGCCGGCAGGCTGCCAGGCAGTCCGCACAGCGCGATACAGCCCGCCCGAGAGCGCTTCTGCATCAACGCTTCGAGTATAACCAAACGTTGCAATAGGAGCAATCTATCTGCGGACAAGGGGGGAACTATTCACCAAAGCTTCACGGGCGGCGATGGCAACTCTAGGCTTTTCGCCAGGATACACTTGCCTGGTCCAGCTGCTGAACGTCCTCGCCGCTCAGTTGCCAGCCTAAAGCCCCGGCGTTCTCGCGGGCTTGAGGGGCGGTCTTTGCTCCTGGAATCGGCAGCACCCCCGGCTGGCAGATGAGCCAGTTGAGGGCAACCTGAGCTGGGGTGCGATCATACTTTTTGCCAAAAGTGCGCAATAGATCGAGGAGCGGGGCAATCGCGGCCATCCCGGCAGCGCCGTAGCGGCTGTCGAGGCGGCGGGCTCCGGACGGTGGATTGCTCGCGGTGTACTTGCCGCTCAAGAGTCCCTGGGCCAGGGGACTGTAGGCGAGGATGGTCACCCCCAGCTTGCGCGCCGTATCGAGGACGCCGTTCACCTCGATTTCGCGGGTAAGCAGCGAGTAGCGCACCTGGTTGACCGCCAGGGGCACCCCTTCAGCTGCCAGTAGCTGGTGGCTCTCGGCCATCTGGGCGGCTCCGTAGTTACTTACCCCGACAGCAGCGATCCGGCCCCGCTTGACCTCGCGGGCAAGGGCACCCATGAGCGTCTCGGCGGACATAAAAAAATTCAAAGGCGAGTGGACCTGATAGAGGTCGAGGCGCTCGACGCCCAGGCGCTTGAGGCTGGCACTCACCGCCTCCTCGACCGCTTCGGCACTCCAGCGCCAGGGTAGCGGAAAGTACTTGGTGGCAATCTTGACAGGCTGGTTGCTCGCCCGCAGGCACTGCCCGAGCAGCGTCTCCGACTCGCCCAGCCCGTAGACTTCGGCGGTATCGAACAAATCGACGCCGGCGGCCACCGCCGCCTCAAAAGCCGCCCGCACCTCCGCCGGACCGTAGTCGCTGCCGTAGTTCCAGAACAACCGGTCGCCCCAGGCCCAGGTGCCGATACCCAGCTGCGCTACTTCCGGTCCCCCGCTACCCAAGGCCACTCTCTGCACGAAGCACCCCCTGCGTTCCTTTCTTTTAAGATAGGGCGGCAGGGAGGGCCTCGGCCAGCCGGTTGTTTTTACTCGACGGGCACCTCGCCCTCGTCCTCCGGCGGTCCATCCGCTCCCAGCGGCTCTTCGGCAATCAGGTCCATAGCCGGTTCCTCGCTCCACTCGTCGATCTGGGCGTCCGCTTCTTGATCCGCGCTCCAGCTTTGGTTATTTTGCTCGTCGTCTAGGATCGGCTCCTCGGACCAGGTTTCGGTCTCTGCTTCGTCGTATGCGCCGCTAAATCCGTCCTCCAGGCTCTGCCCGTCTTCTATTCCGTCTGGATCGAGATCTGCTACTTGCGCATCGTCCGGATCTGCAGGTGCAGCGTCGGGCTGCTCGTCGCCGCCGGTAAACCAGTCTGAGACCATCTCCGCAGCGCCATCGACGAGGCCGCCCAGCCCGCTTTGCGCCTCATTTGCCTCCGGGTCGTCGGGGGGTGCCTCGCCACCAAAAAAATTCTCCAGCGGCGCGACGATGAAGTTGTCCACCGCCTCACCGGCGGACTCCTGCAGCTGGTTGAGGTCGATGTTGTCGGCCCACTGTCCCGCCGCATCGCCAAATTGCTGGGCCTGATCGCTGACTTCGTGGAAAAAGTCCTGCAAAGGCTGTGCGATGTGCTCGTCGGCCTCGTCGGAGATTGCCTGGGCACCGTCGAGAACGGTCTGTTGCGCCGCCAGAACGGTGTTGTCGAGGCCGGCAAAGGGCGTCTGGAAGGTTTCTGAGATCGCCTCACCGACGTTGCCAAAAAAATTCTGTGTCTGCACCCCGGCGGTGCTCCAGTCGCCCTGGGCTGCAGCCTGCCCCGCTTCTACCAGGTTCCAGGGCGCTTCGGTCGCCGCATCGATCGCCCTGCCGGGGTGGCCGCCGAAGAACTGATCGACCTCGTTGGGGTGGCCACCCTCGGCGCGCTGTTCTAAAAACTCGGCCATCTTCTGCTGCATCGGCCTCGGATCCTCGCTGTAGCGCGCTCCAAATTCGGCTCCCGCCTGATTGGATTCAAAGTCGGAGTGGTGCCAGCCGCTGCCGTTGCCAAGATCAGTCCGTCCACCGGTCAAATCGTCGATGCGGTCGCGGACAAATTGCTCGGCCTCCTTGGCAGCCCCCAGCCCCTCGGCGATGTGGGAGCGGACGACAGGACCAAGAAACGAGGGCAGATTCTGAGCGATCGTGGCGGCGCTCGTAAAGTGCTTCATGTCCAGATAGCCGCCGCCCTCGTGGGGGTCCGCCGCCGGGTCCGGGATGTAGCGAAACTGCGGATCGACGTAGTTGGGTGAGAGCGGATTGTCCGAGGGGGTGCGCAGGTCAGAAAGCTGGTTTTTGTCCCCCAGATAGTCCAAAAAGGCTTCGGTTTTGTCGATCGCCTCGCCGTTCGGGCCTCTGAGCGGTTCGCGGGCCTGCTGTTGTTCGTTGCGGTCGTTTTCGCCCTTGTAGCCGTGGTCCTGAAACATTGCCATTCTCCACACTGAAAGTGTTCTTGAAATTCCCCAGATCTGCTCGTCGCACAGATGCCCCTACCCGTGCCAGGGAGCCAGCGACAGGCATGCCCACTCGCCCCCTTTGTTCTGGCAAAAAGCTATGGACGAAGGCCGGCTCGATCAAGGCCGGCAGCCTAAGATAGGGCCAGCCCGCAGGAGTGAGGATTGAAAAGAAGCCGGTGGCTCGTCTGGATGGTGTTTGTGGGCCTGGGGCTGCCGGTGGCCCAGGCTCAGGAAGAACAACTGGTCGATATCGCTCCGGTAGCGCCGCGCCTGCGCCTCGATCTGCGCTACGCCACCGCCGACAATTTTTTGCACAAGGCTGTCTACGCCCGAGCCCGCTGCCTGCTGCGGGAGCCCGTGGCGGCGCGCCTGGCCCAGGTGACGGATAAACTGGCTGCCCAGGGCTATGGCCTGAAAGTCTGGGACTGCTATCGGCCTCTCTCCGTTCAAAAACAGATGTGGGCGCTCGTGCCGGACGAAAACTACGTCGCCAATCCCGCCAAAGGCTCCCGCCACAACCGGGGCGCAGCGGTGGATCTGAGTCTGGTGGACGCCCAGGGCCACGATCTGGAGATGCCCACTACCTTCGATGATTTTTCACCAAGAGCGGCCCGCACCAGCCAGGCGCTCTGGAGCGAATCGGCCCGGCAGCACTACGCAATTTTGCACGCGGCGATGACGGCGGCGGGATTTTTGCCGTTGCCGAGTGAGTGGTGGCACTACGACGCACCGGGCTGGGAGCGCTACGGGATTCTCGATCGGCCACTGTAACAGGGCAGACATTAGACGAACAAAGTGGCGATCACCAGCGTCAGCGCTTCTGCCGCCTCGATCACCGCTCCGTAGGTGTCGCCGGTGTGACCGCCGAAGTGCCGGGCGATGACCCAGCCGACCAGGAGCGAAACAAGGCAGCCTGCCGCTGCCAGAGGCCAGATTCGAGCAGCCGGATAAAAGACAACTCCCACACCGGCGACAAGTACGAGCTGCAGTGTGCCGAACCAGCCGTCGGTGGGCCAGCGGGTGAGATCTTTTAAGAAGCGGCCCTTGCCCTCGCTCTTGAGATAGGGGTAGAGGCCAATCGCCATCAGCTGCCCCCAGCGGCTTGTGACCGCTGCGAGCACGATCGCAGGAGTACCGGTGCCGGAACCCAGATCGACCAGGGCAAACAGGCGAGCGGCAGCGACGAGAATAGCAACCATCACCGCGTAGGCACCGGCGGCACTGTCGGCCATCGCCGCAAGTCGCCGCTCCGGCCCCGCAGCCCAGCCGTCCGCCGCGTCCATCAGGCCGTCGAGGTGCAGGCCCCCCGTAAGCGCCCAACCGCAGGCGAGGGCGATCAAAGCCGCCAGGTGCGGCTCAAAGCAATACCCTGCCAACCCGTACACACCGGCGGTGAGCACCCCCACCACCAGCCCGACCGTGGGCAGCCAGCGGGCGATGCGGTCAAAGGCGAGGGGCCGCTCGGGCGAGAGGGGCAGAGCCGTGTAAAAGACGAGGGCGGCGAGCAGGTCGGACATGGCTTGCCAGTGGAGCACTGCCAACTTAGCGCCTGGCGGTGGGTAGCAGCGCTCACAGTAGAATAGATGGACGCCGTTGGTGGGTAAAGATTGGATCTCACAGCTCTGCAGAGTGCCCTGGCGAGCGCCGGTGGCGTCGTGACCGAGATGGCCCCCGGCCAGTGGCAGATCGAGGCTGAGCAATGGCGGCTGCTGGTTCTCACCAGCGTCGAGCGCGACTGGTTGCGGGCAATGATCCCGATCATGCCGGAGGCGGAGGCGCTGCCACTGGCGGCCCAATTGCTCGATGCCAGCTTCGATCGCACCCGCGAGGCGCGCTTTGCCCTCCAGAACGGCGTGCTGTGGGCCGTCTTTCAACACCGCCTCTCGACGCTCAACGCAGAAGACCTCCAATCAGCCCTCAGCCAACTGCTGCAGCTGCACACCTACGGCACCTTTGAAGAATTGGCCGAAGCAAAGCTCAAGGCGATCGTCCTCGGCCTGCAGGGGCAACAAAAGAGTCTCGAAGAAGCCTACCAGATGCTCGAGCGCCTCTACGACGAGGGGGTGCTGGGCGATCTGGGTTCCTCCCGCGAGGAGCGCGAAAAGGTTCTGCAGGTCTGGCGTCAGAAGCTGGCGCGCCTGTGGCAGCAAACCGACTACCCGCAAAATTAGCCGATGCACTGGGTCAGGGCCGGATGGGCAGGGGTGTTCTTGAATCTGGCAGGTCCGTTCGCTGTGCTGGCCCAGACGCCGGCTTCGCTGCCGGACGAGACGACGCGCGCCCCGGCCAGTGCCCTGAGCGTTCCCCCGCCCGCCAAAGTGGTGCCGCCACAAGAAGGATCGATCCGCCCCGAAGATGTCTGTGCCGGTCTGCCCATGACGAGCTACGTCGCCAAAAAAGGCGACACAGCCGAGAGCGTCGCCCACAGCCACTCGCTGCGGCGCGAGACGCTGCTTGGAGCCAACCCAGCGATTCAAAATCGACCGCTGCAGAGCGGCGACAGGTTGCTGCTTTTGCCCCGCGACGGCATTCTCTACAAGCCGCAGCGCGGCGAAGGCTTCCCTGAGATTGCCGCCCGCTTCCGGGTGCGCGGCGACCTGCTTTTTGAGATGAACGGCTGCCAGATGCGCGACGCGCTTTTCGTTCCCGGCGTCGTCTGGACACCACCGCCCCCTCCCAAACCCAAACAGATCACCCCCAGACCAGCTTCTGTCCCCGCAGTTGCGCCAGTGCTCAAGCTGCCCCCGCCGCCCCTGATTCCGCTGGTGCCGCCGCGCCCGGTTTTTAAGAGTGTCGGTGCTCCGCTCAAACCACCTGCCCCCTTAAAGTCCGATTCAGCAGCTCCCAGAAAGCCCAATCCCGCCCCTGTCCGCCGCTGAGCAAGCTCTTGTAGGTGGCAATAATTAAAGTTAAGATCTGGCAAACTGTGCAAAGCACTGCTCTGACGGCTGCCATGGGGAAAGTGCTCGTTCTCAACGCCTCCTACGAACCCCTCAACATCACCAGTTGGCGTCGGGCGGTAATCCTGGTGCTCAAAGAAAAGGCGGAGCAAGTCGAGCACAACGGCAAGGTTCTCAAAAGCAATTTTCCCCTCCCGACCGTTATTCGCCTGCGCCAGTACGTGCAGGTGCCCTACAAAGAAATCCCCCTCACCCGCCGCAACGTGCTGCACCGCGACAGCCATACCTGCCAGTACTGCGGCTGCAAAGAAGATCTGACCATCGATCACGTCATTCCCCGCTCCAAGGGGGGCGAGGATGCCTGGGAAAACGTGATCACCGCCTGCGTGCGCTGCAACATCAAAAAAGGCAACCGCACGCCCAAGGAGGCGGCGATGCCCCTCACCAGCCTGCCGCGCCGTCCCCACAGCTCCCTCCACTTTGAGATCACCAAACATCTGAGGGGGGGCATCAACGAGGAATGGCGCAAGTACGTGATCGGGCTTTCTTGATCACGTTTTTTGTCGCGAAATTTAACGAGTTGTAAAGCGATCGGTCCCGCTTTGGTGGAGCAGGCGGTATATTCTGGGCTGAAGTACCGGCAAGGGGCAATTCATGCAGTACAACGTTATTCCGCCGCTGGTGATCATCGTCGGTCTGGTCGTGCCTTTCATGGCCTTCGCGGCGCTGCTGTTCATCATCGAGCGCGATCCGACCTGACGGAAGTGAGGCCGTTCACAAAAGCCCGAAAGCGCTCACCGCGCTCCTCGAAGTTCAAAAACTGGTCGAAGCTGGCACAGGCGGGCGAAAAAAGCACCGAGCCCGCCTGGGCAGCGCGGGCGAGATCGAAGGCGATGGGGACGGCCCGGTCGAGGGTGTGAGCGACGGTAATCCCCCGGTAGTCCCGTTCTCTGAACCATTGTTCAAAAAGTGGCGCGGCTGAGCCGATAAGAACAACGGCGGCGCAGCGCTCGCAGGCCGCAGCAAGCCAGGCGTCCGGATCGCCCGCTTTGGCCTCGCCGCCGCAGATGAGCACGGTGGGGGCGGGGGTGGCGAGCAGGCCCACCAGGGCCGCGTCGTAGTTGGTCGCCTTCGAGTCGTTGATAAACCGAATACCGGCGTGGACTCCCACCGGCTCCAGACGGTGAGCGACGCCCTCAAAGCTGGCCACCGCCCGGCCAATCTCCTCGATCGAGATGCCGGCCAGATAGGTAGCGCCGACCGCCATCAGCACGTTCTGTAAATTGTGGGCTCCCGGCAGGCGAACGGCGGCCACCGGCAGGACGGGCTTTGCGAGCACACAGATCTGTCCCTGCTCGACGCTCACCTGGGCCTGGGGATCGCCAATCGCCGTCCACCAGGCGTCGGGCCACGAGCGGCGCTGCGCCTTCAAGTAGGCGTCGTCGCCGTTGAGAACCGCCCGCCGGGCGCGCACGAGCAGACTCGCCTTGATCGCAGCGTAGCGCTCGAGGGTGCCGTGGCGGTTGAGGTGGTCGGGGCTGAAGGTGGTCCAGACCGCTACCTCCGGCTTTAGGTCGCCCGCAGCTTCGATCTGAAAGCTGCTCAACTCGGCGACGATCCACTCGCAGGGTTCTGGGGTAAGCAGTAGCTCGCTTGCGGGCCTGCCGATGTTGCCGCAGACCGGAGCGGCGATGCCCGCCTGGGCAAAGATGTGACCGATAAGGGCGGTGGTGGTCGTCTTGCCGTTGGTGCCGGTGACACAGAGCCACCTGCGATCCTTGAGTTCTTCCCAGGCAAGGCCCACTTCGCCTGTGACCGCCAGCCCCCGCGCCCGCGCTGCCACCAGTCCCGGATGATCCCAGCTCACACCGGGGCTGACGATCACTTTGCTGGGCAGAGGCTCCTCCAGGACAAATTCTCGACCAAGGATGACTTCGATGCCGCCAGCAGTGAGGGTCTGGGCCACCCCCTGCAACGCCTCACCGCGCCCCCCATCCCATACCTGTACTTGCATACCCTGGCTTGCCAGCCACCGCGCCGCCGCCTGACCGGATCTGCCTGCCCCGACCACCGCCACCACCACCGCTGCACTCCCAATTACGCCGCTGCCAGGACAGTTTAAGGGCAATTCAGATTCGCGCGCTTGACAGCATCTCAATCTAGATTTATTCTAAGTGCGTAAGCGGTTAGATGCCGCACCTTTCCTGTAGCGGCAGCCCGGTGCTGCCAGGGCAGAACAAGATGGTCGATCCAGCGATACTTCTCGAACAGCAGGGGCTGAAGGTTACGCCTCAGCGCTACGCGATTCTGCAATTTTTGCAGCAGAGCGATAGTCACCCTACCGCCGATGAACTGGTCGAGCAACTCAACCGCAACCTGCCGATGACCTCGCGGGCCACGGTCTACAACACCCTCAGCACGCTGAAGGACGTGGGTCTGGTACACGAAGTCACCCACGAAGCGGGAGTGCTGCGCTACGACGCCAATATCCAGCCGCACCATCACTTTATCTGCCGCATCTGCAACCGCTTCGACGATATCGACTGGCATCTGCTCGATTCTCTCGATTTGAGTCCGATCGCCGGGCGCTATCCGCAGATCGACAATGTCGAGGTGATCGTGCGCGGCGTCTGCCGCCAGTGCCAGGGCCAGGGCACGGTATAACCGTCCGCTAGGACCGGGGTTGCACTGGCAGCCTTTTTATATATTCAAAACACATCCTCCGAGGTACTCATGGAAGTTGAAGCGAAGTGCCCAATGGGACACGGCAAGGTCGAGGGCCACGCCGTTCTGTTTGAGATGACCAACCGGCTGTGGTGGCCGAAGCAGTTGAATCTCTCGGTCCTGCACCAGAACCCGCCCGCCGGCGATCCGATGGGCGAAGATTTTGATTATGCGGCGGAGTTCAAGAGCCTCGATCTTGCGGCAGTCAAGCAGGACATCTATGCACTGATGACCGAGTCGCAGGACTGGTGGCCGGCGGATTATGGCCATTACGGCCCGCTTTTTATCCGCATGGCCTGGCACGCCGCCGGTACCTACCGCATCGGCGACGGTCGGGGCGGCGCGGGTGCCGGTACGCAGCGCTTCGCACCGCTCAACAGCTGGCCCGACAACGCCAACCTCGACAAGGCGCGCCTGCTGCTCTGGCCCATCAAAGAAAAGTACGGTCGCAAGCTCTCCTGGGGCGACCTGCTGATCCTGGCGGGCAACTGCGCACTGGAGTCGATGGGCTTTAAGACGGCGGGCTTTAGCGGCGGGCGCGTCGATATTTGGGAGCCTGAGAGCGACATCTTCTGGGGTCCTGAGCGCGAGTGGCTGGGCGATGAGCGCTACAGCGGCGAGCGCGACCTGGCCCACCCGCTGGCGGCGGTGCAGATGGGACTTATCTATGTCAACCCCGAAGGCCCGAACGGCAGGCCGGATCCGCTGGCTGCCGCCCACGACATTCGCGAGACCTTTGCCCGCATGGCGATGAACGACGAAGAGACCGTCGCCCTCATCGCCGGCGGCCACACCTTCGGCAAGTGCCACGGGGCCGCCGATCCATCCCAGTACATCGGTGCGGAGCCCGAGGGCGCGGGCATCGAGCAGCAGGGACTGGGCTGGGACAATAGCTTCGGCAGCGGGCGCGGCGTACACACCATCACCAGCGGCCTTGAGGGTGCCTGGACCAAGAACCCGACCCAGTGGGACAACGGCTACCTCGAGAACCTCTTTGGCTACGAGTGGGAATTGACGCAGAGCCCGGCGGGTGCCCACCAGTGGACGCCCAAGAACCCCGAAGCGGCAAACACCGTTCCCGATGCCCACGAGCCGTCCAGGCGGCACGCCCCGATGATGTTGACCACCGACCTTGCGCTGAGAGTAGATCCGGCCTACGAGAAGATCTCGCGGCGCTTCTACGAAAACCCGGACGAGCTTGCCCATGCCTTTGCCGAGGCGTGGTACAAGCTGACCCACCGCGACATGGGCCCCCACACGCGCCTGCTCGGGACCGAGGTTCCAGCCGAACCGCGCATCTGGCAAGATCCGCTGCCGGCAGTCGATCATCCGCTCATCGATGAGGCTGACATTGCCCAACTCAAGGCAAAAATCCTCGCCTCCGGCCTGTCGATCGGGCGGCTGGTGACGACGGCCTGGGCGTCGGCCTCGACCTTCCGGGGCACCGACAAGCGCGGCGGAGCAAACGGTGCGCGCATCCGGCTGGCTCCCCAAAAAGACTGGGCAGTGAACGAGCCGACAGAATTGGCGGCAGCTCTTGCGAAACTCGAAGCGATCCAGCAGGAGTTTAACGCCGCTCAAAGCGGTGGCAAGCAGGTCTCGCTCGCCGACTTGATCGTTCTGGGGGGTGGCGCTGCCATCGAGGCGGCGGCGAAGAAGGCGGGGTACGACGTTACTGTGCCGTTCACGCCGGGCCGGACCGACGCTTCCCAGGAGCAGACCGACGCTGCGTCCTTCGCGCCTCTTGAACCCAAGATCGACGGCTTCCGCAACTACGCTGGCGAAAAGTCGGCTTATTCTACCGAAGAGGTGCTGGTCGATCGCTCGCACCTGCTCACCTTGAGCGCGCCTGAGATGACGGTGCTCGTGGGTGGATTGCGGGTGCTCGGCGCAAACTACGGCGGCTCCGAGCTTGGTGTCTTCACCGATCGCCCCGAGACCCTTACCAACGACTTCTTTGTCAACCTGCTCAAGACGAGCATGAGCATGAAGTGGCAGGCGTCGCCCAATGCCGACTACTTTATGGCGAGCGACCGGGCAACCGGCGAGAAGAAGTGGATCGGCACCCGCGTTGACCTCATCTTCGGCTCGAACTCGCAACTGCGGGCACTCTCCGAAGCTTACGCGACCGCCGATGCCGGGCGGGCCTTCGTTGACGCCTTCGTGGCGGCCTGGACCAAGGTGATGAACCTCGATCGGTTCGACCTTGCCCAGTAAGTGAGCCAGTTACCGGCAGTTGTCGGTAACCTGCTTTATCCAACAGACAGAATACAGACAGAATGCCGGGAGGTGAACTTCCCGGCATTTTTGTCGCTGAAGTGCGGAAAGCAGACTTTTGGGAGTTGGTTGTTCTTTTGTTTTTTGGGGATTGCTAAAACGGTCCCCACCCCTCCACACCCCCCCTGCCCCCCCTCTCCTCCTCCTGCCCCCCGAATGGGGGGCTGCCCCGCCGGGCAGGGAAGAAGAGGGGGGGTTCACTGTAACTGGGCTGCAGGCGGGATGGGTGAAGTCGGTTTCAGAGTTGTCTTACTCCCCTCTCCCCTTGTGGGAGAGGGGCTGGGGGTGAGGGGAGAGGGGTTCAGGGTTGTTGGGTGGGCGAGCGAAGGGCTACAGCGCTCAGCCCTTCTTCGGACAGCAGTTGCTGCCAGTAGTGCTGTACCTGGTCCGATTGTCGGGGGAGGAGGGCGGCCAGGGTCTCGTACCAGTAACCGGCAACGGCGTTCAGGCGAAGGCGCTCCAGTGCGTCGGACTTTTGTTGCCGGGCCAGCCAGGCGGGCGACGGCAGTTCCCGCAGGACCCAGGCGCTTATTGACGCACTTGCCGAAGGATCGTCCGGTTCGCAGAGAACCGAGACGGACCAGCGATAGAGCTGACCTGGTGTCAATGCCGAAATCTGGCGAGGCAGAGTCAGATGCACCAGCCCAGGGGCGAGTTCTCCGGCAGCGTAGCGAGTTTCGTAGACAAGCCGGGTACTGTTGCTATTTATGGCATCGAGCTGGAAATGAACCGGGCGGCCCCCGTCGGCTGTCGCCGGCAGGTACCAGATAAAAGTTGGGTGGCCAGTAGCTGTCCGGGCGGGTGTGCTGCGGGGAACGAGGGCAGTGAGAGGCGGTGAACCGGCTGCGAAGCAACTGTCGGAGCGCAGTTCGGTGTGGGTTCGCGTTATCGGCAAGCTGCGATCGGGGGAGCGCAAAAAAGTGAGCACATCGACACTGGCAGTCGTCTGCACGGGCCTGGGGGCTGGGGGCGATGCCGGCGGCTTCGGCTCTGGCCTGGTAGAGGGCTGGGCAAGGACAGGGGAGAAGAAAGCTCCCCCAAAAAGCAGGACAATGAGCAGGCAGTGCTTTTTCATGGCGGTTGTTGGGAAGGGATGCCGTCGCACAGGGGGCGCACTTCGCTGTCCGGGCTGTTTATCAGGTAGTCGGCGAGCCAGCTGCAACTTTGGGCCACAAGACCCTTCAACCCGAGCTGCCATCCCCGCTGGAAAAGAACTGTCCCATCTATCCCCGCCGCCGCCAGGGTAGTGCCGTCCGGGCTGAAGGTGACGGCGGTAAGCGCTTTGGCGGTGGGGCTGCCAAAGCGCACGCCTGGTGTGCCGTCAGGTTTCCAGAGCCGCAGGCTGCCATCGTGGCTGACGCTTGCCAGGGTAGTGCCGTCCGGGCTGAAGGCGAGGGAATCGATCCAGTCGCTGTGGGCCTGCCAGCTACGAATCGAAGGGTTCAGCCTGTCGCGCAGAGTGATCGTGCCGTCGTAGCCTGCGGAGGCCAGGAATCGACCATCGGGGCTGAAGCGCACCGCCGTCACCATTCCCCGGTGGTTGCGCCAGAGGGCGATGGGTGAACCTGCAGTGCTCCAGAGGCGCACCGTCCCGTCGGTACCGGCGGTGGCGATGGCATGGCCGTCCGGGGAGAAGCGCACACTCGTCACCTGGCCCGCGTGGCCCCTCAAAGTAGCGACATTCTGAGCGGCGCTATTCCAGAGCCGCACCGTCCCGTCCGCCCCAGCACTGGCGAGTAACTGGCCATCTGGAGCAAAGTCCAGGTCGCGTACCCGATCGCCGTGGGCGCGCCATGCCCGGATGGGCTGTCCATTCCGTTGCCAAAGTCGCAGGTTGCCATCCGCACCGGCACTTGCGATCTGCTCGCCGTCCGGGCTGAAGCGCACTGCGTAGGTGCCGCCTGGGGTGCTCAGCGTTTTTATAAGTCGCCCATCTGCTCCCCAGAGGCGAATGCGGTCGTCTGCCCCGGCGGTGGCGACGAGCTGCCCATTGGGGCTGAAGGTGACGCTCAAGGCAGCGCCCCGGTGGGCGATAAACCTCTGGCGCAAGGCGGCAGTGAGATGCCAGAGGCGGACGGTCTTATCGAGGCTGGCGGTGGCGAGGGTGCGACTGTCCGGGCTGAAGTCCAGGGCGCTCACTTCGCCGGTGTGGGCGCTCAAAATAGCGGCGGGCTGAGCGTTCAGTTGCCAGAGGCGGACGGTCTTATCGAAGCTGGCGCTGGCGATGAACCGGCCATCGGGGCTGAAGCGCACCGCCGGTACGGCGTCGGTGTGGCCGCGCAGCACGGCTACCGGCTCGCCGCTGCGCTTCCAGAGGCGGACGGTCTTATCGAGGCTGCCGGTGGCGAGAGTGCGACTATCTGGGCTGAAGGCCACCCCCTGCACCCAGTCGCTGTGGCCGCGCAGCGTGCGCAGAGCCGTCCCGTCCGTTCGCCAGAGCCGGACAGTGCGATCGGCGCTCGCAGTGGCGAGGAGCTGGCCGTCCGGGCTGAAGGCAACGCCCAGCACGGGGCCAGTGTGGCCGTGCAGTGTGCGCAGAGCCGTCCCATCCATTCGCCAGAGCCGGATAGTGCGATCGGCGCTCGCAGTGGCGAGGAGCTGGCCGTCCGGGGAAAAACTGAGCCCATAGATGCCCCGCCCGTGGCCAATCAGGGTCTGCAGCAAGTGCCCGCCATTGTCCCAGAGCCGGACGGTGCGATCGATGCCGGCGGTTGCGATCCGCTCGCCATTCGGCGCAAAGCGCACCTGGGTCACTTCGCCGGTGTGGCCCCTCAGCACCTGCAGGAGTGTACCCCGGCGGCTCCAGAGGCGGACGGTGCCGTCCGCGCTGGCGCTTGCGATCCGCTCGCCGTCCGGGCTGAAGCTGACGCTCGTCACCCACTGGCTGTGGCCTGTGAGCCGGTTGAATTCCTGCACCGAGTCCAGCACCTGGCGCAGGCTGCCCTCGGTGCGGCTGATGAGCGGCGCATCGGCCCAGAGGGTGCGATCGAGCCGGCGGGCGGCCTGTGTGGCAGCGACGAGCGCCTCCAATTGACGACGGGAAGCGAGAAACCCGTCGGCGGAGGCACCCAGCGCCCGGACTTCTTCTTTTTGGGCGCTCTGGGCCTGATAGAAGAAGAGCGCCCCAAAGACCAGGGCAGTAACAGCCAGCAGCACCATCGCCCCCGCAACGAGGCGGGCCTGGCGCAGTTGTTTTTGTTGCCGCTGCTGCTGGGATCGCTGTTCGGCCAGACAGGCTTCGATGAACTGTCCAACCTCCTGCGACAGCTCGTCGCCGTGACGGACATAGATCTCCTCCGCCTCAGCGAGGCGCACCCCGCGCAAAAGAAAGTCCGGCTGAGCGCCGCGCTGTCGCCAGAGGCAGGCCGCCTGCTCGATCTGCCGTTCGCGGTACAGGCGGGTCCGGTTTTCTTCGAGCCACCAGCGCAGGGTGGACCAGTGGCGGATGAGAACTTCGTGGGCGACCTCGATCGTCGTCTCGCCGCGCAACTGCTCAATCTGGGCTGCGATCGTCGCTCCCCGGCTCCGGGCGGCGGGTGCGGCGGCTGTGTTGACTACCAGGAGCCGGGCGTCGCTGAAGGCTTTGATTGTCTCTTCGACGAGGGCGGGCGGGTAGCGCGGCACGTTCAGCTCGTCGCGACCGAGGCGGCGGCGGGTGTCCGGCACGCCGTCCCCCAGCTGGGTCAAAGACGTAAAAAGCCAGTGGGCACAGGCTTGCGCTTCGCTGCTCAGTCCCTGATAGACCTGATCGGCGCGCTTTTCGAGCGCGACCGCCAGACCACCGATGCACTCGCGGTAGGCCGCCAGGCCCAATCGCTCCTCCCGCCGATGTTCCCAGAGCTGTTCGAGCACGAATTCGAGCAAGGGCAACTCGCCCGCCGAGCCGCCCAACTCGCCTATCAGCACCTCCACCAGCTCCGGCTCAACCGTGAGGCCCACCTGCTCGGCGGGGCGGACGATCGCCTGGCGGTACTCCTGCTCGTCGAGGGTGGCCGGGACATAGACGGTGGCTGCCTCAAGGTGTTCGCGCAGACCATCCACCGCCAGGGCGGCTTCGGTAAAGTCGGCGCGCAGGATGAACACCACCTTGAAGCGATCCGCCGCCTGTTTCAGCGCGCCCAAGATCAGCTCCAAAAAGCGCTCGCGCTCCGCTGCCGGTGTCTGGCTAAAAAGTTCTTCTGCTTGATCGATGACCAGCACCACCAGCCCCTCCGCAGCGGTGCGCAGCCAGCGCACCAGCCCGGCGCTGCCCAGGTAGAGCAATCCTTCGAGCGCTTCGCGCTCCGCAGGCCGCGTCGCACCCAACTGATCGATGAGGGCAGCGGTGGGGCGTTCGCCCGGTCGCATCGAGCGCAGCCACCAGCGGTCGCTGCGAAAAATCGCCTGGCCGGTGCGCAGTTGGGCCAATAACCCCGCCTGGACGAGGGAAGATTTGCCGCTGCCGGAAGCGCCGATCACCGCCAATAGCGGATGCTGTTCGAGGCGGAGGAGCAATTTTTGGACGAGGGCCTCGCGCCCGTAAAAGTACGGCGCTGCCTCCTCCAGGAAGGGGCGCAGGCCCATGTAGGGGCAGATGTCGAGGCCAATCTGGCCGTCGGAGCGTTCGGGGAGCACCTCGACGACGCCCTGGGTGGCGCACAGCCAGGTCTCCAGCTGCACAGCACTACTGGCCAGTTCTTCCCGCACCCGGCTGAGCCAGTCGGCGGCGGTGAGCCCGGTTGCGTGGTTCTGCTTGAGGGTGGTGAGCAGTGCTGCTCCTACCTGCTCGCTCTGTTCGCTCACAGTAAGCCCAGCGATCCACGAATGCTGATCGCCCAGCGAGCCCTGCAGCGAGCGCAACCAGCGGCTGGCGCAGATCAGGCTGTCCGGTTCACCGACCCAATCGAACAGCAGCAACTGGGGAGCTGCCCGCTGCAGCAACGGTTCGAGCCAGGCAAGGCCCAACTGCTCCGCTCCGATCTCCAGGTGCAGGGCGTCGGCGGTGCCGGTGAGCCGCCCGCGCAGGTAGATGAGCGATCCTGCCGCCACACCCTCGGCGAGCAATAGCTGAGCCGAAATAGCGGAACCGCCCGGCGGCGGCCAGTACTGTACGGCAAAGTCGCCCCGGCGGGCCAGTTCGCGGCTCAGCTGCAGACTGGTGTGCTTGCCGCTGCCACCGTCGATGACCAGCGCCTGACGGCGGCTGGCGCGCTGCCGCTGGGCCGTGCTGCCCAGCACGACTTCTCCGGCCCCGCCGACGCAGCGCCGGGGAGCCTGCAGCGAATAGGCAAAGCGACTCGTTGAGCTGTCGCCCTGGCGGCGCTTTTGTTGAGCGATCAGCCGCAGCTGCTGGTTGCAGCGGTCAATGTAGCGCAGCGTCCGGTTGTAGACGTACTTGTAGAGACTATCGGCGTCGATCAGCCCCTGGGCATCGGCGGCCTCACCCGCCAGACCGCGAATCAAAAAGTATGTAAAGACGCCGTGGCCCAGTTCCGCAAACTCCCACGAGCGCTCCTGCGCGTCGCAGGCAAGGATGGCGTAGAGTCCCCGACTGGAGCGGGCCTGGTGTTCGACCGCCTCGACGAGCGATGCAGCCGGGTCGCGGGCGGTGCCCAGCCCGCCGCCGTGGCAGGCATCGAGCCAGAGCAGGCGCTGCCGGGCCGGGCAGCGCTCAAGGGCAGCGAGCAGTTCGCCCACAGGCAGCGTGCCGCCGGCATCGCTCAGACAGAGCACCACCTGACCGCCGCTGTCGAGCTGACCGTGGCCAGAAAAATAAAACAGGACCGTATCCTCCGGCTGGGAGGTTTCGACCAGCCGTTCGAGGCTCCACCGCATGCTCTGAGAACTGGTCGGAGCGCCATTGCCGCCGTGGACAGCGATCTCATTGGCTATCGCTCCCCGGTGGAGGTGAGCGAGCGCCTGGGCCAGTTGCTGACAGTCGGCGGTGCAAAACTGCAGATCCGGTAGCGCCGGATCCGCGTAAGAGTTGACCCCGACCAGCACCGCCCGCAACCGGCCAGCAACGGCAGGTCCGGGGCGGTCGCGACTGGTGCGCAGAACCGTTGGGGGCATCGTCTAAAAGCGCAAAATTTCGCGATCGTAACCGTCCGGCTGGGGTTCGACCTCCCACACCAGCCCATCGCCCGGATCGAGGGCAACTTCGATAAAAAGTTCTTCGACTGCCACCTCGGCCCGGTCCTCGTTTCGGTCAAAATCCTGCAGATCTTCGGTGAGCAGGCGCAGGCGAAAACCAGCCGGAACGCGGTCCTCCGCCTCTACCCCGCTCAAGCTGAAGCGCCAGACCCCTTCGGCCTGCGAGGCGATGCGCAGCCGGTAGGGCCGCCTCTGGATCGTCAGCTCCCGCTCGAAGGCACCCGCCGCCGGTTGAAAATCGCGGGCTGCCGCCAGGGCCGGAGGTGCGGTCTGTGCCGGTTGCCAGCCTGCCTGGGCCGCCAGGCCCGTCAGACCCGCCGCCAGCCAGCGGCGCACCGACCACTGCTCCGGCAGGCCGCGCCGCCGCTCACACAGCTGCTGCCGCCAGCCGCCGTGCTCGATGAGCGCTCCCCAGAGCGCAAAAGGAATCGCAAGTCGGACAAAGACTTCCCGCGCATCGCTCAGGCGCACCAGCAACTGCTCAGCCTGGGGACGGGCCAGTGGCGGCAAAGGCGCGACAGGCGCACGGGTCGGCTCTGCCACCCGGCCCTGCACCTCCAGCCACAGGCAGGCAAGATCGCCTACCAGTTCTTCGCGATCGAGGCTATACAGCCGCTCCGGCGGGTCGTAGCGACCGCGCGTCTTTAACCGGGCGTGGGTGGTGTACCCCCAGATACGCGCCCAGCCTCCGGTCGGGTCGATCTGCACCGCCAGGTAATAATCGGCGGCCCAGCCAGGGATGTCGATCCATTCCTGGGGGACGCTGAGCGCCTGACTCTCCAGTTGGGCATCGCTCAGCAGTACCCAGCGCCGCCCTGCCACCTGCAGGGCCGTCCCGTCTACAATCTCCCAGATACTGGCGAGCGCCCCGGCAGAAGGCCAGACGGTCGCTGCCGGATCAAAATCGGTGCGCACCCATTCGAGCACCGCCTGCAGGCAGAGGCTGCCCAGGTACGCCCGCCAGCGCCCAGCCGGTGATCCAAATGCTTCTGCCTGCCGCCAGGCGATATCCGCATCCGGCAAATCCAGCCAGACTTCGGCTGCATCGGCGCTGTCGCGCAGGGTGGTGTTGTCCATCACAGTACAGATTCCCCGATTGGACTGTCAGTAGAGGCAAAGCGCTCGGTCAACCATTCGTCGAGCTGTGCGCCCGCTGCCATCAATAGGGAGCGCGAGGGCACAATATGCTCGGCTTTTGCCAGCAAACCGGCAAGTTCGCCCAACAGCCCGGCGCGCAACTGCGCCAGGCGGCGCGAGACGGTGCTCTGCCGGATCGCCAGCCGTGCGGCTATCTGCGCCTGGGTGAGCTGCTCGCCGTAGTAGAGTTCGAGCAGCTTTTGCGACTCCGACTCCAGCACGATGAGCGCCGTACTCAAGACCTTGCGAATAGCGAGCAGTTGAGTAGCCCGCTCGGCCTGCGCCTCCTCGGCGATCGCCCGATCGAGGGGCGATTCGTCCGCTGCGCCCCGGATAAACGTGATCGGTTCGCTCTGAGTCTCCGGCTGGGGAGCATTGAGCGATTCGATGCGCGGATTGAGATGCTGGCGGGCGGAGCGGGCGCAGGTAAGGAGCCACTGCTCAGCGGCAGCCGCACTCAGCGCGTCGCCCGACTCCTGGCTGTAGAGGCGGGCAATCGCCTGCCAGGTCGGGTCGGGCGGTCGGTTGAACTGCCGATTTTCTGGAGCGCTCTCGGGCACATAGAGGGCTACGTAGCAGCGCCAGGCCAATAGATGGCTCTCGATTGCCTCGCGGCTAAGCCCCGCTGCCTGCAGCGCCTCGATGAGCGTCCCCTTGCCGATGGTGCGCAGGAGCAGCCACTCGCTGATGAGCCGCACTTCGCGGCTTTTGTGGACTTCGTCGCGGATCTTGCTGCGGAAAATCTGGTGGGCGTAAGCTTCGAGGTTGGCACTGACTTCGGGATTGAAGCGTACCAGCACCTTGTCGAGGTTGGCAATTGCAATCTGAAAGCAGTCCTCGACGCTGAACTGCAGCGAACCATGCACCAGCGCCAGTTTTTTTGCCATCGCCTCCGCCGCCCGGAAGCAGGACTCCTGCAAGTAGGCGGCCAGATGGGCACGCGCCAGGGACAGTTGCTTTTGCTGCCAGATATCCAGCCAGTAGTGGACCCACGCCGCTGCCTCCAGACTCTCACTGCGACGCATCTGCTCGCGCATACTGCGGATGAGGCGGGCATCTTTGAGCCACCAGTCGCCCCGCTCTCCGATGCCTGGCTGCAAGCGTTCCAGATTCAAAAAACTCGAAAAGCGTTCGCTCGTCTCCTGCCTGAGGGGCGGCTTGGGAATGTACATGGATGAGGAACAAACATCGCTGTCTGGCGATTCTAGCCTGGGATTGCCGACTCCTGCGCTTCGATGCGGCCTGCGAGGACCTGTCGTCAGGCTGGGCAACAATTGTTGCAATTAATGCTCTACGCACCTGGAATAAATTGCAGGTATGGTATGTGGATGTAATCGCCCGCCTGAGCGTTGAGCTGCGCCTCGGGCTTCCGGCGAACGCTTGCTGTATCTGAGCCAGCCATTCATGAGCAACTACCAAGCCGAAGTTTCGCTGCCTGCCGCTGCGACCCCGCCTACAAAGAACCTCTTCGGGCATCCGGTCGGGCTTTATATCCTGTTTTTCACCGAGATGTGGGAGCGCTTTTCGTATTACGGGATGCGTGCCCTGCTGGTGCTCTACATGGTCAATCACCTCTCAAAGCCGGAGGTGGCGGCCCATGTGCTGGGCTTTGGCGCGGTGAAGGGGGCCCTTGAGGGTATCTATGGTCCCCTCGCTACCCAGGCGTTCGCTTCGCAAATTTACGGGATCTATACGGCTCTGGTCTACCTGACGCCGCTGTTGGGCGGTTATCTGGCCGACAAGGTCTGGGGCCAGCGGCGGACGGTGGTGGTGGGCGGCACGCTCATGGCGATGGGCCATTTTTTGATGGCCTTCGAGAATCTTTTCTTTCCGGCTCTGGGGCTCATCATCCTGGGCAACGGCGCTTTTAAGCCAAATATCTCAACCCAGGTGGGCGGGCTGTATCCGCCGGGCGACGAGCGGCGCGACCGCGCTTTTAATATTTTTTATGTCGGGATCAACCTGGGGGCGTTCTTTGCTCCGCTCGTCTGCGGCACCCTCGGCCAGACCGTCGGCTGGCACTACGGCTTCAGCGCTGCCGGGGTGGGGATGGTGATTGGTCTTATCGTCTACCTGGCCGGTCAGCGCTACCTCGCCACCGATCAGCTCACCCAGACCCGGCAGACCCACACCGAGAAAAAACCGCTCAACCGCACCGAGGTCGCGAGCATCCTGGCGCTCATTGCTCTTATCGTCATCAACACCTTCTGGTGGGCGGCCTACGAGCAGCAGGGCAACACGATTCAGCTTTGGGCCGATCAAAATACCAACCGCGACCTGCTCGGCAACGGCTGGCTGTTTCCGTCCACCTGGGTGCAGTCGATCAACCCGTTTTTGATCTTTACGCTGACGCCCCTGGTGATTGCCTTCTGGGCCTGGCAGTCCTCCCGGCGCAAGGAACCCTCGACGATCGGCAAGATGATCTTGAGCTGCATGACGATCGGCTGCTCCTACCTGGTCATGGTCGGAGCGGCGATCCAGGCGGGATCGTCCGGGACGGCGAGTGTGTGGTGGCTTTTGGGCTTTTTCTTTCTGGCCACTGTGGCGGAGCTGTATCTTTCGCCGGTGGGCCTCTCGCTGGTGACCAAGGTCGCTCCGGCCCGCCTCGTCTCGGTGCTCATGGGAGCCTGGTTTCTCTCGAACTTTGCCGGTAACTACCTGATGGGTTATCTCGGCACGTACTGGGAGAAGGTGCCCAAACAGACCTTCTTCCTCGGCATGGCCCTGATGTGCTTCACGATCGGCGCGGCGATGTGGCTCCTCAGCGGGCCGGTCAAAAAAGCGATCGATGCCTCGATTGCCCAAAAACAATCGGGCTGATTAATTTTTGCGATTTGCAAAGATTGCTGCACAACCTGCGACAAGGTGTTCTATTGGTAAGGGTGTCCTCGCCAGCGGGCGAGTGACACGACCTGATCGGTCTGCATAGCGGATCCCATCGGTCCAGTGCCCTTACAACTGAATTGGAGTGTCCTCCCCCCATGCTCCTCAACCCTGTCAGCCGCTGTCGGCAGCTGTGTGCTGCGACTATACTTTTTTGTATTTTGCTTTTTGGTTCTGGCCTGCTCAGCCAGGCAGCCTTCGCTCAATACGCCATCCAGAACAGCCAGTCCCCGACGCGCAGCGATGCTCTCGCGCTTCAGAACCAGGCTCTCGCGGGCAATCTTTATATCTTTGTGACGCCGACGAGCGGCATTACGAAGGTCGAATTTTTCTTAGACAACCCCAGCGCGAGCGGTACGCCCCGCCAGACAGAAAGTCTCGCTCCCTACGACTTTGCGGGAACGAATTCCACCACCACCAGTCTCGCCAACCCCTTTAACAGCACTGCGGTTGCCGATGGGCCGCACACCGTCACTGCCCGGATCACCCCCACGAGCGGTTCACCCCAACTGGTGAGCGCCAGTTTCACCGTTGCCAACAAGAGCACCGGCAATCAGCCGGGGGTGGGCGGCACCAATCCGATCAACGGTGCGACCAACATCAGGCAGGACCAGGCAGTAAGCGCCGATCTGCTGCTGCCCAACAGTGCAGGGGTCGATCAGGCCACTCTCAGCACCAGTACCGTGCGGCTGCTGCGCGCCAAGGACAATCAGGCCGTTCCCGGTACGGTGAATACCAGCGGCGGTGCGGATGCGATCGTCTTTCAGCCGACGACGCTGCTCGACGCTTCTACCCAGTACATCTTCGAGGTGACGAGCGGCCTGCACGACGAATCTGGAGCGGCCTTCGTCCCGTACTCGGGCAGCTTCACGACCGGCACGACCACCAGCCCCCGCACCCCCGGCACCAGCTTCATCAAGCAGATCGCCTACTCGGGAGCCGCCCTGGCGAGCCTGGTGATTGGACCGGACGGCAAGCTCTACGCCACGTCGATCGACGGCAACCTGCGGCGCTGGACGATCGGCGGCGACGGTACCCTGAGCAACCTTGAAACCTACACCGGCCTGGCGGGCCGCTCGCTCCTGGGCCTCGCCTTCGATCCGCGCAACTCAAAGGTGCTCTGGCTTGCCAACGACGCGCCGATCTACATTCAGCCCGCCCCCGATTTTTCGGGCAAGATCACAAAGCTCATTCTCAATTCAAGTAGCTTCAGCGGCACGCTGCAGGACTACATCGTCGGCCTGCCGCGCTCGACGAAGGACCACGCCACCAACAGCCTCGCCTTTGGCCCCGACGGCAAGCTCTACCTCACCCAGGGCAGCAACAGTGCGATGGGCGCACCGGACGAGACCTGGGGCAACCGCGAGGAACATCTGCTCAACGCTGCGGTGCTGCAGGTGAGCCCAAAGCAGATATTCGGGCTGCCGATCAACGTGCAGACCGACCCCTACGGCAGCTTCAGCGGTCCTTTTTACGATCCGTTTGCCAAAAACGCCCCGGTCAAAATCTATGCCGCCGGGGTGCGCAACGCCTACGATCTGGTCTGGCACAGCAACGGCAATCTGTACCTGCCCACCAACGGCAGTGCGGCGGGCGGCAATACCCCCTCTTCACCAGCCGGGGTGAGCCCGGCAGTGCCGGCAATTACCGGCGGTCCGACCCAGAACGATTATCTCTTCAAGGTCGTCCCTGCCCAGTCGGGGGGTTACTTTGGCCATCCCAATCCGACGCGCGGCCAGTACGTCATGAACGGCGGCAACCCGACCAGCGGCGTCGATCCGGCGGAGGTCGTCACCTCCGGAGTCTACCTGGGCTATCCGGTAGGCGTGCTGCCGGATGTGAACTACCGGGGCTTTGCCTACAACTTTGGCCTCAACCGCTCGCCGGATGGAGCGATCGAGTACAAGAGCAGCAGCTTCGCCGGTGTCCTCAAAAACCAGCTGTTGGTCGTCGAATACAGCGCCGGGGACGATATTCTCACGCTCACCCCCGGCAGCGACGGCAACATTGCAACCGTCACCCAGCTTTCCTCCGGCTTTACCGACCCGGTGGATCTGACCGAGGATGGCCGCAACGGCAACCTCTACGTGGCCGAACTCATCGACGGCGGTCAGAGCGGTGGCCGGATCGTGCTGTTGCGCGTCAACCCAAATCCGCCCACCAGCGGTCCCAGTATCGTCGTCACTCCGGGCAGCCTGAATTTCGGCACCGTGAGCACCGGTGCGGCCAGCCCGTCGCAGACGCTGATCCTCAACAACACCAGCATCGTCAACCTGACGGTGAGCAGTCTGGCGATTGCTGGTGCCGACGCCGACCAGTTTCAGATGACGAGTCTGCCCACTCTGCCCCTCACGATCGCCCCCGGCGGCTCAGCACGGGTCAACCTGGCCTTCAAGCCCACCTCCGCCGGTGCGAAGAGCGCCATGCTGCAAGTAACGAGCAACGCGCCTCTATACGAGATGAACCTGACGGGCAGTACGCCCTAGCGGCGATCCACCTGATTGGGAAAGCCGGCGGCCTTCATATTTTCGAGGCTGAAGGGCGGTTTGGCGGCGGCGGGCAGATAGACCTGCAGGTCGAAGCGGCTGGTGCCCGCCGGGAGTTGGGCAAGCGAACCCACCCGGCGGCGGGTGACGGCGGGGGTGCCGTTGGCGTCGATGATCTTGCCGAAGATGTCCACATTTTTGGCGGCGATACTGGCAGGATTGACGGCGGTTCCCCGGATCTGCCAGCAATGGGTCGGCTCGTTGGGATTGTCGTTGAGGCTGATGCTCGTCTTGTTTTCACTGCCGGGAGGACAATTGTTCACGCTTAGATCTTTGAGAGCAATTTCTATCTTGCTCGCCGTACCGCCGCAACCTACAACCAACAGCAATATCCCCAGCAGTCCCCATCTGGAGCGATCCATGCCTGCACCCGCAAATATCTGCCTCGATAATACAAAATCTTGAAGATCTGGTGCCCAGAAGATGTAGTCTAGCGATCAAGGCGCTAGAGATGAGGTGGCGTGCGCATACTTGGTCTCGATCCTGGACTGGCGACGGTGGGCTACGGTGTGCTCGATTGCACCGAGGGCGCGCTGCCGGTGGTGCGCGACTACGGCATCGTTTCGACCTCGCCAAAGAGCAGTTTTCCGGTGCGGCTCGCGGCAATCTACGAAGATATCGGCAGTTTGTTCGTCACCTACCGGCCCGAGTTGGTAGCAATTGAAAAGCTGTTTTTTTACCGCATGGGCAACACGATCTCCGTCGCCCAGGCGCGGGGAGTGGTGCTGCTGTGTGCCGCCCAACACGCCGTTCATTATGTCGAATTCAGTCCGCCCCAGGTGAAGCTCGCCCTCACCGGCGATGGCCGCGCCGACAAGCAGGCGATGCAACTGGCGGTGCAGCGGGAGCTTGAGCTTGCTACCCTACCCAGGCCCGACGACGCCGCCGACGCCCTCGCCCTTGCCCTTACCAGCTGGTTTCAGCGCTTTGCGACTTCCGGCTCAGCGGCAGCAATGCCTTTTAGCTCGAACAGGCGGGCAATCACCTCCGCTACGACGCGATCCGGCGTCGAGGCACCGGCGGTGACACCCACGGTCACCGGTCCCTGAGGGAGCCAGTCGCGGGTGCGCACCAGCGCCTTGCGTCCTAGATCGCGGTGTTCGATCAGATTCGCTGCGATCAGCCGTTCGGCGCTGTCGATGTGGTAGGAGGGCAGGCCGCGCTCGCTGGCGATCTCCTGCAGGTGGGTAGTATTAGAAGAATTGTAACCACCGATCACGATCATCAGATCGAGCGGTTGCTCGACGAGCTTGAACATCGCGTCCTGGCGCTCCTGGGTGGCATCGCAGATCGTATCGGCACTTTTGAAGTGGCCAGCCAGGTTCTCGGGGCCGTAGCGGCGCATCATCGTCCGCTCGAAGAGCTTGCCAATCTGCTCGGTTTCGCCCTTGAGCATCGTCGTCTGGTTGGCGATGCCGACGCGCACCAGATCGGTGTCGGGGTCGAAGCCGCGCGAGGCGGCGGGGGCAAATTTGTTCAAAAAGGCTCTGCGATCGCCGCCCTTGAGGATATAGTCGCAGACCTGCTCGGCCTCCTCGAGGTTGAGGACGACCAGGTAGCGGCTGGCGCGGGAGGCGGTGGCGACGGTTTCCTCGTGCTGGTACTTGCCGTGGATGATCGAGGTAAAGGCGGACGTCTCGTATTTGCCCACCCGGTGCCAGACCGCCGAGACCCAGGGGCAGGTAGTATCGACGATCACACAGTTTTTCTTTTCGAGAACGGCCATCTCCTGCATCGAGGCTCCGAAGGCAGGCAGAATGACCACGTCCTGCTCGCCGACGCGCTCGAAGTCTTTGGCCACCCGAGAGCCGTTGGCATCCTCGTCGAGAAAGCGGATGCCCATCTCGCGCAGGTTCTGGTTGACCAGGGGGTTATGGATGATTTCGTTGGTGATCCACAGCTGGCGGTCCGGAAACTTGCGGCGCGTCTCGTAGGCCATCGACACGGCCTTGTCTACTCCCCAGCAAAAGCCAAATGCCTCCGCAAGGCGGATCGTCATCTCGCCGCGCACCAGAACGTTCTGGTTGGCCCGGATGGTCGTAATCAGCGCCGATTCGTACTCTGCTTTTAAGTCGTCCTCGATCTCGGCTTTGAGGCCAAAGCCCTTGCGAAAGTAATTTTTGGACTGCATCGGCTGCTCCCGGACCTACACCGTCATTTTATGTCGCCAAAGTGCTCGAATTGCGGCCCAGCGAGGGGCTGGCCCCGGCGATCGACGATGGGGCGCTCAGCTGTCACCTCGCCGACGACTGTGGCAGCCAGACCGCTGTTGCCGAGCATCCGGATCAGATCTCCTGCAGCGGCAGCTTCCAGGGCAATCAAAAGTTCGTAATCTTCGCCGCCCCCCAGCGCCCAGCGCTCAGCATCGCCGCCGGCCACCGCCCGCGTTGCCGGGTCGATGGGCACATTCTCCAGATCGACGATCGCCCCGCAGCCGCTCTGGCCGCAGACCTGCTCGATCGCATCGGTGAGGCCGTCGCTGGTATCCATCGCTGCCGCCCGATCGCAGGCGCTGAAAACGAGGGGTGCCACCCCCAGGCGCGCCACTGGCCGTCGGTGGGCTTCGATGACCCTTTCGCGCACTGCCGGGTCCAGATGGCTGTAGCGCTCGGGCTGCTGCAACACCGCCAGACCGGCGCAGGAAGCCCCGAGGTGGCCCGTGACGACCAGCAAATCACCCGGACGGGCCGCGTCCCGGCGGAGGATGCGGCCTGACGGGGCCGCCCCCAGGGCAGTGACGGCCACGCTGCGGCTTTTGGCCCGGCAGGTATCGCCCCCGAGGATGATCCCACCCACGGGATCGGCGCAGGCCGTAAAGCCCGCGTAGAGCTGCTCCACCCAGCTCACCGGCGTGGCTTCCGTAAGCCCCAGACCAATCAGCGTTCCGATAGGCTCCGCTCCCATCGCCGCCAGATCCGAGAGGTTGGCTGCCGCTGCACGCCAACCCACATCGAAGGCGCTCGTCGTCTGGTCGCTGAAGTGGATCCCATCGAAGAGCAGATCGCTTGTGGCAACCAGCAGGCGATCGCCTAAAGCGAGTACCGCCCCATCGTCCCCGGCAGCGACCACCAGATTTTTACCCCGGCCAAAGAAGCGGCCCAGGCGGGCAATCAGCCCCCGCTCGCCCAGATCCGCGAGGGTCGGCTCACTCAATTAGCGCAGTTGACTGTAGACGACTTCGGAGATCGTGGGCACCTCCGCGTAGCGGCCCAGCAGGCTCTGGACGATGCCGTAGATGCCCAGGGCAAAGACACCCAAGAACAGCGTATTGCTGAGGGTCTGGTTGATCACGTCGATGCCCGGCAAAAAGATGAACATCTTGATGAGCAGCGGCAGCACGAGGCTCAAAAGCGAGAGGATAATCCCGACCAGGAGCGATTGAAAGACGTTGAAGCGAATGAAGTGGCTGATGTTGGGGTTGTTGACCACCAGGGCAAAAAGGGCGATGAACACCGCCAGACCGATGAAGCCCGAGTTGAGGAACATCACCGGGGCCAGTAGCTGAACGATCGCCGTCAGGCCCAGCTGTTCGAGCAGTTGAACGCCGTAGGGCAGGGCTGCCGCCATCGGCAGCAAATAAGGAAGGCTTGCAAAGATGCGATCACTCGGTGAAGTACTGCCGCGCCAGCTCATATCCGTTCCTAAGATCAGGTAGACGCTTGGATCTGGGCAAGGTGAAAACCCATCTGGCAACGGAAGCGACCGGTCTGAGAGGAAGAGTCACTTGCACAGAGCCAGCGCTCACCGCGATAGCGGGGCCGACCCTCGAGGTCGGCGTAGAGGCAGCCGGTGCAGACAAGCTCTGACCCGATAACCGTGTTGCGCAACAGCAATACCAGCCGGGTTCCCTCCATCTGCGTTCCCCTTGCTTCTCTACATTCTGCCTTACCCGTGCCAATCCGTCTAACCAATGGCCCAGCGCGCCCGAGCGCCCCTGATAAAGCGGCGCTCCCAATCGCTCCACTCAGAGGCGATCACAGGACAGGCAAACACCTGGGCGCAGGCCGCCGCCAGCACCTCCGCCACCTGCAGCCCGTCGAGGTCCGGCTGGATCTCAGTCAGACCGACGATCGCCGTGGGCACTTGCTCAGGAAAAAGTGTTGCCAGTCCGATACGATCGGGCTGAATCTGAATGCTGCCGTGCTGGAGAACGGTGCCGCCCCTGCGCACCAGGGCGCTGCCGATGAGCTTGCGCCCCTGCCAGAGCAGATCGGCGGAGGTGGCGCTGCTAAAGCAGCCAGGGTAGCGGACGTACTCGCTGCCGCCCCGGCCAGAGTGAAGTTCGATCCCAAGCCGGGCCAGTCCCACGATCAAAAAGCGGCTCAGCTGGGCGTAGATCGCTCCGGTCGAGCCGGTCGGGCAGGGTGCTGCGAGGGCGTAGGTCAGATCGCCCCTGTGCCAGACCGCTCGACCACCGGTGGGTCGGCGCACCCGCTCGAAGCCGTTCCAGTGGGCTGGTAGCTGGCGCTGGTGAAAGCCGAGGGAGAGAGTGGGCCGCTCCCAGCGATAAAAGCGCAGGCTCGCCGGAGCGTACCCCTGCTTGAGCGCTTCGAGCATCGCCTCGTCGGCGGCCATCTGGGTCGGGCCATCGGCCACCCAAAAAGGCAGCAGCCGGATCACAGTGCCAGAGCCCGCCGGGCCTGCTCGACGACGCTGCTCAGGGCACCGGGGGTGAAGGGCGAGACCAGCCCCGCCGAGCGGGCCAGCTCCTGAAAGGGCGCTTCGCCGCCGCGCCGACAGAGCGCTACGTAGTCGGCAAGCGCCTTCTGGTAATCGCCCTGGGCTTTTGCCCAGAACTGCAGCGCGCAGCAACCGGCCAGGGTGTAGTCGATGTAATAAAAAGGCGAGTTGTAGATGTGCCGCTGCAACTGCCAGCGTCCTCCCGCCGCCGGATAGGCCAGATCGCCGTAGTCGCGCCAGGGCAGATAGCGCTTTTCGACCGACTGCCACAGGCGCTTGCGCTCGGCAGCCGTCGCCTCGGGATGGGCGTAGACCAGATGCTGAAAGTGATCGACCGCCACCCCGTAGGGCAAAAACAGCAGCGATTCGGCCAGATGGATCGTGCGGAAGCGCTCGGCCTCGTCGCCGAAGAAGCGCTCCATGTAGGGCCAGCTCAAAAATTCGAGGCTCATCGAGTGAATCTCACACGATTCGAGCGTCGGCCACAGGTAATCGTAGACCGGCGTGCTGCGGCTCTGCCAGTTTTGAAAGGCGTGGCCCATCTCGTGGGTAAAGACCTCGACGTCGCCCTTGGTGCCGTTGAAGTTGGCAAAGATGTATGGCAGGCCGTAGGTCGGAAAGCTCGTGCAAAAGCCGCCCCCCGCCTTGGCTGGCCGGTTCTTGAGATCCAGCAGGTGCCGGGCGACCATCAGCCTGAAAAAATCCCCGAGCGGTGCGGCCATCTCGTCGAACATTCCCTGCGCCTGGGCGAGCATCCAGTCGTGATCGCCCACCGGCGCGGGGTTGCCACGCGGATCGAAGACCGGTTCATCCCAGAAATAGACCCGATCGACCCCGAGGTTGCGCGCCTGGCGCTCGACGATCTGGGCGGCGAGGGGCACCACCAGCTCAGCGATCTGATCGCGGTAGCGCTCGACGTCCTTTTCGTCGTAATCGACCCGCTGCATCCGCCGGTAGCCGAGGGCGATGTAATTCTCGTAGCCCAGCTTGCGGGCCATCCCGTGGCGCAACTGCACCAGTTCGCCGTAGATCCGATCGAGCGCTTCGGCGTTCCTTTCAAAAAACTGCCAGCGCACCTGCTGGGCCTGGTGGCGCACCTCGCGATCGGCGTGCTGAGTGTATTTTCCGATCCCTTCGAGGTTGAGGATCTGGCCGTCGAAGGGCAGCTTTGCCGAGGCGAGCAACTCGGTGTACTCGGCGCTCAGGCGCGCCTCTGCCACCAGATCTGCCTCGATCGCAGGCTCGAAGGTGGTCACATCCGCTTCCCACAATAAAAATGCCTGCTTGCCGATGCGCGCTTCGTACTCGGCGCGCCGGGGACTGGCGAGGAGCTGGCGCTTGAGCTGCACCTCCAGGTCGGTAAATTTGGGCGTGAGCGCGTCGCAGGTGTTGCGCGCCTCGCGGTAGGTTTCGTTGCCGGTGTCCTGGCTGAAGCGCAGGTAGGTGAGGGCACTCCAGGTACTTAACTTGCGCCTGAGCGCGTCCCAGCGCTCGAAGGCGCGCTGCCAGTCCGCTCCTTCAAGCCCCGCTCGGATCTGCTCGTACTCAGCTGCCACCGCCTCGTAGCTGGGCGTCGGTGCCTGGATGTCTGAAAAATCGTGTACCTGTTGCATGAAGTTCTCTTACCTGCCCTGCCACGAACGAGATTAAACCAGTCTAAATCGGCTCCAAAAAACGCAGATTCAATGGCTTTCAGGCATCGCTGGCGTTGCGACCGGGGGCGCAGTCTTGCTGCCTATCGGCTTATAAAGTAGCAGGGTCGCCCCAAAGAACAAAAAGGTGACCACCAACCCGATTGCCACCCCGAGCGCCAGCTTTTTGCTCAGGGGCCGATCTTCGTACTCCAGCAGATTGTCGAACCAGGCCGGATTGCCGCGTGGCAGGCCATCGTCGTCGTTTCTGGAACGCACACCATCCTCCCTGGTCCTGTATTTTCAAAGTAAACCATCCCCATAATTGCCCGAATCTGCCCCAGGAGGATTCTGACTGTGTACAATTGTCCCAGAAGCATTTTTTGAGGCGACGAGATGGTAGCGATTCAAGAAAGGCGGGTGCCGAAGAGCGAAGCGATTTTTGCCGTGCCCGCCGCCGAAGCAGCCCCAAAGCGGCGGCAGCGGCCTGTCCACGAGAACAGCACCGAAAAGGCGATCAAAGAGATCAAGCAGCTGGTGACGCTCAAGCTCGACGTGCAGCGGTTGCGCGAACAGGCGACGGCTGTGCGCCAGGGGTTGGGGGTGCTGTTTTCTGACGAAGACATCACAGCCGAGCAGGCCGAGCAGTTGCTCGCGGGCATCGAGACTCTGGCCGAATACGTCAGGCTCAAGCGGCAGTACCGCGAGGCGCGGGAGCGGGCCCGTCCGGCCCTCGCTTTGCTCGATGAGAGCGAAGTTGGCGAGGACGAGATTCTCGAATTTAATTAGAGCGATCCGCTGTGGGTACTGGCGCGTATTCCCGGCGGGTCTACTGTTCGAGGAACGGCGCAGATGATTGTCAAAATTCGCAGGAGCGCGGCTGAGTGGAAGCGGTTGCTTACCCCCCAGCAATTCTGGGTGACGCGCCAGAAGGGCACCGAGGCTCCCTTCAGCGGCCAGTACTACAACAACCACGAGTCTGGGATCTATCGCTGCGTCTGCTGCCGCACGCCGCTTTTCAGTTCAAAGACCAAGTTCGACTCAGGAACGGGCTGGCCCAGCTTCTGGGCACCGATCAAGCAGGAGAACGTTGCCCTTGTCGCCGACAATAGCCTCTTCATGCGGCGCACGGAGGTGCTCTGCGCCACCTGCGACGCCCACCTGGGCCATGTCTTCGACGACGGTCCCCGGCCCACCGGCCTGCGCTACTGCATGAACTCGGCGGCGCTGGTTTTTGAAAAGGGCAACCCGGATCTGGCGGAGCGGCTGCTCAAGCAGTTGATCGCCTACCTGGGCAGTTAAACCGTATCCGATGCCCGCTGGGTCTGCAACCGATCGATCCCGCGCCGGATCCACTCCAGACATTCGTTTTCACCGCCAAACAGCCGGGGAGCAGCGATCTTTTCGAGGCTGGTGGGCAGGTAATGATCGTAAAAGAATTTCTCGCCAATCTGGCAGACGACGATCAGGTTGTCGCAGTAGACGTAGCGCCGGGCGAAGTGATCGACTTCGATCAAGATGTCGCCATAGCAGTCGAGGTGCTCGCGGGCAATCGCCCCGATCCCGGCGAGGGTAGAAGAGAATAGCCCAGCCGGATTTTCGGAGCGGTGCCAGCGACTGCGATAACCGAGGGCGCACAGCAGACCGTAGGAATAAATTGTTGCTCCGGCAGCGGTCGCGTAACGAAACGGTACAATCAAAAAACCGCGATACGAAACCGAGCTTTCGTATAACAGCCGATCCATGGCCGGGTGGGGTGGATGGATTCCTGTTCAGTTTAGCAGCTCAAATCAAGCGGAAAAATTCTGCCGGGATCGCAGGGCGGGCGGACCTTTGCTGGGGGCGGCTTTCTGCTAGCCTGATGCTGGCCTTCACCACCCGTCGAGGTTCTGTCTTGCTTATGAAACCGATTGCTGGTCTCTCGCTGCTTGCCCTCGCCGCTACAAGTTTTAGCTGCCTGCCCGTGCGGGCGGAGTTGCCGCCTTTGATTCCAAGGGAAGTGCTCTTTGGCAATCCTGAGAAAACCAGTCCGCAACTGTCGCCGGACGGTAAGCGCCTTGCCTGGCTGGCACCGGACAAAAACAACGTGCTGCAGGTGTGGGTAAAGACGGTCGGCAAGAACGACGAGCGGATCGTCACCGACGACAAAAAGCGCGGCATCCGCCAGTTCTACTGGGCCTACAACAACCGCACCCTTCTTTATTTGCAGGACCGCGACGGCGACGAAAATTTTCATATCTACGGCGTCGATCTCGCTGCCGGTAAGGTAAGCGATCTCACCCCTGCGCCGGGGGCCCGCGCCGACATCCTTGCTATCGATCCGAATTATCCAGACGAGGTGCTCCTCAGCCTCAATTCCCGCAACAAGCAGCTCTTCGACGCCTACCGCCTCAACCTCGATACCGGGAAACTCAAGCTCGACACCGAAAATCCCGGCGATGTCGGCGCTTTCTTTGCCGATCCAAAGCTGGTGGTGCGGGCAGCCCAGGTGACGACCCCCGACGGCGGCACGGAGATCCGCATCCGCAGCAGTGCCGCCGCTCCCTGGAAAACCTGGCTCAAGGCCGGTCCCGATGAAATTCTCGATTTTGTCGATTTTACCGCCGACGGCCAGTCCGCCGTGCTCCGCTCCTCCCTCGGATCGAACACCGCCCGCGCTGTGCTCAGGGGAATCACGAAGAAAAACGAGAAGGTGCTCGCCGCCAGCAACGAGGTGGACGCCGGTGAGGTGGCAATCCAGCCAAAGACTCACCTGGTCCAGGCGGTTTCCTTCGAGCCGGGCCGCAAAAGCTGGAAGGTGGTCTCCCCCTCGGTGCAGGCCGACTTTGACGCCCTGGCAAAGGTCTACGACGGCGACTTTTCGATCGTCAATCGCGACGCGCGCGATACGACCTGGCTGGTCGCCTACGACGCAGATCGGTCTCCTGTGCGCTATTACACCTGGAACCGCGCCGCTAAAAAAGCGACGCTCCTGCTGGTCTCGCGCCCGAAGCTCGAAGGTCTGTCCCTCGCCAAAATGGACCCGGTAAGCTACACCAGCCGCGACGGCCTCAAGATCAACGGCTACCTCACTACGCCGGTGGGTGTCCCGGCGCGCAAACTACCGGCGGTGCTCCTGGTCCACGGTGGCCCCTGGTCGCGGGACAGCTGGGGGTACGACCGGGAAGCCCAGTGGCTCGCCAACCGGGGTTACGCCGTGCTCCAGGTCAACTACCGGGGTTCGACCGGCTACGGCAAAAAATTTCTCAACGCCGGGAACCGCCAGTGGGGCCTCAAGATGCAGGACGACCTCACCGACGGCGTCAACTGGCTCACCGGCAGCCTGGGCCTCGCCGATGAAAAGAAAGTCGCGATCTTTGGCGGTTCCTACGGCGGCTACGCCACGCTGGCGGGACTGACCTTCACGCCGGAACTGTACGCGGCTGGGGTGGACATCGTCGGTCCATCGAACCTCAAGACCCTGATCGCTGCGATCCCGCCGTACTGGAAGACTTTCCGGGCGATCTTCGACCGGCGCATGGGCAACGTCGATGAGTCTAAGGACGCAGAGCTGGTCAAGAACGCCTCGCCGCTCTTTAGAGCCGATCAGATCCGAAAGCCCCTGCTCATCGCTCAGGGAGCCAACGATCCACGGGTCAACAAGGCCGAATCCGAGCAGATCGTCTCGGCGATCGAAAAGAACGGCGGCAAGGTAACTTACGTTCTTTACACCGACGAGGGCCATGGCTTTGCCCGCCCCGAAAACCGCCTCGACTTTTATGCCCGCGCCGAAAAATTTCTGGCCGACATACTCGGCGGTCGTTCGGAGCCTCTGCCCAGCGACCCCTATCCGGGTTCGACGGCGATTGTCAAGACGATCGGCTCCGGGCCGACCGCCGCTCGACCCTGACCCATGTCGCGGAAAATACGAACTGTATGGTGTACAGTTTGGGTGCGAGATCTTCGTCTTTTGAGGAGCGATTGTGGGCCTGCGCGACTATTTGCGAGTACTGAACCGCCACCGCTTGTATGCCGGAGGGGTATTTGTCCTGGTGGTGGCGGGTGTGGCGGTCTGGACCTTCACCTCACCTTCGGTCTGGGAAGCGAAGGGCCGCCTGCTTTTTAAGCAAAAAGACACAGCGGTGGGAAGCGAAAACCCGGCAAGAAGTCTACGCGGTTCGCTGGGCCAGCTCGACTCGGTCGCCTTCGGCAATCCCCTCGACACCCAGGCAGAAATTATCCAGTCGCGGCCTCTGGTCGAGAAGGTGATCCGCACCCTCCAGCTCAAAGATCCCCAGCGGCGGGGGCAGCTCCTCCGGCCCGAAAAATTTCTCAAAGCTCTCAAAGTCGAGACACTCAGGCGCACCGACCTGCTTGTGATCCGCTACCGCGAGTTCAATCCGGAATTGGCGGCAAAAGTCGTCAACACCCTCGCCCAGGCTTACATCGTCGAGAATGTGCAGCAGAACCGGGCCGAGGCGTCCTCGACCCGCACCTTTGTCGAGAGCCAGCTCCCAAAGATGGAGCAGCGCCTGCGCGACTCCGAGCGCCGGTTGCGCGAATTTAAGGAGCGCTACGGCAGCGTTGCCCTGCCCGAAGAACAGCAGGCGGTCGTCAAGCAACTGGCCGAATTCAAAAGCGAGCAGGCCCAGGCGGCTGTCAAGCTGGCCGAGGCCCAGACCCGCGCCGGGGCAATCGCGAGCCGCATGGGCGGACTTTCTGAAAAAGAAGCGCTGGTGGCCGGTGCCCTCTCCAGCAGCGACGGGATGAGCGAACTGCGCAAGGATCTCGTAGAAGTCGAATCGAAGCTCGCCCTCGCCCGCGCCCAGTACCAGGACAATTATCCGGACGTAGACCGGCTCATCAAGCAGCGCAACGCCCTGCGCGCCCTGCTCAAGACCGAAGCGGGCCGCCTGTTGGGCCAGCCTGGGCTGCCCGATTCGCTGGTCGATGCGAGTGTGGCCGCCGAGGCCCAGGCTCCGGCGACGAAGGACAATCTCCCCCGCCTCGACCTGGTGCGCCAGAAACTGCTCAAAGATCTCGTCGATGCGCGGGTAGAAGAACTGGCCGCCCGCACCCGCACCGACGCCTTAAATAGCGTCTCTGAGCGCTACAGCTCCCAGGTGGCGGCGATGCCCAGGCTGGAGGAGACCCAGCGCCAGTTGGAGCGGCAGGTGGAGGCGGACAGCGCCGCCTACAAGCTCTTGCAGACCAAGTTTCACGAGTACCGGATTCTTGAGGCCCAAAATATCGGCAACGCTGAACTCATCGAACCAGCCGTGGCCCCAGAGTTGCCTGCCTGGCCCAGTCCGCTGTTAAACCTGGGGGCCGGGGCACTTTTAGGAGCGATTCTGGCGATGCTGGTCGCCTACGGGCGCGAGTTCTTCGACGATTCGCTCCAGACGGTCGAGGAGGCGACCAGCCTGCTTGGGACGCCACTACTGGGCACGATTCCCCGCTGGACCGGCGCGGAGGGGCCGGGGCTCGTCGCCCAGAGCGATCCGCTCTCACCGATGAGCGAAGCCTACCGTTCGGTGCGCACCTATCTCAAATTTTTGAGCGCCGAGAGCCCGCTCACAGCGGTGGTCTTTACCAGCGCCAGCCCCCAGGAGGGCAAATCGACGACGGTGGCCAACCTGGCGATCGTCAGTGCCCAGTCAGGGGCGCGGGTGCTCCTCATCGACGCCGATCTGCGCAAACCCCGTCAGCACAAGCTCTGGGAGGTGTCAAACCAGCAGGGCCTCTCGACTTTGCTGACGGGCGAAGGCAACTGGCGCGATCTGCTCGTGCAGCCGCCAGGGCTTGAGCGGCTGTCGCTTCTTACGGCTGGACCGATGCCGCCGAATCCGCTGGCGCTTCTGGAGTCGCGCCAACTGCCGGAACTGCTGGCGCAGTGGCGCGCCGAATTTGACCTCATCCTCTTTGACACCCCGCCCGTCACCGCCGCCGCTGACGCCCTGGCACTCACTGCCCTCAGCGACGGTCTGGTGCTGGTGGTGCGGCCCACCGTCGCCAACAAGCGCATCCTCGTCAAGGTCCGCGAGAGCCTCAAGCGCCCCGGCATCCGGCTTTTAGGCCAGATCGTCAACGGCACGATCGCCGCCAACGAAGGCCACAGCGAGTACTACTACTACAACCGCTACCAGACCCGTTCTACCGACAGTCTCGCCGTGAGCACCAAAAATGGCAGCGGCAACGGCAGAGCCTACGCGACGAACGGCAACGGCAAGGGCAGCTCCCGCAAGTGGTATCAGATCTTCAGCGCCCGCCAGGACAGCAAATCCCGCCCCTGATGGCGCAGCCATGATCGCCGTCAATGGCCGATTTTTGCTCAGAAAACGGATCACAGGCGTCGAGCGCTACGCCCACGAGCTGCTTGCCCGCCTGCCCGAGTACGGGCCGCTGCGCGTCGAGCGCCCCCGCTCCGCCCAGAGCGCTTACCAGCACCTGTGGGAGCAGGCCATTCTGCCTGCTCGGCTCGCCCGCGATACGGTGCTCTTCAATCCCTGCAACCTGGCACCGCTCGCCCATCCGGCCAACGTGATCACCCTGCACGATGTCGTGCCGCTGGTCTATCCCCAGTTCTACCGGCCCGCCTTTCAGCTCTACTACCGCACCCTCATCCCGCTTTTAGCCCGCCGGGCTCTCCACATCCTCACCGTCTCCGAATTTTCGCGCCGCCAGATTCTCGCCGGCACCGGCGTGGACGAAAAAAAAGTGACGGTGGTACCCAACGGCGTGAGCGAACGGTTTGTGCCGTCGCTGCGCTCGGCGTCCTCCGCAATCCGCACCCGCTACGGTATCGGCGCACCGTATCTGCTCTACGTAGGCTCGCTGGAGCCGCGCAAGAACGTTGCAACCCTGCTGAAGGCGTTCTCCTACGCCCAGCGGCACCTGGGCCTGAGGGGCTACGAACTCTTGATCGCAGGCGATCGCCACCGCAACTTTGCCGACGTCGATGTTGCACCCGACCAGACCGCAGGTATCCGCCTGCTGGGCTACGTCGCCGACGCGGATCTGCCTGCCCTGTACGCCAACGCGGATCTGTTCGTTTATCCGTCGCTGTGCGAGGGATTCGGGCTGCCGGTGCTCGAAGCGATGGCCTGCGGGGTGGTGGCGCTGGCGGCGGCTGGATCGTCCCTCATAGAAGTGGTGGGCGACGCGGAGCTATGCTTCGATGCCCTCGACCACCGTGCCCTCGCCGAGAAGATCTGCTTTTATCTGGCCCGGCCCGGCCTCCGCCAGGACTGTATAGCGCGGGGACTGCAGCGGGTAGAGCAGTTTCGCTGGAGCCGCAGCGCCATGCTCACCGCACGGGTGCTGACAGACTTTCGCTAAATCAACCCTATATTTCCGGTGTACGCACCGGACGATCGCTAAGTAGGAAAGGGCGAGGCTCTCTCTGTATTTCCCCCCGAGCCGCGCCTGCTGACCGCGATCATATAACCGATACAAGTGTTGTTGATCGAGTAAATGTAAAATTTTGGTGTTATTTATTGTTTTCCGTTTGATAGCTGATCGTTGCTTGCACTGGCGATAGCACCGATGGCCGGTTCCGGTAGCTTATCGGTGCTTTCCCAACCTGCTCCAACGGCAACAAGTTCGTCGTCAGCAGACAGCAACCCGCCTACGACAGTGATACTTTTTCAGGTCGTATACTCGGCGTTGATCTTGACATAATCGTAGCTCAAATCGCAGCCCCAGGCCGTCCCAGTTCCAGCCTGCTCGCCGACCTGCAAAAAGACTACGACCGTCGGTGCGCTCTTGAGATAGTGCGAAGCGGCTGCCCGGTCAAAGACGAGGGGCTGCCCCGCCTCCATCAGGGCAAAGGTGCCCAGGCGAATCGCCAGCTTCTCGGGATCGAAGCGAACTCCGGCCCGGCCCGCTGCTGCCGCCAGCCGCCCCCAGTTTGGATCGTTGCCGAACATCGCCGCTTTGACGAGCGACGAACCTGCCACCGTAAGGGCGATCTGACGGGCGGCGGCATCGTCGGCTGCCCCTTTGACCTGCACCTCGACCACCTTGGTTGCCCCCTCGCCGTCGCGGACAACTTTTTGGGCGAGGTCGATGCAGACGGCGGTGACCATCTGCTCCAGCAGTTCTGCCTGCGGGCTGTGCGGGTCATCGATGAGTGAATTTTTGGCCTCGCCGTTTGCCAGGGCGACGAGCAGATCGTTGGTACTGGTATCGCCGTCTACGGTGATCTGGTTGAAGGAGCGGTCCACCGCCCGCCGGACGATCTGCCGCCAGAGCGGCGCGGCGACGGCACAGTCGCAGGTGATAAAGGCGAGCATCGTCGCCATCTGCGGATGGATCATCCCGGACCCTTTGGCGATCCCGCCCACGTGGACGGTCTTGCCGGCGATAACGGCGCTCAGAGCGCACTGCTTGCGAACAAGGTCAGTGGTCAAGATCGCTTCGGCTGCCCGCTCAGAACCATCCGCTGCGGCGTCTGCCACCAGCTGCGGCGCAGCAGCCTGGATCTTCTCGACGGGCAGAGGCACACCGATGACACCGGTGGAGGCGACGAGCACCTCCTCCGGCTCGATCGCGAGCAGATCGGCCAGCAGCCGGGCTGTGTCCAGAACAGCCCGGTAGCCCGCCTCGCCAGTAGCGGCGTTGGCGTTGCCGGAGTTGACGACGATGGCGCGCACGCTCTCGCGTCGCTTGAGGAGTTCCCGGTCGTAGATGACCGAGGCGGCCTGCACGAGGTTGGTCGTAAATGCTCCCGCCGCTGTTGCCGGTACTTCTGAAAAAACGAGGGCCAGATCCGGCTTACCGGAAGGTTTGATGCCGCTGATCATTCCCGATGCTCGAAATCCGCGCGCCGCCGTTATACCACCCTCAACCCAGTTCCAATCGCTCACATCGCTTCTCGCTCGTATCCGAAGCGATTATAGGATTGTCCATGTCTGGGAGGGCAGCCTCCTTAAACTCGCATACCTACACTCCACTTTTTTCGATCTCGCGGCGCAGGTTGCGCTGGCCCTGTCTGGCCCAGCTTTTGACGGTGCCGAGGGGCGCATTGCAGGTTCTGGCGATCGTGCTCTGGCTGAGGCCGGCGTAGTAGGCAAGTTCCAGCACCTGGCGCTGGGGGGCGGGTAGCTGGCTGAGGGCGGCGCGCAGGCCGGCGGAACGCTCCTCCTCGGCACAGCGATCGAGGGGAGCAGGAGGCTGCGGCAGGCTCTGTTGATTTTTGCCCAGCCGTTCGAGGGAGCGGCGGGAGGCTTGCTGGCTGCGCAGGCGGTCGATCGAGCGCGAGCGGGTGAGGGTGCGCAAAAAACTCTCTATCGTGCCCCGGCGCGGGTCGTAGGGAAAGCGATGCCAGAGGGCAAGAAAGATTTCCTGCACCAGATCTTCCGCTTCCTGAAAGTTGCCCATGAGCCGATAGGCGGTGCGGAAGACCAGGCGGTTGTACTGCCGGTACAGCCTGTCCATTGCCTGGGATTTGCTGCACTTGAAGATTGTTGACAACTGAAAATCCGTGTTCAATGGGCCAGATTCGCAGTACATATTGGAAACTCCTTGCCGGGCTTTCTGTTGTTTGTCATGGCTCCAGAATGACGGCAGGGGCTGATCGGACGATGACGGTTTGCGCAAAAAATGGCAGCGAATCCCTGAAAGATCATTTATTTGCGCTTCAGCAAATCGTTAATCTACATTCAGGCACCATTCAGCCTGCCGCCGAGCCTGACTGTAACTGCGATGAACGCCCCACCCTGGCAAAACGCCCAACGCCTGCTGGACATCCTCTATTCGCTCAGTTACCGCACCGGCGACCTGCAGGTGTACCTGCAGACGATCGCCGATGGAGTGAGCGAACTGCTGGGGATCGACTGGTCGGTGGTCACCTTCTGCGAGGACGGCACCGAGACGGTGATGGCAAGCAGCATCGATATGGGCGAGCGCAGCCGCTATTACCCGCTGCATGGCCGCCTGACAGGTTACGTGGTCGCCACCGGCCAGACGCTCATCGTGGACGATGTCGAAAAACAGCCGGAGTACGGTCGCGGCCCCGCCGGTTATCGCTCGTACCTGGGTATTCCCCTGCGCACGCCCCAGGGCACGGTGATCGGTTCGATCTGCTCGTTTCACCGCACCGCGCGGCACTACTCGGAGGCGGAGGTGCGCATCGTCGAGATGTTCGCGGAGCGGGCGGCGATTGCCCTCGACAACTTTCATCTCTACGAGCGGGAGCGCAACTTCCACGCTTCGCTAGAAACCGAGATCCTCCAGCGCACCGAGCAGTTGCGCTCTGCCCAGGCAAAGCTGGTAGAGCGGGAGCGGCTGGCGGCGATCGGCGAATTTGCCGCGTCGATCGTCCATGAGATTCGCAATCCTCTTACGACCGTAAGCGGGGTGCTGCGCTATTTTCGCCGTCAGGTTCTGCCTGCGGCTGCCCAGGAGCGGCTGGCGCTGGCGCTGGAGGAGTCGGCCCGGCTGGAGCGGCTTTTGAGTGAAATTTTGCTCTACGCCAAGCCCCAGGTTCTGCGCCTGCACGAAGTCGATCTCACCCAGTTGGTGCAGGAAGTGATCGACTCGTTGCGTACCCAGGGCCAGCGGGTGCGCTTCGACGATCCCGGTCCGGTGCGGGTGCTGGGCGACCGCGACAAACTCAAGCAGGCTTTGATCAATATTGGCCTGAACGCCGCTCAGGCTGTCACCCCCACCGAGCCCATCACCTGGCAGCTAGCGGTCGATGGGCAGGCTCAGGTAGAACTGGCGGTCCACAACGGCGGGGAACCGATCGCCCCGGCGGATCTGCCCAGGGTTACCGAACCATTTTTTTCGACCAAACCGGCAGGAACCGGGCTGGGACTTGCGATCGTCCGGCGCATCGTCGAGGCCCACGGCGGCGAATTGCACATCCGCTCGAATCCGGCGGAAGGAACAACCATCTGTATTCGACTGCGGGCCACCGATTAGACTTCATCCATTCCCCGAACCGGGCGCGTATTCCTCATAAGTCCACCACACTTTGAGGAGCCATTCGATGTTCAAACCGACGATCCTGCTATTGAGCGCCGCCCTCGTCGTCCTGCCCGTGCAAAGCGCCTTTGCCGAACCGGTACTGCTCGCCCAGGAGGGCAGCGCCGATGTCAAGAGCGGCGGCGATTCTCCAGCCGAATTGCGCGCCTTCTTTGAAAAAGAACTCAAGAAGATGCAGGCAGAAATCGATGTCATGCGCCGGGAATTGAGTGCCATGAAGACCGAGATGGCGGCGATGAAAAAAGAATTTCCGCCGAACCGCAAATCTTAAATTCAGCGCTACTCGTGGCCAGGGAGCGGCGGGACGACCCGGAGGATGTAGCCTACGCCCCGCAGGGTCTGGATGAGCCGCGCTTCACCTTCTTTTTCGAGCTTGAGGCGCAGATTGCGGACGTAGACTTCGATGATGTTCGAGTCGCCCATAAAGTCGTAGCCCCAGACTGTTTCGAGAATGCCGCTCTTGGTCACCACCTGTCTGGGGTGGGTCAAAAAATACTCCAGCAACTCGAACTCTTTGGGCGTCAGCTCGACGCTGCGCTCACCCCGAAAAACTTCCCGCGTCAGGCGGTTGAGCCGAACGTCCTCGAAGCTGAGCACGTTTGGGTCGGCAGTTGGGGGCTGTTGCTGGCGCAGGCGCACCCGGATGCGGGCGAGCAACTCCTCGATGCTGAAGGGCTTGGTGAGGTAATCGTCCGCTCCGGCGTCTAAACCCCGGACCCGATCGCTCACTTCGTCGCGGCCCGTCAGAAAAATCACCGGCACCCGGCTGCCGGTCTTGCGCAGGCGGCAGCACACTTCCAGCCCCGACAGACCCGGCAATTCCCAATCGAGCAAAATCAGGTCCGGCGGCTCTTCCCGCGCCGCCGTCAGACCGGCGATGCCGTCGGGAGCAAGGTGGACGCGGTAGCCCTCGCTCAGCAATTCCAGTTCGACGAAGCGAGCCAGCTTCGGCTCATCTTCGACCAGTAAAATATGACCACCCACGATGCAAGCACGCTGAAAGACAGTAGCCCATCCATACTACTGCCGTCGCCCGGTGGCACAAGTAGGGCTCATCTACTGGAGCGCAGCGGCGCGTATCTCATGTAAGGCAACGGCATTCTACAGGTGCCAGGTGCCTGCCTCCTGGGAGAAGAAGCATTTTATGACAGCAGAAGAACAGAGACTGGCTGCCTCCCGTACCCGCCAGGCGCACTGGCGGCGCTGGGGACCCTATCTGTCGGAGCGCCAGTGGGGCACCGTGCGCGAGGATTACAGCGAGAACGGCACCGCCTGGGACTACCTTCCCCACGACCAGGCGAGGAGCCGCGCCTACCGCTGGGGAGAAGACGGCATCGCCGGGATCAGCGACAACCACCAGTACCTGTGTTTTGCCGTCGCCCTCTGGAACGAGGCCGATCCAATTCTCAAGGAGCGGCTGTTTGGCCTTTCGGGCAGCGAGGGCAACCACGGCGAGGACGTCAAAGAGTATTACTTCTATCTCGACAATCTCCCCAGCCATGCCTACATGAAGTACCTCTACAAGTATCCCCAGCGGGCGTTTCCCTACGCCGAACTGGTGGCGGAGAACCGGCGGCGGGGGCGGGGAGCGCCCGAGTTCGAGCTGGTAGATACCGGCGTGTTCGCCGACGATCGCTACTTCGATGTGGTGGTCGAGTACGCCAAAGCGTCCCAGGAAGACCTGCTCATCCAGATCAGCGTCACCAATCGCGGCCCAGAGGAAAAGCCCATCCACCTGCTGCCGACGCTCTGGTTTCGCAACACCTGGTCGTGGCAGCCGGAGAGTCCAAGACCCAGCCTGCGGGGGCTCGACGCCGAGACGCCCTGCCGCTGCGTCGAGGCTGACCACCCGATTCTGGGCAAGCGCTGGCTCTACTGCGAGGGCCCACGAGAACTGCTTTTTACGGAGAACGAGACCAACAACGAGCGTCTCTTCGGCGCGCCCAACCGCTCCCCCTACGTCAAGGACGCCTTTCACGCCTGCGTCGTGGATGGGCAGACCGGCGCGGTCAACCCAGAAGCAGTCGGCACGAAGGTGGCCGCCCACTACGTCTCGACGATCCGCCCCGGCAAGACGAAGGTGGTCCGCCTGCGATTGAGCAACGCTGCTGATCTCGCCGATCCGTTCGACAGCGACTTCGAGATGGTCTTTCGCGAGCGGATCGAGGAGGCGGACGCCTTTTATCAGCGCCTCGCCCCCGCCGGGCTGAGCGAGGAGGAGCGCCAGATCCAGCGCCAGGCGTTTGCCGGAATGCTCTGGAACAAGCAGTACTACCACTTTGTCGTCGAGCAGTGGCTCGCGGGCGACCCGGCAGGACCGCCCCCGCCTGCTGAGCGCCGCCGGGGCCGCAACCACGAGTGGTTCCACCTCTACAACGAGGACATCCTCTCGATGCCCGACAAGTGGGAGTACCCCTGGTTCGCCGCCTGGGATCTGGCCTTCCACGCAGTTTCTCTGGCACTCATCGATCCGGACTTTGCCAAAAGCCAGCTCGAACTATTGACCCGCGAATGGTACATGCACCCCAATGGCCAGATTCCGGCCTACGAGTGGCAGTTCGGCGACGTCAACCCGCCCGTCCACGCCTGGGCGACACTGGAGGTCTACCAGATCGAGCAGCAAATCTATGGCCGCACCGACCGCGTGTTTCTGGAGCGCGTCTTTCAAAAGTTGCTGCTCAACTTTACCTGGTGGGTGAACCGCAAGGACGCCGAAGGAAAAAACGTCTTCCAGGGAGGCTTTTTAGGTCTCGACAACATCGGCGTCTTCGATCGCAGCGCCCGGCTACCGACCGGCGGCCACATCGATCAGTGCGACGGCACCAGCTGGATGGGCATGTACTGCCTGAACATGCTCGCCATCGCGATCGAGCTGGCCCTCGAAAACCCCGCCTACGAGGACATCGCGAGCAAATTCTTCGAGCATTTTCTCTACATCGCCGACGCGATGAACCACATCGGCGGCGAGGACATCGAGCTATGGGACGAAGAGGACGGCTTTTACTACGACGTGCTGCACCTCGAAGACGACCGGCACCTGCGCCTGAAGGTGCGCTCGCTGGTGGGCCTGATACCGCTTCTGGCGATCGAGACCCTCGGCCCCCAGACTCTCGAACGGCTGCCGGGCTTCAAGCGTCGCCTGGAGTGGTTCATCCACAACCGGCCCGATCTGAGGCAAAACGTCGCCTGCATGGAGACGCCGGGCGTCGGTGCCCACCGACTGCTTGCCATCGTCAACCGCGACAAACTCCGGCAAATCCTGGGCCGCCTGCTCGACGAGAGCGAATTTTTAAGCCCCCACGGCATCCGGGCCATCTCCCGCTGCCACGCCCGCGAGCCCTATCTCTTCGAAACAGATGGGACGCTCCACCGGGTCGATTACGAGCCTGCCGAATCGAGTAGTGGCCTGTTTGGCGGCAATTCCAACTGGCGGGGGCCGGTCTGGTTTCCGGTAAATTACCTGCTCATCGGCGCACTGCAGCGCTTCTACCGCTATTGGGGAGACAGCTTCCAGATAGAATGCCCGACCGGCACAGGCCAGTATCAAACCCTCGACGAGGTCGCCGCCGAACTCTCCCGCCGCCTCGTCTCGATCTTCAAAACCGACCCCCAGGGACAGCGGCCCGTCTTCGGCGGTACCCACCTGCCCTTCCAGCCCGAGCTATTGCTTTTCTATGAGTACTTCCACGGCGACAACGGTGCTGGCATCGGTGCCAGCCACCAGACCGGCTGGACGGGCCTGGTGGCCAACTTGATCTCTCAGCTTGCTACCCGGCGCTCCCCGGCCACCGTCACCCCTCACCCACCTGGCCCCAAAAGGGGCCAGCCCCTCTCCCACAAGGGGCGAGGGGAGTAAGACAAATCCAGAACTTACTTCGCCGAGCCAGTGGGCAGCCCAGTTACAGTGAACCCCCCTTTCCCCTCTTTCCCCGGCGGGGGAAGGAGGGGAAAGGGGGGCAGGGGGGTATGGGGAGGTGGGGGACATTTCCAGCTATACTCAAAAACAACAAGCGACGAAAGCAATCTCTCTATCGCCCCAGAAGCGCAGCGGTGGATTCAAATCCTCTAGAACGTGGCAGTGGAGAAGACAGGTATGGAGCGGGTAGACGCAGTAATTGTCGGCAGCGGACAGGGCGGCGTCCCCCTGGCCGCAGATCTGGCGGCGGCGGGCAAACAGGTCGTGCTCTTCGAGCGCCGCAGCCTGGGCGGCAGTTGCATCAACTACGGCTGCACCCCCTCCAAAGCATTTCTGGCCGCCGCCCACGCCGCCGGGCGGGCAAGACAGGCCGCCGCCCTTGGCATCCACGCCGAGGTCAGAGTCGATTTTGCCCAGGTGATGGAGCGGGTACGCAGCATCCGCGACCGCTTCAACCAGGGGGTCGAGCAGCGCCTCGTAAAAGCAGGCGTGCGCGTCGTGCGCGCCGAAGGCCGCTTCAGCGACGGCCAGACGATCACCGGCGGCGGGGTGAGCGTCCAGGCACCGCTCATCGTCCTCAACACCGGCACCTCGCCCCAACTGCCCGAGATCCCTGGCCTGAGGGAGGTGCCCGTCCTCACCAACCTCAACTTCTTCGATCAAAAGAACCTGCCCGAGCACACCATCGTCCTCGGAGGCGGCTACATCGGCCTGGAACTGGGCCAGGGGCTGGCCCGCCTCGGCAGCAAAGTGCATCTTGTCCACCGCCACGCGCACCTGCTCAATAGCGAAGCGCAGCAAGTCAGCGACGTTTTGGCCGAGGCTTTTCACCGCGACAATATCGACCTGCACCTCGGGGTCAGAGTCGATCAACTGCACTACGAACAGGGCATCTACACTCTCCATCTAAGCGACGGTTCTACCCTGACAGGCGAAGCGCTCCTGGTCGCCACTGGCCGCAGACCCAACACCGATGCCCTCGACGCCCCCGCCGCCGGTGTCGAACTGGACGAGCAGGGCTACGTGAAGATCGACGAGCAGTTTCGGACGACGGCCCCCGGCGTCTACGCCATCGGCGACGTTGCCGGTCAACCGGCCTTTACCCACGTCTCCTGGGAGGACTACCGCCGCCTCACAGCCATCCTCAAAGGCGAGGATCGCCGCCGCGACGACCGGGTACTCGGCTATGCCGTCTACACCGAGCCCCAGGTGGGCCGGGTCGGATTCACCGGTGAGCAGGCCAAAAAACAGGGTTTTAAGACCCGCGCCGTCACTTTGCCCATGACCTACATCGCCCGCGCCATCGAGTGGGGACACGACTTGGGCTTTTATCAACTGGTGGTCGATAGTGAGACCGATCGCATCCTCGGGGCGACGCTGGTGGGCTACGAGGCCGCCGAACTGGTGCATGTGCTGCTCGCCCACATGCAGGCCGGTTCAAGCTGGCAACTGCTTGAGCAGTCGGTCCACATCCATCCGACCTACGGCGAAGCGCTGCCGAGCCTCGCCCGCCTGCTGACTTAAAGTGCGCTGTACCGCGAGGAGGAAGCGCCACTGGCGCTAAACTTCTACCATCGAAGTCTTGGGAGGAAAGCGAGATGTCTGAAAAAATGCACGCCGATCGCATCGAAGGGGCGGGTGAGCCGTACCCGGACCAGTTGAGCCGCTGCGACGAGCTGGATGTGCTCGAATCGGCGATCACCCTGCACCAGAAACTGCGCCTTCAACTTAAAGATTTTCACGAACAGATCGTCGTCGAACCCGTCGATCTGGTGACCCACGACGGCACCGAGTTCCTGCACTACAAAATGGGCGACCGGCAAGAAACTCTCGATGTCAACCGCATCCACGCCGTCGAGGTCGTCCAGGACTGAGGGCAAAAAGATGCCTCAGTCGCCCTGCTGCTCGGGCGTTGCGGCGAGGCGTTCGAGCCTCGCCTTGAGCGTATCGAGTTCGGCGTTCGCTTCAAATTTTTGCAGTTCGCTCACAAAATCGGTCACACCCTTGAACTTGCGGTAGACCGAGGCGAAGCGCACGTAGGCGACCTCGTTGAGGGGCTTGAGCAGACTGAGGACGATTTCACCGATCTCAGCGCTCGTCACCTCGCGACTGGAGCGCTGCTGCAGCTCGGCCTGCAGGTCATCGACGAGTTGCTCGATGAGTTCAGGTGGAACATCGGTCTTTTCGCAGGCAATCGTCACGCCGCGCAGCACCTTGGAGCGGTCGAAGTTTTCGCGTCGCCCGTTGCGCTTGATCACGACGGTCGGGACAAATTCGATGCGCTCGTAGGTGGTGAAGCGCCGACGGCACTGCTTGCACTCGCGGCGGCGGCGCACACTCTCCCCTTCCTCGGCCAATCGGGACTCGAGGACACGGTTATCGGAGTAGGAGCAAAACGGGCAAAGCATAATTACCGACTATTGAATCAGTTTCGGGGGCGAAACTGGTTAGCTGACAAGATTTTGTTGCAGAAGTTTACACCAGCGGGCAGCGAGGGGAGCCTCGGTAAACGGTATAGATATTTGCCTCTGGGGATCAGCGAGGGTAAGGCGGAGGGCGATTTGCCGGGCTTTTGCCGGTGGAGTTTCTGGGCTGATTGGCCTGCCATCGATGTAAAGAGAAACGTCCTTGACTGTCTGCAGCGAGACAGACTGCAGATCGATAGGACCCTTGCGCGTCGGTCGTCCCCAGACCAGCCGATTGTCCTTGCGGCCAGCGACGGCGAGCAGGTCGTACTTGGCGTTGTCAAAGTCCTGTGCCCACTGGCTATACGCCTGAACTTTCTGGTACTCGTTCCAGCCCGCCCAGGCCAGATAGCCAAACAGGGCGAGCAGGGGCAACCAGATCAGAGCATGGATCATGCTGCACCGCGCAAATCTATCTCTATCTTAGCCAGTGATACGATCCAGCCAGGATAGCCCTAGCTGGATCCTGTTCACCCTGCGGTGTAGATGAAAAGCAACTGGTTTTTTCTGGCGATGCTCGCCTTTGTGCCGGTCTCGATCGCAGCGGAACTGCTGCACTGGGATCCGGTCGTCATCTTTACGACCTCGGTGCTCGCGATCGTGCCGCTGGCCAAATTTATGGGCCAGGCCACCGAAGAAATTGCCGTGGTGAGCGGGCCGACGATCGGTGGTCTGCTCAACGCCACCTTCGGCAACGCCACCGAACTGATCATCGCCCTGGTGGCGCTCAACGCCGGGCTTTACTCGGTCGTCAAAGCCAGCCTCACAGGCTCGATCATCGGCAACATATTGCTGGTGGTGGGACTGGCGGTGTTCTTAGGCGGTCTGAAGTTCAAGGAGCAGGAGTTCCAGCCCATCGTCGCCCGATTGAACGCTTCCTTGATGACGCTGGCGGTGATCGCGATGCTCTTGCCGGCGGCGGTCCACGCTACGACGCCGCAACTGGTGCCGGGGGCGATTCGCAACCTGTCGCTTGCGACGGCCCTGATTCTTATTACTGTCTACATTTTGAGTCTCATCTTCTCGCTGCGCACCCACAGTTACCTGTACGAACTGGTCGAGGGAGAAGAAGAAGAGCATCCACGATCGAAGGTGAACGTGCCGCTGGCGGTGGCGACGCTTTTAGGGGCGACGGTGCTCATCGCCTTCGAGTCCGAGTTTCTGGTGGGGGCAATCGAGAAGACGACCAGCGCCCTCGGGCTGACTGAACTGTTTGTCGGTGTGATTATCGTGCCGCTGGTGGGCAACGCTGCCGAGCACGCCACCGCCGTCACCGTGGCGATGAAGAACAAGATGGACCTGGCCCTCACGATCGCGATCGGCTCCAGCCTGCAGATTGCCATGTTCGTTGCCCCGGTGCTCGTGCTGGCGGGTTGGGCGATGGGCAGGCCGATGGACCTCGACTTCAACCTCTTCGAGGTGGTGGCGGTGATCGTCTCTGTGACGATCGTCAACTCCGTCGCCAGCGATGGCCGCTCCAACTGGCTCGAAGGGGTACAACTGCTTGCCACCTACGCGATCGTCGCCTTCGCCTTTCTCTTTCATCCTTGAGAGTGTCCGAAAAGATAGACTAAAAGCCACCGTGCCGCTTGGGTGAAGCGATGAGTGCCTTCAAACCAGGTTCCCCATTTCCGACGCCGCTGGCAGACCCCTCCTTGCCAACGATGTACGATTTACCAAGCGAGAACCCCGAGGAGCCCGGTTTGCCCGACCAGTTCCACGACTGGCAGCCCCAACTGCTCAGCCAGACCTTCAAGCCAAAGACCGTGCCCATCGATCAGGTGCTCACTGCCGCCGACTTGAATATCTACTACGACTCAGCGACCACCCGCTACTACAAGCGTCCGGACTGGTTCGCCGCCGTCGGTGTGCCTCGCTTCGTCGAAGGGGGCCGCCTCAGCTATGTGCGCTGGCAGGAAGGGCGCTCGCCCCTCGTCGTCGTCGAACTGCTTTCCCCCAACACGATCGAAGAGGACCAGGGGCTGACGCTGCGCGGCCAGCAACCGCCCTCGAAGTGGGAAGTGTACGAGCAAATATTGCAGGTGCCCTACTACGTGCTCTTCAACCGGGTAGACGACACACTCCAGATATTCCGGCTCGAAGACGGGTTTTACCAGGAGCAAGCCGAGAGTCGTCTGTGGATAGCAGAGCTGCAGATTGGCCTGGGCTTGTGGAGGGGGAGATTTGCCGACTGGGAGCGGCAGTGGTTGCGGTGGTACGACAGTGAAGGGCAGTGGATCCCTACCGAGCAGGAAAAGCGGATTCAGGAGCAGCAGCGAGCCGAACTGGAGCGGCAACGGGCAGACTTGGCAGAGCAACGTGCTAGAGAAGCTGAACAACGCACCCAGGCACTTATCGAACGACTCAAAGCAGCAGGAATCGATCCAGAGAGTATGTAGGCTGCTCTCGCATGGTTTACTTTGTTGTTCGTGCGCTATCCGAGTTATTTAAGTCCTTGTGATTCTCAAGATATTTCATGGCCAGTCCTGCAATTTCTCGAGCAAAGACTACGAACAATAGTCGGAGACCATTAGGGAGTGGTATACGTGGCGGTTAGCTGATTGATTCAACTTCTCTTTGTATGTAGTTTCTAAAGGCTTACAATCTTTAAAATGATTTAGTTAGCTTCATCCCAGGCTGCAGAAAATGAGTCGATTCGTCCTCTCGATACTAACTTTTGATGAGCATCAACTACTTTCCTTGCTAGTTGACGAGATAAACTTTGCGTTTTCAATACTCTTTTGAAATCGAAGTTAGCACCTTCTTCACTAAATTCTCCATTGAGATCGACGACTAAATCTATAATCAGTTGTTGAATACACGTAATCAATTTTTGCAAATCTTTTTCGGTGTCATAAAACGTCTCAGGTTTGCGACAAAACTTCTTGCCAATCGGGTCTGAGTCAAGTATCTCGCGTAAGATATATAAAATAAAGAACTTAGTCATTTGGTAGCGGCCAAAAATCTGAGGCTCAATAGTGTTCAAGTGCCTTTCAATCTCGTTCATTACTTCAAATAGAGTAACTATCCTGCCACCATTTACTTCTGGTCGAGCAAATATTTCCTGATGCATTTCATCAAATATTTTATATGATTGATGTACTGTCCAAGGTTGCTTTAAATCAAACACAATCAACAATTTGCCAGCAAGTTCACTATCAATGATAACTGCTTCTCCAGGATCATCGCCACGTTTGATTTGATAAAAATATTTAGGGTAGTTCTGTCTAATCTCATTTTGAAGCCTAACTTGCACAATACTATTCGAGCGAAAATCCCTTGCTTTTACACCATTTTGATTATTGCTATTGTATGTAATTTTTGATAATAACTGATCTGACCCAGGTTGGATCTCTACTATCCTCGTAAGTATTTTCAAATCAGGTGTTACTTGCATACGTTTATCGTACAGGCAAGACAGACTCTGGCATCCGTTGACAACTGCATAACCCTGAATTTTTATTTTGCCTTTTTCAGAATCTACATCAACCCTACTACAAATGATTGTAATCCCATTGTGGTAAAGTATAAACTGATTATGTTCATTCAAATCTCCTATACTCTTTGTGATATCCTTGTTTACTTTAGTCTTACCAAGACTCTTTCTTACGTTCAAATCAAAAATCTTCTGGTTATCGATACCATCTAGATGTACAAGATCTGTAGCGGATATCGGTGCAATTATAACTCTTGCCCTGTTACCTACGTTATAGTCAATTATATTGGTGTAAGAAATGTCGAAAGACGCTTCGGTTGTAGAGGGAATCGCTCGCTCTCCGGGGACGTACATTCTCTCTATAAGAGTCTTATCCCATACTTTTAATTCAACGTTTTTATCCGCGATATTAGTATCACTCTCAAGTGATTCCAAGTAGTTATCAGAGTCAACATTCTTTGCCATGTTAGTTACAAAAATTCCTCGTATAGGGTAGCCTCTTTCAAAGAAGCTCCGTTTTTCCAGAAGGAGGCCCTTAAGCTGAGGATTTGAAGCAGTTGCGATTAATAAATCTACTTTATCAATTGTTTGAAATTGATGAAGTGTTCCTAAAAACTCTTTTAGTACAACATCGCCTAGTGTCCTTGAAGAATTCTGTGTAATTTTTGTTTGAAAAACGTCTATGTACTCTTCATGTTCATCCACATATATTCCATCAATTCCTCTATCTTGAGGTCCATCACAAACAATATCTTCGACCAACATTTGATCAAGTCTATATATGTGTACCAAAAACCAGTGAAGAAAAGCTGCGGATTCAGTACGTCCTGAAACTAGATATGGATGTATCAGGGTAAGCATACTATTATACGTAAGATCAATGAGCTGGATGCTGTTAAATTGCTGTGACATCTTTTCGACCAAGGCCACGAGTATTCTAGATAGAGCTTCTCAAACAGCACATCGCTTGTCAAGATTGTCGTGACTATCTTATCCAGATTTAAATAAGCTTCTGCTTCTTAAGATAAGAAGATCTTCTTATCTAACGAACAAGGGTAAAGCATGGGTGACAAGTTAAGGTAATCATGTTTTTGTCAAGCCTGCCGCTTTGCTAGTTTAGGCGGCATGACAACCAACAAGAAGACTCGTCACCCTGACCACGTGCGCTCCCGCCGCATGAGCGCTCCCACCAGTGAGCAGATTGAAGAGCACCTCACCCTGCTTCTCAAGCCTGCGGTCTACAGCCAACTTGCCAGCTATCGCCAACTGGGCCTACGCGAGCGCATTCTCTCCTTGCCACTGATGGTCGCAGCCACGCTCACCCTCATCTGGCGGCAGGTACCCTCAGTCCATGAACTGGCCCGGATGCTCGCAAGAGACAATCTCCTCTGGTGTACGGCGGTCGATGTCTCTCAGCAAGCTTTGTCCCAGCGTCTGCTGGCATTTGCTGCAGGATTGTTCGCTTCTGTCCTGCAAGCATTGCTTCCCACCCTCCAGCAACGTCAGCAACAGCGCACCCGTCCCCTACCCGTCGCCCTCCAAATCGCAAAAAAACACTTTGAGGCGCTCTGGATAGCAGACGGCTCGACGCTCGAAGCGGTGTTCCGCAAACTCGACAGCCTCCAGGAGCAACCCGCAGGAGTGCTTGGGGGGAAGATTTGCACGCTGCTGGACATGTGTACTCATCTGCCGGTGGATGTATGGTTTGAGGAGCAGCCACTGGCCCATGACACCACTTTCTGGCCAGCCTTACATTCCCGCGTCCGTCCGGGCATATTGCTGGTTTTGGACCGGGGGTTTTATGACTTTGGCGAGTTCGCCCGTGTTCTTGCAGGTGGTGGCCAGTTTCTGAGTCGGATGAAGAAAAACACGACTTATGTGGTGGTCGAAAGCCTTTCTAAAAGTGCCTACCACCGGGAGCGCACCATTTTGCTCACCTCCAGCAAGGGAGAGTTGCCTGTGCTGCGATTGGTAGAAGTGAAGCAGGGCAATACCTGGTACAGCTATCTGACCTCGGTGCTCGACCCAACCGTGTTGCCGCCTTTTGTCGTAGCAGATTTGTATAGTAGACGCTGGAATATTGAGACAGCTTTTGGCATCGTTAAGCGCTTGTTGGGGTTGTCGTACCTGTGGACCGGTTCAATCAATGGCGTGCAATTACAAGTCTGGGCGAGTTGGCTGTTTTACAGTGTGCTGGTGGACTTGAGCGATGCGGTGGCAGAGGCGTTGTCTGTCGAGTACGAGCGGATTTCGCAGGAGATGGTGTATCGGGGGCTGTATCACTTTTGCAATGCCGCCAATCGTGGGATAGCCAGTGATGTAGTCGAGTATTTGTCAGCGCCGAAGAACAAAGATTTGGGTGTGCTCAAGACGATCCGAAAACCAGAAGTCCGCCTCAATGTTGCTCCTCACCCTACTTGACAAACCGTCCGTGACCTTAACTTGTCACGGATGAGGGTAAAGGATTAATGTAATGCTCCCTGCTTGGTAATGAAATCAGATAGCTCTCGGGGAAGCAGGTTGGGCCAGGCTCTCAATGCTGTCGAAGGAGAGGTTAAAGTCGCGGGCCACCTCGCGGGCGGTCATCTTGGCGGACATCATCACCGCCGGGGTGCCGCCCCCCGGTTGAGCGTTTGCTCCAACTAAGTAGAAGTTGGAGATGTCTCCGCACTTGTTGTGGGGCCGGAAGTAGGCCGATTGCCAGAGCACCGGCTCGACGCCGAAGCCGTTGCCCAGCCAACTGTTGAGGGTGTGCTCGAAGTAGTCGGGGGTGATGCAGCTCTTGTAGACCAGCCGCTCGCGCAGTCCCGGAATGTAGCCCCGATCGTCGAGGAAGCCCAGCACTGTGTCTACGAAGGGGTCGGTGATCTTCGACCAGTCGAGGCCGCTGCCGTTGTGGGGAACGGGCACCAGGGTGTAGGCGCAGTGGTGGCCTGCCGGGGCGAGGCTGGGGTCGGTAATCGAAGGGATGTGCAGGTACTGGGAGAAGTCGGATGCCAGCACCTTGCGGCTGAAGATGTCTTTTAGCAGTTCTTCGTAGCGGGGGCCGAGGATGATGTTGTGGTGGCGCAGGTCGAGATCCAATCCGTCGGCCCGGAAGCCGAAGTAGATCACCAGCAGCGACATCGACTGGCGGGAGAGCTTCAGGCGCACGTCCGGGTGGGAGGGACGGTGGGGGCGGTCGATGAGCTTTAAGTAAGTGTTCACGTAGTCGCCGTTGGAGGCGACGAGGTCGGCAGGGTAGCGGCTGCCATTGGCGAGCAGGACGGCAGTGGCCCGACGGTCTTTGCCGCTGCCGGTCACTTCGATACGCGCCACTTCGCTCTGGTAGCGGATCGTGCCCCCCAATTCCTCGAACTTGCGCACGAAGCCCTGCACCAACGCCCCGGTGCCGCCCATCGCAAAGTGGATGCCCCAGGTCTTCTCGACGAAGTGGATCATCGCGTAGATAGCCGGTACAGCCAGAGGATTGCCGCCGATGAGCAGGGGCTCGAAGCTGAAGACCTGCCGGAGCTTGTCGCTTTTGAAGTAGCGCTTGACGAACGAGAACAAAGGCCGCACGGCGTCGAGTTTGACCAGATCCGGGGCGATGCGCAGCATCGAGGGGATGTCGCGAAAGTAAGTAAAGCCCAGTTCGAGAAAGCCGCGCTGGAAGATCGCTCTGGCGTCGCGATGAAAGCGCTCGTAGCCTTCTAGATCGTCGGGGGCGAGGGCGCGGATCTGCTCGCGGGTGTGCTCCGGGTCGCCGTCGTAGTCGAAGTACGCCCCGTCCTCGAAGTAGATGCGGTAAAAAGGCAGAATCGGAATAATTTTGACGTATCTGGAAGTAGCCGGTCCGCCACTTACGCCGGAACGGATGCGGCTATTTTCTGCCAGCACCGAAGCGGGAAAATCCGGCGCGTCGAGGGCGGGCCGGTCGCGCTCCAGGGCAAACAGTTCTTCGATAAAGTGGGGCACCGTGATCACAGTCGGACCCATATCGAAGGTAAAGCCCGCAGCCCGGCGCACGTAGGCCCGCCCGCCCGGCCCGTCGAGCTTCTCAAATATCGTTGTCTCGAAACCCAGGCTCTGCAAACGGATACCCAGGGCCAGCCCGCCGATGCCCGAACCGACAATGATTGCCTTCTTGCGCTCCAAAGCCTTCCCCCGACTGCTCCAGCACGAATCTTAACACTTGAACTGGAAGGGTGGCTCAGCGCCGCAAGGACTGGCGCAGGCCAGCGATGAATTTGTCGATCTCCTCTTTGAGCGTCAGGTAATGGACGCAGACGCGCACCCCGGCTCGCGGAGCGGGAAGGGCGCGCACGAAGATGCCTTGGGCTTCGAGCACCTGGACGAGGTGGGCGGGCGCTGTACCGGTGGAGAAGGTAAGAATGCCAGTTTCGGGGGGATCGGACTGGTGGCGGACAAGGGCGGTGCTCGATTGCAGATGACCGAGTTGCTCCCACAGGTAGATAGCGAGGGAACGGATGCGCTGATAGCGCTCGTGGGCAGTGCCCCACTGGTTGTGCAGGGCGAGGGCACTACTTAAAGCAGCGATGAGGGGCCAGGCGGAGGTGGCGATCTCGTAGCGGCGGGCATCGGGCCAGCAGGCGGTATCCGGCCAGTCAGGGGGCAGGGCGCGCCAGCTCGAAAAGGTCGGCTGCAGATCCCCCATCGCCTCGGGACGGACGTAGAGCCCGCCCACTCCCTCCGGCCCACACCACCACTTGTGGCCGGTAAAAGCGTAATAATCGACGCCCAGATCCGGCAGATCGAGAGGCAGCATCCCGACCGACTGGGCCGCATCCACCAGCAAACGCACCGGCGGCCCCTCTGTCGGATGGGCGCGGCAGGCAGCGGCGATGGCCTTGAGCGGAGCGATGCCGCCCGTGCTCCAGAAGATGTGGCTCAGAACCACCAGGCGCGTGCGCGGGCGCAGGTGCTCTGCGACCAAAGGGGCGGCCTCCGCCTCGCTCCCCCCGGCCAGCGGACAGGCGGAGACTTCGATGCCGAAGCGGCGGCGCAGCCCCTCGATAGCGGCCAGTACCCCCGGATACTCGCAGTCGGATAGGAGCAGATGATCCCCCGGCTGCCAGTCGATGCCCCAGAGCACGATGTTGCAGCCAAGGGAGACGTTCTCGGTGAGGGCGATCGTCTCCGGCTGTGTTCCCAGTTCCTGGGCGATGGCGATGCGCAGCCGGCCCATCTGTTGCTGCATCCAGCCCAGGCCGCTGTTAGAAAAAGGCCCGCGCCGCTGGATCTCAGCGTAGGCACCGGCAATTGCAGCGATCGCCGGTTGGGGCAGCGGTCCCTGGCCACCAAAGTTGAGATAGACCTTGTTCTGGAGAGCTGCAAATAGCTCCCGGTGGGCGCTCAAGCGCTCGGGAGTTGCAGGTCCGGTGGCATCCCGCTTTGAAGCCTCACTGCGCAGCAGCTGTGCCAGCAGTTGCCGCTTTTTTTCGAGTCCCGGATCGTCCTCAGCCATCGGGGGCCACTCCCTCATCAGGTATGTTCACAGGTTGCCACCGCCAGCAGCACAGCCGCCAGCCCTCTCCCTCGGCCACCAGCGCCGCCGCGAAACCGGGCAGCGGCGGCAGCGGCACACTGGACCAGCCGGCTGCGATCTCCCCCGCTTCTATTTGCTGCAATTTTTCCAGCCCTGCCAGCCCCTCGCCGGTCGCCTTGAGGTACGCCTCCTTAAAAGTCCAGAGTTCAAGAAATTTTCGGGAGCGCAACGGGGGAGACAGAGAACATATTTCGTGATACTCTTTTTGAGTAAAGTATTGTCTTGCCATCGCTTCGAGGTCGATCATCTCGCGCTCGGCTTCGAGATCGACGCCGACGCGCCCCTTCCAGCGCACAGCGCACAGGGCCAGATCCTCGGAGTGGGACAGGTTGAACTGTAAGTCGCCGGTACCTGCAGGCCCAACCAGTTCGGGCTTGCCGTGGGCCGTATAAGTGAAGTGCAGGGCTGCCGGCGGACAACCCAGGTAGCTCGCGAGGATCTCCCGCAGCCGACCACGCCCGGCAATGAACCGGTTTGTCAGGACGGCCCTGACAAACCGGGCAGCCCGTTGCCGCTCGTCCTCGGCGAGCAGCAACGCCAGGCGCGCTATCTCTGTCTCAGGAAGATCGAGGCTGACCAACCACAGGTGAACCTCGCTCTGGGAGAGGATCACAGGCAATAATCGTGCAGGCCAGGGGCCGGTAGACGTGGCGCTCATCGTCGGCAAAAGACGGCAAAAATGATCCCGAGGACCGGTTGCAGCAGACAATTTTTGGCAGTGATCGAATACAAACAGAAAATAATCTAGTATTTCTGGATCTCAGGTGAGCGCGGACTGCAAGCGGTGCCCAAAATGCATAAGGTCCACGGAGCCATCCTACCTGAGTATATAGCTCCCAGCCGTGCCCCAGCCGTATGTGGCATAGAACACATCCTGCCGAAAATGGCTCTGGCACCCTTACAATAAGCTCTGTCGGCTTAGAGGACCGCGATCGCGGGCTGGGTTCGAGGGTGCCGACATCGGGGTTTGCATGGGGTTAAGTCTGTCCGATACCGGAGCGTTCCGCTTACCGGCAGTTTTTGCCTGCGGGGATTAGAAATCAAAAGCGCGAGAAATGACGGCTGAACTTCTTTACTTAAAGCAAAACGTCCTGGTGGAGCCCCTGGTGGGCCAGTGGTATGCCTGGCCTTATCTAATCGCACCGGCGACGGCTGCTCTTTACGTCGCGAACGCACATCTTAAAATCATGCGCTCCTTCGTCGCTGCTCCCCAGGTCCACGTCGCCGCCGTGCGCAATCCGGCTCTACTGGGTGGTCCCTACGTCAACTACGGCGCGGAGCGGCTGGCGGAGATCGAACAGTTGATCGTCCAGACGCTCGAAGAACAGACAGTACTGCTGGAACTGGCAGCGGCGATTGCCGAGCTGGAGGCGCTACTAAGGGAGCGGGCGGACGGTCACAGCCTGGAGAGCCTTTATAGCCACATTCCAGCACCGCTGAAAGGCTATGTCGAGCTTGTCTACGATCTGGGCAACCAGCCGACCTTTCGGCTCATCGAAGGGCTGTTATACACCAGTGGCTTCTATCAGCCGGGCCAACAGAGTTTTTTACTGTCCCTCATCGAGCAGGACCAGCGCCCATTTGTGTTGAATACACCGCGCCTGCCGGATGGCGAGCATCTGCACCTGAAGCTGCCCTTTGCCCATCCGGCAGTAGATGCGTTGTTTCAGATGCGAACCCTACCCCAGCCGCTGGAGGAGACCGCCGAGAAACTGGGCCTCGATGAAGCGGAGCTGCCCCTGTTTGCTTCTTTCTTGACAAGCGAGCCACCGCCAGAACCAGAGGCGTATAGCGGCCCCGGCCTTCGCATCCGCTATTTTGGCCACGCCTGCCTGCTCGTCGAATCGCAGGAGGTGGCTATCCTCGTCGATCCGCTCATCAGTTATCGCTACGACAGTGCCCTGCCGCGCTATACCTACGCGGACCTGCCCCCGTGGATCGATTACGTCCTGATTACCCACAATCACCAGGACCACTGCATTCTCGAAACCCTGCTGCAGTTGCGCCACAAGATCCGGCAACTCGTCGTACCGAGAAGCAGCGGCGGCAATCTGGCAGATCCTTCTTTGAAGCTGATTTTGCAGCACAGTGGCTTCGATAGGGTGATGGAACTGGATGAGATGGAGGCGATCAAGATCCCAGAAGGAACGATCACGGGCCTGCCGTTTTTTGGTGAACACGCCGATTTGAATATCCGCACCAAGCTCGCCTATCACCTGAATATTCAGGGCCGCTCACTTCTTTGCGCTGCCGACTCCAACAACCTCGAACCCCAACTGTACGAGCACGTTCATGCTCTCACCGGAGACCTCGACGCGCTTTTTGTCGGCATGGAATGTGACGGTGCGCCCTTAAGCTGGCTGTACGGAGCACTGCTGACCAGGCCGCTCGCCCGCAAGATGGATCAATCGCGTCGCCTGAACGGATCGGACTTTGAAAAAGCCCTCGCTATCGTCGAAAAATTTCGGCCCAGGGCTGCCTACGTTTATGCGATGGGCCAGGAACCCTGGCTCACTCATCTCACTTCCATTCAGTACACGGAGCGCTCTCGACCCATCGTCGAATCTGAAAAGTTGCTGACAGGTTGCCGGGAGCAAAACATCGCTGCAGAGAGACTTTTTGGCTGCAAGGAGATTTTTATGTAGATCATTGTTGGGAAATTTTATCCTGTCTAGCATCAATTTATTTCCCTTTTTGCAATCGAATAAAGGCTATGGACGGCGATGGTTATCGTCTGCCTGTTTTTGTATTTGACTCACATTCGAGACGAATTTTTACAAGAAATTATTGACTTGTTTTGATCAGTTGCGATATACTCTAACCTGTCCCCCAAATGTAGGATTGAGCAATTTATTTGTGTTTCCTTGGGGGACGTTTTCCGTCTGAGGTATTCACAATGTCCGGGTCTATCCAAAGAAGAAATCTGATTAAGACTGCTTCCCTTGGTTTAGGGGCACTGGGTGCGGCGGTGGTTACCGAGCGGCCAGTCTACGCCAGACAACCTACTTTGTTGTACGATGTCAGCGGCAACGGCACGACCATCGGTCTTTCCGGCCCCCTCGATCCTTCCGGTCAACCCACCAACGGTACCGCCTTCGTCATCGAGGGCTTCCTCTACAAGCCCGGTACGCTCACGCCCGGAGCAGGGGATGGCGTTCTTCCCGATGGACAACCCCAGTACCCTGACGCCCTGGTTGGTGTCTGGTTCTGCAGCGGCTGGTTCGTTAGAAAAGCACTGGCAGAGGTAAACGGCCCGGTTGCCTTTACTACCCAACTCTTCGATACGATTCCTGGGACGCCCGGTGCTCAGGTGTTGTTGACCTCTGCCTACGAGCAGTCGTCGGCGTCGTACCTGCGCTCGATCATCGGCGGCACCGGCAAATACGCCAAGATCCGTGGCCAGGTGACCCAGTTCAGCTACGGTCCAAACACCTCCGGCGGTTTTAACTATCAGGAAGCCTTCGAGTTGTATTATCTCTAAGTTTGTCGAACATAGATGCACCTTTGTTTCCCCCAGATCCAGATGGGACGGATCAGCTCTGTTTTGTATCCAGGGTGCCTGAGAGAGCATAAATTTCCTGGATCATGCCTATGTTGTTCGTAGTGAACAACTAAAGCACTCGCTTCGATTTATGCCTGGTTTTCAGCACAGATTGCTGCCCAAACGGTGATCTGTGCTGTTCTCCAGCAGCGACCGAAGTGCAACTGATTCCTGAATGAAGCTGTGGATGGTTTGAGTGAGTTACAGGGAAATGACCGACTCCAGTTCGATGCTGGAGGATCGAAAATGGCACCGGCACAACGGGCAACTCACGTTGCCTGAGCGGGTGGAGGCCGTTCTCCAGAGCCTGCCCACCGTCGTCGATTGTGTCGTCGTCGCCCAGCAAACTGAGCTGATTGTCTATGTTGTTCCTCTGGAAATTCTCATTCCAGGGGAATTGGACCACCAGCTTCGTAGCCGCATGGCCGAGCCGTTGCCAGCAGTGCAGTACGTGGCCGTCTCCGCCCTGCCCCTCGGCGAGGATGGCCGGATCGATCGGCTTGCCCTGCAGCGCCTCACTGTCCTCGACAGCGATCTGGCCCGGCGCTGGGAGCACCATCTGCGGTCGCTGGAGGGCATCGACGATGCAGCGGTCTTGCGCCAATCTCGCCCACAAAAGCTACCGCCGCTTCACCTGGCAGACCTGCTGCCGCAGTGGAGTGCGAGTTCCCCGGAGACTGACCACCTTCCGCTCCCAGCACCTGCCATCCATGCATCCACCCCTGCCCATCTTCTGTCGGCCCCAGCCTTCGCCGACGGCGGCACGCTACCCAAACCCGACGACGGCTCGTTTCCCTCTACTCTCGTTGAACTGCTGCCCTGGGCCGCTGCTCACTTTCCCGACCACGGCTTCACCTTCCTGCTTGCCGACAAGAGCGAACGCCACCAGACCTATCCCCAACTGCTTGTCCACGCCCGCTGTATCCTCACTGCCCTGCGTTCCCGTTCCATCACTCCTCACACTCCCGTCCTGTTGCTGCTAGATCAGCCGGAACAGCTCGTTCCGGCCTTCTGGGGCTGTGTGCTGGGCGGCTTCGTGCCCCTCATCGTCTCCGTTCCACCCTCCTTCGAGCAGGCCAACAGCCAGCTCGACAAACTCCTGCATCTCACTTCGTTTCTTTCTCAGCCACCAATTATCTGCAACCGCGCCTCCGAAACTGTTCTCAAACGGTCTCTACCAGGAAGCAGCGTGCTTGTCTTCGAGCAATTGGATGATCATCCGCCTGCTGACACCTTCTTCCTGCCCAGCCCGGAGACGGTGGCACTTCTCAATCTCACCTCCGGCTCCACCGGTACCCCCAAGTGCATCCCCCTCACCCATCGCAACCTGCTCGCCCGCGCCCGTGGTGCAAACCTGCTGTGTGAGCATTCCTCAGAAGACATTCTCCTTAACTGGCTTCCTTTCGAGCACATCGGCTCCATCAGCGACTGGCACATCCGGGGGATCGTCGCTGGTTGTCGGATGGTCTACTTGCAAAAAGAAACCGTCCTCGCCGCGCCCTTATCCTGGCTGGATCTCATCGATCGTTACCAAATTAGCCATAGCTGGGCACCGAACTTTGCCTACGGCCTGGTCAATCAAGCCCTCCGACAACACTCTTCCCGCTCCTGGAACCTCCGTTCCCTGAAGATGCTGCTCAGTGCGGGCGAAACTGTCGCTGCTTCCACCGTCGAGGAGTTCTACAGCCATCTGCATTGCTGCGGACTGGCAAGGACAGTGCTCAGACCCGCTTTCGGCATGGCGGAAGTCGCCTCCGGCATCACCTACTTCCAGCCCACACAAGACACACCGCTTACTGTTCACAGACTGGACAAAGCGGCTCTCGACAATGGCCTGGCAGTCATTCCAGAAACAGGACACACCAGCACGATCGAGCTTATCGATCTGGGAAGACCGATTGCTGGAATGCAACTGCGCGTCGTCGATGAACACAACCACTTACTTACACAAAGGCAGGTAGGCCGACTGCAACTGCGGGGCGAAGCCGTCTTCTCCGGCTACTTGCAAAACCCCCAAGCCACAGCAGCCGTACTTCTGAGTGATGGCTGGTTCGACACAGGCGACCTTGCCTTTCTCGACAACGGCCATCTGGTGCTGGTGGGACGGCACAAAGAAACGATCATCCTCAACGGAGCAAACTACTACAGCCACGACATCGAGCAACTTGTCGAATCAGTAGAAGGAGTGGAAGCCTCTTTCACCGCTGCCTGTGCTGTCCGAGCGGAAGGCAACGCTACTGAGAAACTGGCCATTTTCCTTGTCGCCAAAGCAGGCATCGAACCAGCGGAATTGCTCGCCTCTGTTCGTCAGCAGGTGGTGCAGAAGCTGGGGGTGGAAGTGGAGCATCTGTTGCTTGTGGAGAAAGGCGATATTCCCAAGACGAGCATCGGCAAGATTCAAAGGCGGCAGTTGCAGAAGCGGATGGAGGCAGGGGAGTTCCTGTCACTGCAGAAGCGGATGGATGTGCTGCAGAACAACCAGAGAACCATCGGTGACTGGTTCTATAGCAAGCAGTGGCGGCAGCGGGTGCTGGAGGTTTCAGACAAGGAACCAAAAGGGGCGGTGCTGGTGTTTGTGGACGATTCAGGACTGGGAAGCATCCTGAAACCGCATCTGGAAGAGTGTGTGCAGGTAGAAGCAGGCGAAGGTTTCCAGAAGTTAGGGAAGGGGCATTATCGTCTGAATCCGACTTCCGTGGAGCAGTACGGGCAGTTACTGGGGAGCGTGGAATCGGAAGGACTGCACCTCCGCCACATCCTGCACCTGTGGGGCTGTCGGCCCTATCGTCAGCCGCAATCCGCCTCAGATCTGCTGCGTGCTCAGGAAACAGGATTGCAGAGTGTGCTTGCCCTGGTGCAGGCGCTCGCGGCAATGCACGACGGTTATACAGAACTGGCGCTCAGGGTCGTCACCAATCATCTCCAGGCGGTGCTGCCGGGCGATCCGATCGACTGTGCGGGAAGCACGGTTCTCGGTTTGTTGCGCAGTCTCGATCAGGAGCTTCCCTGGTTGGACTGCCGCCACATCGATTTGCCCGTGGAAGAAGGCGAGCACTGTCGGGATGCGTTGCTGGCGGAACTGGTGAGTGGCCGGGGTGAACGGGAAGTGGCCTATCGCCAGGGCAGGCGCTGGGTAGCCCGGTTGCAGAAAGTAGATATGGTGGCGCAGGTGAAGCAGCCCGTTCCCTTCCAAAAGGGCGGATTCTACCTGCTCACCGGTGGCCTGAGTGGCATCGGGCGGTCGGTGGCAAAGCAGTTGCTGAGCCAGTACCAGGCCCGCCTGCTATTTGTCCAGCCAACGATCGAGAAAGAACAGCGAGAAGCACTGGCTGCCCTGATGGATTCTGGCGCGGAAGTGATCGCAAGGGAAATAGACCTGACGAACCTGTGCGGTTTGCAAGAAGCCGTAGAGGGCGCAAAGCAGCGCTGGGGCAGGCATCTTGACGGTGTATTGCACCTGGAGCAGCCGTATCGAGAAAGTCTGGTGGTGGAAGAAACCCCGGAGCAGCTTGCCCGGTTTCTCTATCCCCAGTTGCAGACGAGCTGGACGCTGCACCAGCTACTAGCCGGGCAGCCCGTTCCCGGATTCTTTTTGCGCATCGCCCATGCGAGCGGCGAGTTGGGCGGGATCGTGGCTGCCGGTTTCGCCGCCGCCCAAAGTTTTGCCAGTGCCTTTGTTCAGTACCAGCGGCAGGCAGGCTTGCAGAATAGCTACTGCTTCAGCTTCGGCTTCTGGGAAGATTTTGAGCCGGGACGCGATTATCCCTGGCGGCCCCTCGCGGCGGCGCGGGGCTACCGCTTTCTTTCGCGGCGCGAGGGCTGGCATTCGCTGCTTGCCGCCCTTGCCCAGGGGACGCCCTCTCTCGTTGCAGGCATCGATGGGCGCAGTCCTGCCGTGCGCCCGTACTGCCTGGACGACCTGCATCCACTCGAACAGCTCACCGCTTATTACAGCGGCGAAACGATTCTGCCCTCCACTCTCCAGGCCATCCCGGATCGCTTCGGCAGGGCCAGCAGCTGTAACTGTATGCGAGTGAAGGCAATTCCTCGCCAACTGAACGGTCAGGTAGAGGAGCAGGCGCTCATTGCACAACAGTCCCACAGCAGGCGGGAATCCGTGACCCAGGCCGCTCCCCAGGAACAGGTGGCACGGACGATCGCCGCTGTCTGGCAGCAGGTACTGCAGGTGGACCGGGTGGGGCTCGACGACAGCTTCTTTGATCTAGGTGGGCATTCGATCCTGCTCGTGCAGGTGCAGCAGCAGTTGCAGCAGGTGCTGGGCCGGCAAATCGCTCTCCTGGATCTATTCACCTACCCGACGGTCGGAACCCTCGCCCAGTTTCTCAAGCAGGGAGAAGCCGCTCAAAGCCCGCTCCGCCAGGAAGAACAGCACCCAGAGGTGCGGCAACTGGCCATCTACCGGCAGCGGCAACTGCGCCGCCAGCACCGGCAATCCCGGCAAGGACAGGTCCGATGAACGAGCTGCACTACGACGACACGAACGCCATCGCTATCGTCGGTATGGCGGGCCGCTTTCCGGGAGCGGCGGATCTGGAGCGCTTCTGGCAGAACCTGAAAGCGGGTGTCGAGTCCATTCACTTCATGGACGATGCAGAACTGCGGCAGGCCGGGGTGAGCGAGGAGCGCCTGAAAGACCCGCACTACGTCAAGGCCGCTCCCCTGCTGGACGATATCGAGCGGTTCGATGCCAGCTTTTTTGGCTACTCCCCCGGCGAAGCTATCGCCCTCGATCCGCAGCAGCGGCTCTTTCTCGAATGCGCCTGGGAAGCCCTGGAGCAGGCGGGCTACAACCCGGAGAACTATCCGGGAGCGGTTGGCCTCTACGGTGGCATCGGCATCAACACCTACATGCTCTACAGCCGCCACTACCCGGATCTGAGCGGCGATTTTCTCACCTCACTGGCGGGCTGCTCGCCGGATTTTCTCGCCACCCGCGTCTCCTACAAGCTCAACTTAAAAGGCCCGAGCGTCACCGTCCAGACCGCCTGCTCGACGGCCCTGGTAGCCGTCCACATGGCCTGCCAGAGTTTGCTCTCGGGCGAAAGTGACATGGCCCTGGCAGGAGCTGTCTCCCTCTGGATTTTGCCCAAGAGCGGCTACACCTACCAGGAGGGGGGCATCGTCTCCCCGGACGGCCACTGCCGCGCCTTCGACGCCGAGGCATCGGGCACGCTCTTTGGCAACGGCGTCGGCCTGGTCGTCCTCAAGCGGCTGGAAGAAGCGCTCACCGACGGCGACCACATCCACGCCGTCATCCGCGCCTCGGCGATCAACAACGACGGCGGCGGCAAGGTGGGCTACACGGCCACCAGCGTCGAGGGCCAGGCCCAGGTGATCGGCGAAGCGCTGGCCCTCTCCGGCGTGGACCCGGAAACGATCGGCTACGTCGAAGCCCACGGCACCGGTACCGCCCTGGGCGATCCGATCGAAGTGGCCGGGCTCACCAGAGCCTTTCGCGCCGGTACGACCCGCCGGGGATACTGCGCCCTGGGCTCGGTCAAGACCAACATCGGCCACATGGGCGTCGCCTCCGGCATCGCCGGATTGCTCAAGGCCGTCTTGAGCGTCGAAGCGGGAATCGTACCGCCCAGCCTGCACTTTCAGAACCCCAACCCGCAGATCGACTTTGCGGCCAGTCCTTTCTTCGTCAACACCGAGGCGCGGCCCTGGCCGGTGACGGGTACCCCCCGGCGGGCAGGCGTGAGTTCCCTGGGCATCGGCGGCACCAACGCCCACGCCATTCTCGAAGAGGCACCGGCACCGCTTCCCACTTCCCCGGCGCGCAACGGACAGTTGCTGGTGCTCTCGGCCCGCAGCCCGGCAGCCCTGGACCGCGCCCGCGCCGCCCTGGCAGCGTATCTGGAAACCCATCCGAACGCAGACCTGGCGGATATGTCCTACACCCTGCAGGTGGGCCGCAAAGCCTTCGACTACCGCTGGGCCGGGGTGGTCCAGGATCACGGGCAGGCGCGCTCACAGTTGCAGGAGGCGATCGAAGCGCGCCGCGCTGCGGTCCGCCCGGTGAGTTTTCTTTTTTCTGGCCAGGGAGCCCAGCACCTGCAGATGGCGGCGGGGCTGTATCGGGACGAACCGGTTTTTCGCGACCTTATCGACCAGCAGGCGGCGCTGCTCAAGCCCTGGCTGGGCCTCGATTTGCGTCAGCTTCTCTATCCCCTGCCGGGTCAGGAGGATGCTGCCAGAACACGCCTTACCCAGACCCGCTTTGCCCAACCGGCCCTCTTTGCCGTCGAGTACGCCCTGGCCCGCCTCTGGCAGGGGTGGGGCATCGAACCTGTGGCATTGCTGGGTCACAGCCTGGGCGAGTACGTCGCCGCCTGTGTGGCGGGGATCTTTTCGCTCACCGACGCCCTGGCCCTGGTGGCTGTCCGTGGCCGGTTGATGCAGCAGTTGCCGCCGGGCCGGATGCTGGCGATTCGCCTGCCGCTCACCGAAATCGAAGCATTGCTGGACGATGAACTTGCCCTGGCGGCCCACAACGGTCCCCTGCGGGCGGTGGTCTCGGGTTCGCCCGAGCGGATCGAAAAGTTGCAGGCAGATCTGGTGGCGCGGGGCGTCGAATGCCGCCTGCTCCATACTTCCCACGCCTTTCACTCCCAGGCGGTAGTCGGGGTTGTGGAGCTGTTTCGCCAGCAACTGCGCACCGTCGTCCTCAAGCCGCCCCAGATCCCGCTCCTCTCTAACCTCACCGGCACCTGGCTCACGGCGGCGGAAGCCACCGACCCGGAGTACTGGATTTGCCACCTGCGCCAGCCGGTCCGCTTCGCCGAAGGACTCGCCCACCTGAGCGAGTTGCCGGAAAACATTCTGCTGGAGGTCGGCCCCGGCAGCACCCTCGCTACTCTTGCCCAGGAACATCCGGCCCTCGCCGACCATTCGATCCTCTCCTCGCTGCCCCATCCGCGCTCCGAAGAAAACGACCGCCTCCACCTGCTAACCAGTCTGGGACAGCTCTGGCGGGCGGGGGTGAGCATCGACTGGCAGCATTTCTACGGGCAGGAGCGGCGGCACCGCCTGGCCCTTCCGACCTATCCCTTCGAGCGGCAGCGCTACTGGCTCGAACCCCTTGCCCCGCCCGTTCCAACAGAAACAGCCCTCCATCCGCTCATCGAGCGCCGCCAGCATTCACCCAGACAAACGGGAGAGCAGTTCGTCGCCCGGCTCAGCACCGCCTGGCTGCCTTACCTCGCGGATCACCGTGTCCACGAACTGACGATTCTGCCTGGGGCAGCGTTTCTGGAAGCGGCAACGGCGGCGGCCCGGCTCAGCTTTCCTGACCAGGCGGTGCAACTGGAGGCGGTTGCGATCGAGGAGCCGCTGGTCCTGAGTGAGAGTGAGACTCGCGACTTTCACCTGCTCCTGGAGCGCCGGGAAGCGAGGATGACGGACTTCGAGATCCACAGCCGCGAAGAAGGAGCCAGTTCGGATCTGCCCTGGATTCGCCACGCGAGCGGCACGATTCGATCTGGGCTGTTTCTTAAAAAAGAACCGCTCCGACCACCTGCCCCGATTCGCGAAGGTTTGCCGGAGGTAGAAGTTCAAGCGTTCTACCGCGCCCTCACGGCAAAAGGACTGGCCCACGGCCCCGCTTTTCAAGGGATCGTCCGGCTCTGGCGCAGCGCGGACGAGGCGCTTGCCCAACTGCAACTGCCCGCAAGCCTGTCCGCTACCGGAAACTACGCCATCCACCCGGCCCTACTCGACAGCTTTTTGCAGGTTTCCCTCGCCACTTTGCCTGAGAGTGACACAGATATCTACCTGCCCCTCGCCTTCGAGCAGGTGCGGCTCATCGGTCCCCTTCCAGCCAGCCTCTGGGCTCACGCCCGCCGCCGGGCAGGAGCGGACGACGGCGAGACGTTCCTCATCGACCTCGATCTGTTGGGCGAAGAAGGGGAGGTAGCGGCGCAAGTACGGGGACTGCTTGCCAAGCGGGCTCCCCTCGCCGCCCTCGGTCAGGGCCAGTCCCAGTGGCGGAACTGGCTTTATGGCATCGAGTGGCAACCGCAGCCCCTCCCACAAGAGAATACGATCCAGCCCGGCGGCGACTGGCTGGTCGTCGCAGCGGGTACGAGCGGTGCGGCGATTGTGGATGCGCTGGAGCAACGGGGACAGACAGCTACGTTGCTTCTGCCGAATGCACCGGATCTGGCCCGTCAGATTGCCGGACGGACGGGCATTCTCTACCTGGCATCCGACACGAAAGATGAGCTGGAATCGGCCTGGCAACAAAATTGCGCGCCGCTGCTGCCCCTGGTGCGCGGATGCGTCCAGATCGCCGGTAGCGATGTGCCCCCGCGCCTCTATCTGGTGACGCAGGGTGCCCAGGTTATCGAGTCACAGGAAAACCCAGTTCTGGAACATATACCGCTCTGGGGATTGGGGCGGGTGATTGCCCAGGAGCATCCGGAACTCTGGGGCGGCCTCATCGACCTCGACCCCGCCTTCGATCCGGAAGCGGCAGCAACGGCCCTGGTAACGCAACTTTTCTCTCCAGACGACGAGGACCAGATTGCCCTGCGCGGGGACGCCCGCTACGTAGCCCGCCTCGTGCGCCAGAAAGTGGAAGGCGGGGAAAGTCTATCGGTGCGGGCGGATGGTACTTACTTGATCACAGGCGGCCTGGGAGCCCTCGGCCTGCAGGTTGCCCGCTATCTGGTCGAGCGGGGTGCCCGTCACCTGGTTCTCGTCGGACGCAATCCGCCCTCTGTGACAGCCCAGACAGTCCTGGACGAACTAACAGCGAGCGGTGCAACGGTATCCCCCGTGCAGGCAGACGTCTCCATCGCGGGCGAAGTCGAGCAGTTGCTGGCTGAAATTCGTCAGGAACATCCGCCCATCGTCGGCATCCTCCACGCCGCCGGGGTACTGGACGACGGGGTGATCGACAAGCTCGACTGGAGTCGCTTCGAGCGGGTGCTGGCAGCGAAGGCCGCCGGAGCCTGGCACCTGCACCGCCTCACCCAGGGCGATCCGCTGGAGCTGTTCGTGCTCTTCTCCTCGATCGCCTCGCTCCTGGGCTCCCCCGGCCAGGCCAACTACGCCGCCGCCAACGCTTTTCTCGACGGCCTGGCCCAGCACCGCCTTTCTCAGGCTCTGCCCGCCCTCAGCATCAACTGGGGACCGTGGGCCGAGGTGGGGATGGCCGCCCGTCTGGATGCCCAGCGCCACCCCTGGCTCAGTCAGGGACTGGAGACGATTCCGCCCGAGCAGGCGCTCGCCGCCCTCGCAGGGCTTACGGGCACTGGAACCGCCTCCCTCGCGGTGATGCCGGTGCGCTGGCAGGCTTTTCTCGCCCAGTTTCCCGCCGGTCATCTGCCGCCCCTGTTGAGAACGGTGAGTGCCGCTTCCTCGCCCGCTGCCGGGCCGGTGTTGAACCTGACGCAGCAACTGGAGCAGGCGCTGCCGGGGGAACGGCGCTCGCTGCTGGTGGCCCACCTGCGCGACCAGGCCGCCCGTGTCCTCGGGATAGCTGAGGGGGACAACCTCGACATCCGCCAGCCGCTGCATAGTCTCGGGCTCGATTCGCTGCTGGCCCTCAACCTCACCCGCCAGCTCGGGGCTGCCCTCGGGAGGAGCCTGAGTGCGACGCTGCTCTTCAACTACCCCACGGTCGAGGGGTTGGCTGCCCACCTGGCCGAGGAAGTACTCGGACTGGGTGAACCGGAAGCTTCTGCTGCCCCGGCTTCTGAGGACGGACTGGACAGGCTCGCAGCCCAGCTCCAGACGCTCTCGGAATCGGAGCTGGAGGCGCTGCTGTTAGAGAAGCTGGAGGGTCTTTAAGCGATGTCGAATGCTACCGACCGCTTCGCCCACCTGAGTCCCCTGCAGCGCGCCCTGCTCAAGCTCGAAGAATTGCAGGGCAAACTCACGGCGGCCAACCGTGCCCGCAACGAGCCGATCGCGGTGGTGGGCATCGGCTGCCGCTTTCCGGGCGGCGCTGATAGCCCTGAGAGTTACTGGGATCTCCTCAAAGAAGGCCGCGACGCGATTCGGGAAGTGCCCGAAGACCGCTGGGATGTGGAAGCTTTTTACGATCCGGAGCTTGCCTCGCCCTTCAAGATGAATACGCGCTGGGGCGGCTTCCTGGAGCAGGTGGATCGCTTCGATCCGGATTTTTTTGGCCTCTCGAAGCGGGAGGCTGCCGGGATGGACCCCCAGCAGCGATTGCTCTTGGAGGTGAGTTGGGAAGCGCTCGAACACGCCGGGATCGCCCCGGACAAGATCGCCGGTAGCCGCACCGGCGTCTTTATCGGTCTGATGACCTTCGACTTTTTCAAGCTCCTGAACGACCCGCCCGCGCGCGGCAGCACCGGTGTCGCCAACAGCATCGCCGCCAACCGCCTCTCGTACTTTTTCGACCTGCGCGGTCCGAGCATGGTCCTCGACACCGCCTGCTCCTCGTCCCTCGTCACCATCGACCTCGCCTGTCAGAGCCTGAGGAGCGGCAGTTCCCAGATCGCCCTCGCCGGAGGGGTGAACGTGATTCTCTCGCCGGATGCGACGATCTCCTCCTCCCAGGCCGGGATGATGTCGCCGGACGGGCGCTGCAAGAGTTTCGACGAGCGCGCCAACGGCTACGTGCGCGGCGAGGGCTGCGGCATCGTCGTCCTCAAGCGCTTGAGCGACGCGGTGGCGGACGGCGATCGGATCTGGGCGCTCATCCGGGGTTCCGCTGTAAATCAGGATGGGCGCACCAACGGCCTCACCGCCCCGAACGGCCTTTCTCAGCAGGCGGTGCTGCGGGCTGCCCTCGACAATGCCGGAGTAGAAGCAGCCCGCATCGGCTACGTCGAAGCCCACGGCACCGGCACGCCCCTGGGCGATCCGATCGAAGTCGAGGCGATCAAGCAGGTCTACGGCCAGAATCGACCGCTCGATTGGCCCTGTCTGCTGGGTTCCGCCAAGACCAACATCGGCCACCTCGAAAGCGCCGCCGGGATCGCCGCTCTCATCAAAGTCGTCCTCTGCCTGCACCACCGCCAGATCCCGCCGGTCGTCCACTTTCAGAATCTCAACCCCAACATCGTCCTGGAGGGGACTGCCTTCCGGATCGCCACCGCCCTCCAGCCTTGGCCTGGGGGGACGGACGGCCCCTTTGCCGGGGTCAGCTCCTTTGGCTTCGGCGGCACCAACGCCCACGTCGTCCTCGAAGCGGCCCCAGCACCGTCCATTGCAGTTCCCGAAGTCACCCGTCCGCTGCACCTGCTCACCCTGAGCGCCCGCAGCGCAAAAGCCCTCACCGTCCTCGCTTCCCGCCTCGCCGACTATCTGGAAAGAGAACCGGATCTAGATCTGGCGGATGTGGCCGCCACGCTTAACACGGGCCGCACCCACTTCGCCCATCGCCTCGCCCTCATCGCCGCTTCTCTGCCAGAAGCCCGTTTCCTACTCGCAACTTTCGCGGAGGGCAAGCAAGGGGCGGGGCTCGCGAGCGCCCGCACGGGCGACAGCCCGCCGAAATTCGCCTTTCTTTTTGCCGGACAGGGTTCGCAGTACGGCGGCATGACCCGCGAACTCTACCAGACCCAGCCCACCTTCCGCCGCGCCCTCGATCACTGCGCCCAGCTCACGGACGGCGTGCTGGAGCGCCCGCTTCTGGAAGTGATCTTTTCTGACAGCGGCGCGCTCGATCGCACCCTCTACACCCAACCGGCCCTTTTTGCCCTCGAATACGCCCTCGTCCAGCTCTGGCGCTCCTGGGGAGTGGAGCCCGACGCGGTGTTAGGCCACGGCCTGGGCGAGTACGTCGCCGCCTGCATTGCCGGGGTGTTCAGCGTCGAGGACGGTATGAAGCTGGTGCTGGGCCGGGCAAAGCTGATGGAGGCATTGCCGCCCGGCGAGGAGATAGCAGCGTCAGTGGATCTGGCCCGGTTGGCCGAAAGCATTCCCCACAGCGCTCCCCGGCTCGCGTTGCTCTCCAACGTCTCCGGCGATTTCTTCGCCCCCGGCAAAGGGCCGGACAGCCACTACTGGTGTACCCACCTCCGCCAGCCGGTGCGCTTCGACCAGCAGATCCAGGCGCTCGCAGAGCGGCAGTTCAGCCTTTTTCTCGAAATCGGTCCCAGCCACACCCTGAGCGAGAGGGGCCGCCGCTGTTTGCCGGAAGGCAGTGCCACCTGGCTCTCCTCGCTCAAAAAAGACACGAACGACTGGCAGGAGCTACTTTCTGCCCTCCAGGCGCTTTATCTGCAGGGTGTCGCCATCGACTGGCAGGGCTTCGAGCGGGACTATCCCCACCAGCGGCTGGCGCTGCCGACCTATCCCTTCGAGCGGCGGCGCTGCTGGCTAGAGCCGCACGAAATCAAATCTTACCGGGGAGGATAAGCAACCGTGCCCATCGGTATCGAAAAGATCAACCTCTACGCTGGACGCTTCGCCACGGACGCGGTGGAGCTTGCCCAGTTGCGCGGCAAAGATCCGGATTATGTCCGCGATCAGGTGATGGTCCAGACCCGTTCAGTGATTCCCGTCTACGAGGATGCGGTGACGCTGGCGGTGAACGCCGCCCGGCCCTTGCTCACAGGCATCGATCCCGCCGAAATCGAGCTGTTGGTCGTGGGCACCGAGTCGGCGGTCGATTTCAGCAAACCGGTCTCGACCTGGGTGCAGCGCTTTTTGGGCCTCGGGGCGAACTGCCGAAACTTTGAAGTCAAGCACGCCTGCTACAGCGGCACCGCCGCCCTCAAAACGGCACTTTTTTGGCTCACGGCGAACGTCCGGCCCGGCAAGAAGGCGCTGGTGGTGAGCACCGACTATTCGCGTATGGACGGCGAAGAAGGGTTCGACTTTATCGGCGGCGGCTGTGCAGTGGCAATGCTCGTGAGCGCCGATCCGCGAGTGCTGCTGATCGACCCGGCGGAAGCCGGGTACTGGACCGGGGAGATCGCCGACACCTTCCGGCCTACCAGCAGCGTCGAGCGGGCGGACAACCAGACCAGCCTCTACTCGTACCTCGACGCCCTCGAAGGGGCCTTCGAGCACTACGAGCACCTTGCCCCTTCCTTCGATTACCTGACGGGTTTCAAAAAACACATCTACCACGCCCCGTTTCCGGGCATGGTCCTCCAGGCGCACCGCACCCTCCTGGGCCGCTTCGGCATTGGAAAAGCTGCCGTCCGCGAGAGCTTCGAGGGCAAGGTGGCCGAAGGGCTCTACTTCGCGAGGCGGCTCGGCACCGCCTACGGCGCTTCTAACTTTGTTTCGCTCCTGGGCCTGCTTGCCAGTGCTCCGGATCTGGTAGCCGGAGACCGCCTTTCGCTCTTTGCCTACGGCTCCGGCTGCCAGGGCGAATTTTATAGCGCCCAGGTTGGACCGGAAGCCAGTTCCCTGGTGCGCGTCCTGGACCTCGACCGCCACCTGGATACGCGCTACCCGCTCAGCATCGCCCACTACGAGCAGATCGAGCGCGAGCGGCGGCGGGGGATCGACCAGCCCAACTTCCTCCCGGACCACCCTGGCCTGGAGCACCTCTACGACAAGCTCTACGCCGGACAGGGACTGCTGGTGCTGAAGGGCGTGTCCGACTACCACCGCACCTACGACTGGAGCTGAGGCGATGAATGAAGCGGTGCGCTACGAACTGACGGGCGGCATTGCCCGCATTGCCCTGGTAGAGGCGGGGGGCACCGTTCTCAACCGCGCTTCGCTCGTCTCGCTGAGCACGTTTCTGGAGCGCGCCGCCAGGGACAGCCGTTGCCGGGCCGTCGTCCTGGAGGCGGAACCGGGGGAAGAATTTTGCCGGGGGCTGGATCTTGATTGGCTGCTCACTGCCGAGGCGGACGCGCCGGAGCAGTTCCACGACTGCCTGACGAGCCTCGGCACCTGCTCGAAGCCGGTGATCGCCCGCATTGCAGGCCGGGTCGTAGGGGGCGGATTGGGCCTGGTGGCTGCCTGCGACATCGTGATCGCCGCAAGCGAAGCGAGCTTTCAACTGAGCGAAGTGATCGTGGGCATGATCCCGGCCCTCATCGCGCCTTTTTTGCTCACCCGCCTGAGTCCCGCCCGCCTGCGCGCCCTGGCCCTTGGAAGCCGCACCCTTACGGCCCCCGAAGCCTGGCAGTGGGGACTGGTGGACGAAGTGGCTCAGGATGACCTGGATACGGCCTGCTACCGGCAGATCGACCGGCTGCTGCGCTCTTCTCCGGACGCCCTCGCCGCCACCAAGCGCTACCTGCAAAAGCTCAGGGCACCGGCTGCCGCTGAGCTGGCCCTTGCCCGCACGGAACTGGCCGCCTGGCTGGCCGACCCGGAGCATCTAGAAGGCATCCGCGCCTTTGCCGAGGGGTTCGCCCCGCCCTGGTTCGCACGCCGGAGGCGCAGCCGTGTCTGATTTGCTTCGGATCAGCTGCCTCGAAGAGGGGATCTACCGGCTCCAGATGGACGACCCGGCAGCCCAGAACCGCCTCGGCCACGAACTGGCAGCCCAGTTGTGTACTGCCCTCGCGGATCTGGCCCAGGAACCGGCGCTCCGGGTGCTGCTCCTTGCTGGACGAGCGGACGTGTTCTCCGCCGGGGGCAGCCTGGAAGTCCTCGAACAGCTCGCCTCCCGCCAGATGGAGGAGCGCGAGCTATTTGCCCTGCCGGATCGGCTCTTGCACTTTCCAATGCCGGTGATTGCCGTCCTCGAAGGCCATGCCGTAGGCGGCGGCCTGGTGCTCGCCCTCTGCTGCGATCTGCTCGTGGCGGCGAGCGAATGCCGCTACGGCTTCAACTTCACCGAACTCGGTTTCACGCCGGGGATGGGCGCAACCACCCTGCTGCCGCTACTGGTCCCTTCCACCCTCGCCGCTGAAATGTTGCTCACCGCCCGGCTCTTTCGCGGCAGCGAACTGGCCGCCCGTGGCCTCTTCAACGCCGTCGTGCCGGCGGCTGCCGTTCCCGATGCGGCGCTGGACCTGGCACGGCGGATCGCCCTCAAGCCCCGGCATGTGCTGGAGCTATTGAAAGAAACCCTCGCCCTGCCCCGCCGCCAGGCGCTGCAGGAGGCGATGGTCCGCGAGCAGTGGATGCAGCGCCTCTGCTTTAACCATCCCGATACCCACCGCCACATTCAGGAGAATTACCTTCCCGCCTCCCCACCGGCGCAATAGCCAACCGTAGACCCTGGAGAAGACCGAATCATGGACCGCCACGAAGCTGTGTTGAAGATCCTGACCAAACATATCAAGCTCAACGTCGATGGCCTCGAACACACCGAGATTCGCCCCGAAAAGTCGATGGTCGATTACGGGGCAAGCAGCCTCGATATCGTCGAGATCGTCTCGGCGGCGATGCGCGAGCTGAAGATCAAAATTCCGCGCACTGAACTGGCGAAAGTCAAGAATATCGGCCAGCTAGTGGACCTGTTTGTAGCGGTCGAGCAAGCGCCCGCATGAAAAGTCCGCCTGCCACCGGTACCCCGCCCTTTCGCCTGGAGATGCCCGAGCCGGGCGTCCTGGACGATCTGGTTTTTCGTCCGGCTCCCCACCAGCCGCCGGGACCGGGCGAAGTGGAGATCGCCGTCGCCGCCGTTGGCCTCAACTTTCGCGAAGTGCTCAAAGCTCTGGGCCTCTATCCGGAGGGAGCGGGCTTCTTGAGCTACCGGGATGGGAACGGAAAGCTGACTTTCGACGGCGACGCCGCCGGGCGAATCGTGGCGGTGGGCGAGGGCGTAACGGATCTGGCGGTGGGGGACGCGGTGGTGGCCTTTGCCCCCGGCGGCTTCGCTTCACGGGTGACGCTGCCCCGCTTTCTGGTCGCCCCGAAACCGGCCCACTTGAACTTCGCCGAAGCAGTGACGATTCCCGGCACTTTTCTCACCGCCTACTACGCCCTGCACCACCTCGGGCGGATCGGCCCCGGCGAGAGCATTCTCATCCACGCTGCTACCGGCGGTTGCGGCCTCGCTGCCCTGCAACTCAGTCAGCGGGCCGGGGCAAGGGTATTCGCCACCGCCGGTAAACCGGAAAAGCGCGCCTACCTCGCCTCCCTGGGCATCGACTGTGTGATGGATTCGCGCTCCTTGGCTTTCGTGGAGGAAGTGATGGCGGCGACCGCTGGCCGGGGCGTGGACCTGGTGCTCAACTCGCTGGCAGGGGAGTTCCTGAGCGCCAGCTTGAACGTGCTCGCTCCCTTTGGCCGCTTTCTGGAGATTGGTCGTCGCGACATCTACGACCACACCCAGATCGACCTCTATCCTTTTCGCAACAACCTGTCCTTTTTTGCCATCGACCTGCAGCAGTTGCCGCCGGAGCGCTTCGCCGCCCTGTTTGCCGAAGTCATGGAATTGTTCTCCAGCCAGCAATTGCAACCGCTTCCGTACCAGATCTTCTCCCACACCGATGTCGTGGCTGCCTTCCGCCACATGCGCAAGGCCAACCACATCGGCAAAGTCGTGATTGCCCTCGACCTGGAAAGTCAAAGCCCATGAACCCTCCGTCCCGCCCTGCTTTATCTGATGAACCCGTTGCCATCGTCGGCATCGGCTGCCGCTTCCCCGGCGCACCCGATCCGGCAGCATTCTGGCAACTGCTTGCGACCGGCGGCGACGGCATCACCGAAGTGCCCGCCGGGCGCTGGGATGCCCGCTCACTCTACGATCCGGACCTGGGGACGGCAGGTACGATCAACAGTTTGAAAGGCGGTTTCTTAGACAATATCGATGCTTTCGATGCGCGCTTCTTTGAGATCTCGGCGGGAGAAGCGCGCTACATGGACCCGCAGCAACGGCTGCTGCTGGAAGTGGGCTGGGAAGCGCTGGAGAACGCCGCCCTCGTCCCCGCCGCCCTCAGAGGCAGTGCCGCCGGGGTCTACATCGGCACAGGCGGCAACGACTTCGCCCGACGCATGAACGCCGATCTGACGCAGTTGGGAGCCTACTCCCCAACCGGCCAGGCGCTCAACAGCATTGCCAACCGGTTGTCACATTTTCTCGACTGGCGCGGGCCGAGCCTGGTGGTCGATACGGCCTGTTCCTCGGCCCTGGTGGCTGTTCACCTCGCCTCTCAGGCCCTGGCTGCGGGCGAAATCGACCTGGCCATCGCTGGAGGGGTGAACGTCATCCTCTCCCCTGCCACCTCGGTCAGCCTCGCCCAGAGCTGGATGCTCGCCCCGGACGGCCACTGCAAGAGCTTCGATGCGCGGGCGGACGGCTACGGGCGCTCCGAAGGCTGCGGCGCGGTCGTCCTCAAGCGCCTCAGCGACGCACTGGCAGCGGGAGACCGCATCCTGGCGGTAATCCGAGGTTCCGCTGTGAACCAGGACGGCGGCACGAGTGCGCTGAGCGCTCCTTCTTTAGAAGCGCAGCAAACGGTGATCCGCTCCGCCCTCGATCGCGCCGGAATTGCCCCGGCGGCGGTGGACTACATCGAGGCCCACGGCATCGGCTCGATTCTCACCGACCGCATCGAGTGGCAGGCATTGAGCACTGTCTTCGATCACCCCTGCCGGGTGGGCTGCGTCAAATCCCAGATCGGGCACCTGGAATGGGCGGCGGGCATCGCCTCGCTCATCAAAGTTGTGCTCTGCTTACAGGAAGGAACCGTCCCAGCCAACTGGCACCTGGGGGAACCGGCGGCGGATCTGGTGCCTTCGGCTCTGCTACTGCACCGGGAGAACTGGCCCTGGCTACCTGCGGACGAGCGCCCCCGGCTGGCAGGAATCAACGCCTTCGGCCTCGGGGGCACCAACTGTCATCTGGTGGTCGAGGAAGGCCCGGCAAGACCTGTAAAGGTTTCGGAAGGACCGCACACCCTTGTTCTCTCCGCGAAAACTGCCCCGGCTCTGGACGAACTGGCAGCGCGCTACGCCCGGTTTCTGGAAACTGTTTCTGACCGTGAATTGGCAGCTATCTGCTTCACCGCCGCTACCGGGCGCAGCCACTTCGCTTACCGGCTCGCCGTCCACGGTCATTCCGCTGCCGAGTTGCGCCGCCAGCTCGACACCGGCGCATCCGTCCCGTCCCCTGAGATGCCGCTCTGGGTAGCGTCCTACCTGGCCGGGGAAGAGGTGGACTGGAAGACGGTTTACTCGGTGGACCACTGCCGTGCGGCCCTGCCCACCTATCCGTTCCAGCGTCGGCGCTACTGGCCGGAAGGTCTGGATCTGGCGGCTGCCGTTGTTACGTTTCCCGAATCACCCCTGCGCCGCGAACTGCTTGCCGCTTCCTCTGAACGGGTACCGCGCCTGCTCGGCGACTGGTTGAAAGCTCAGCTTGCAGAACTCATCGATCGACCGGCGGCCACGTTCCTGCCCGAGTCGCGCCTCTTCGATCTGGGCCTCACGTCCCTCGCTGCTGTGGCGCTGGCAAGCCGCCTGCAACGGGAACTGGGCCTTTCTCTCACAGCTACCGTTCTCTTCGACTACCCGACGATTGAAGGGCTGACCGCTTTTCTTGCCCGCCAGCTACGACCTGCTTCTAATCAACTGGAAGCGCCGACAGCCGCCGTCGCTGCCGACGAGCCGATCGCCGTCGTCGGCCTGGGGTGCCGTTTTCCGGGCGCGGAGAACCCGGATGCTTTCTGGCAACTTTTGATCGAAGGCCGGGATGCAATTACCCAGGTGCCCTCCGATCGCTGGGACATCGCCCGCCTCTACGACCCGGACCCGAACGCCGCCGGTAAGGTGAGCACGCGCTGGGGTGGTTTTCTGGAGGAAGTGGATCGCTTCGATGCCGCCTTCTTCGGGATCGCGCCGCGCGAGGCTATCTCCCTCGACCCGCAGCAGCGCTTGCTGTTGGAGGTGAGCTGGGAAGCGCTGGAGGCAGCAGGCCAGAACATTTCACAACTCAATGGAAGCCGGACGGGCGTCTTCGTCGGCATCTCGACCGCCGACTACGCCCAGTTGCAATTGCTGCACCCGGACCCAGCAGGGGCGATCGACCCCTACTTCGGTACCGGCACTTCTGCCAGCGCTGCCGCCGGGCGAATTTCTTACCTGCTCGGTCTGGTGGGGCCAAGTATGGCGGTCGATACGGCCTGCTCCTCTTCTCTCGTGGCCGTCCACCTCGCCTGCCAGAGTTTGCGGGGTGGAGAATGCAACCTGGCGCTGGCGGGCGGGGTGAATCTGCTCCTTGCTCCCCTCTGCACCGTCGTCACCTCCCGGATGCACCTGATGGCTCCGGATGGCCGCTGCAAGACCTTCGACGAGCGGGCGGACGGCTACGTGCGCTCCGAAGGCTGCGGTGTGGTCGTCCTCAAGCGCTTGAGCGAGGCGGAGCGCGACGGCGATCCAATCCTCGCCGTCATCCGGGGTTCCGCTGTGAACCAGGACGGGCCGAGCGGTGGGCTGACGGTTCCGAACGGCCCCGCCCAACAGGCGGTGATCCGCTCCGCCCTTACCGCCGCCGGGGTGGCAGCGCAAGAGGTGAGTTACGTCGAAGCCCACGGCACCGGCACTGCCCTGGGCGATCCGATCGAGATTCAGGCTCTCGCCGCTGCCCTCGGTGAAAAACGCCGCGAAGCGCTCCTGGTGGGCTCGGTGAAGACGAATATTGGCCACCTGGAGGCCGCCGCCGGTGTGGCGGGCCTGATCAAGACCGTGCTCGCCCTGCACAAAGGCCAGATTCCCGCCCACCTGCACCTCGTTCACCCCAATCCCCACGTCGATTGGCAGGCGCTGCCCGTAGCGATCCCCCGCACGACCCGCCCCTGGCCTGTGAGCGAAGCACCAGCGATTGCCGGGGTGAGTGCTTTTAGCTTCGTGGGCACCAACGCCCACGTCATCCTCGAAGCCGCCCCGGCTATCCCTGTTTCTGAAACAGAATCGTCCGCACCGCCCTATCTACTCCCGCTCTCCGCCCGCGACCGCACGGCTTTGGCTGCCCTTGCGCACCAGTGGGGCAACCTGCTCAGTGACCCGGCAGCTCCGGATCTGGCGGATCTCTGTTACACCGCCGCCGTTCGCCGCACCCACCACCGCGAGCGCCTGGGCTTCGTCGGCAGCGACCGTCAGCAACTGCTGGAGCAACTCACTTTCTGGGAATCGCAGGAAGACGCACCGCGCCCCGGCGCGTCCGAAGTGGTCTTCGTCTTCTCAGGCCAGGGGCCGCGCTCGTTCCAACTGGATCGACAGTTGCTGGAGGAAACGGCCTTCCTGTCCGTGCTGGAAGAATGCGATCGGGCTCTCCTTCCCCACGCGGGCTGGTCGCTGCTGGAAACACTCGAAAAAGCAGCGCCGGAACGTCCAAGCTACGCCCTGCCGATTCTTTTTGCCGTCCAGGTCGCCCTGGCAGCCCTCTGGCGCAGTTGGGGAGTCGTCCCCGATGCCGTCGTCGGCCACAGCGTCGGCGAAGTGGCGGCGGCCTGCGTCGCCGGGGTGCTCAGGGTCGAAGAGGCGATTGTGCTCGTCTACCACCGGGGCCGGTTGCTGGAAGCAGCGCCAGCCGGACGGATGGCGGCGATCGGTCTCTCCGCCGCCGAGGTGCAGCCTTTTGTCGAGGTCCAGCCGGATCGCCTCGGGATTGCCGCCCTCAACAGCCCCCGCACGACCGTCCTCTGGGGGGAGGAAACTGCGCTCACTGCCCTCATTGCCCAACTGGAGGAGCAGGAAGTCTTTGCCCGGATGCTGCCGGTGGAGCGGGCCTTCCACAGCCCGGCGATGGAGAGTGCTGCCGCTGAACTCGTGCGCTGTCTCGGTGATTTGAAACCCCAAGCAGCCCAGATCCCGATCTACTCGACCGTCAGCGGCAGCCTGGCGAGCGCTTCCGATTTCGGGCCGGAATATTGGGGCCGCAACCTGCGCCAGCCGGTCCGCTTCCACGATGCGATCCGCTCGCTGCCGACGGACCGGGCGCACCTGTTTGTCGAATTGAACGTCCATCCGGTTCTTGCTCCCTCCCTGCGCCAGTACGAGAACACCGGGCCGGTCTACCCGTCGCTGCGCAACAACGAAAGCTCAAGGGTTGTGCTCCTGAACACCCTCGCAAGGCTGTACGAAGCCGGTCGCCGGGTGAACTGGCCTGCACTTCATCCGGGTGGCCACTGCATTTCCCTGCCCGCCTACCCCTGGTCGCGGGAGCGCTACTGGCTGGCTGGGCTTCCTGAGCTGGAACCCCTGATTGTCGAGGCGGATACTCTGGCTCAGGATCGCGGACTGAAGGAGATCCTGGGCGATCTGGTCAAGAACTGGGCGGACGACGACACCCAGGCGATCAACCGCCGCTTTCTTGCACCCTTTATTTTTCTGGGCAGAAAGCGGCAGAGCTGCTTCTACTTCAACCGCAGTGGCCCAGTCCTGCTCGTGAGTGCCTACATTGGTTCACCAGTAAACTACCGGGCACTGGCGGCGGAACTGCTGGATTGGGCAGCGAGCCAGAACCTGCGGGTTCATTTCCTCGCGAAAGCGGAGCGCACGGACGACCTGCAGGCGCTGGGCTTTTCGACCACTCCCTGCGGCGTCTGGCAGAGCCTGAAGGATCTGGAGCACTTCAGCCTCCAGGGCAATTCTATGCGCCGGTTGCGCTATCAGGTGAACCACTATGCGAAGCTGGGCAACTGCACCACGCTCGAATATCGCCCCGGTGGCGACCCGGCGACCGACCGCGAACTGATCGAACTGATCGACGAGTGGAGTGCGGCCAAGGGAACCGACGCCGCTTTCCTACCCTGGCTCCAGCAGCAGATTCGTCAGAACACACTGCCCGCCGGACACCGCCTGTTTCTCATCCGGCAAGAAGGAATGCTGGACGGGGCGATCTTCCTCGCTCCCGCCGGTGCGCGCAACGGTTACCTGATGGATCTGGAATTTTACCGGGATGCGGTGCCGCTGGGCTGCCTCGAATTTGGGATCGTGAACATCCTTGAGCAGTTGCGCACCGAAGGCCGCACCTACTTCAGTCTGGGAGCCACCCTCGGCACCGAACTTGGCCCCCATCCCGCCGCCAATCCAGCAGTTGAAGCGCTCTTTGCCAGCCTGCACGAGCGGCAGATCCTGAACGGCGACGGCAACTACCAGTTCAAGAACAAGTTTCGCCCCGAGACGACCGGGCTTTTTCTCTGCCGCTCACGGAATGATACTGGCGACCTGCAGCCGCTTTTTACTCTGCTCGCTCACCCGGAGCGGGCCGAACGCCCGACAGCCATCGTCCGGGAGCAGCCTGCTGCCGCCATTTCCTCCACCACCGCCCATCCGCTCTTAGGCAGGCGGCTCAGATTGGCGGTGCGGGACGTTCTCTTCGAGTCGGAACTGAGTACTGCCCACCTGCCCTTCCTCGCCGATCACCGGGTAGCAGGCCAGGTGCTCTTTCCCCTCGCGGCGGTGATCGAACTGGTGCGGGCAGGGGCACGGGCTGCCCTCGGCTCCCAGGAATGGACGCTCAGGGATCTGAAGCTGCAGCGGCCCCTGGTGGTGACGGAAGTAGCCATTCCACTGCAACTCGCTCTTTCACCCAATGAGAAGGGGGGAGCAACGTTTGCCCTGTCGAGCCTGCCGATGGATTCTGAGACCGACTGGCAGCTCCACGCCACTGGCATTGTGGAACTTGCATCCAGCCCATCGGCTCCACTTACAGAAGCGATCGTCCAGATCCGCGAGCGTTCTACACCCGCTTCCCTCACCGACCACTACCAGCAACTGGCGGCGGTCGGCCTGGAATATGGTCCCGCTTTTCAGGCTGTGACCCGGCTCTGGCAGGCAGAAGGTGAGGCGCTGGCAGAAGTGATCTTGCCGGAATCCCTTTCTGCGGACAGTGGCGCGTACCGGATGCATCCTGCTCTGCTCGACAGTTGTCTGCGGGTGCTGGCAGCCTGTCTCCCTGCCACCGACGCAGGCGCGGCGGAAATCCATGTGCCGGTGGGGCTGGAAGCCTTCGAGTGGTATCGCCCCTGTAGCACGCGCCTCTGGAGCTATGCCCGGTTGCGCCCGGCGGACGGCGAACAGACGATTGCAGGCGATCTTTATCTGTGCGACGAAGGCGGTGAAATCGTCGCCCTCGCCCGTGGCCTGCAGGTGCGCCGCACCGTTGTCAACGCTCCGATAAGTGGGAACGACTCGCTTTACGGCGTGCAGTGGCAGAAGGTGTCACGGGCCGCAACGCCTTCCCGCCCCACTGGCCGCTGGCTCATCGCCGCCGATCGCACGGGAGTGGGCGAAGCGCTTGCCTGCCAACTTAGAGCGGCGGGAGCAGAATGCGAACTGATCTTTGCTGGAGATGCCTCAGCCGGACCGACGATCGATCCCGCTGATCCAGGCGCTTTCCGAAACGTACTTTCCACCCACCCACCGGTGGACGGGGTGATTCACCTCTGGGGACTGGAGGCGGAGGCTACGTCTACGGGACAGCTTTTCGGTTGCGGCGCGGCCCTCCACTGGCTGCAGGCACTTGCCGCCTCGGGCACCGGTCGGCTCTGGCTGGTGAGTCGGGGGGCGCAATCGCCCGTCACAGAAACCCTCGCTGTCGCCCAGACACCGCTCTGGGGTCTGGGGCGGGCAATGAGCCAGGAACAGCCGGAACACTGGGGCGGCCTCATCGACCTCGATCCTGCCTTCGATCCGGAAGCGGCAGCAACGGCGCTGGTGCAGGAACTGCTAATTCCAGATACAGAACGGCAACTGGTCCTGCGGGGCGGTGAGCGCTATGCGCCGCGACTAGTCAGAACGGCTCTACCTGCAACGGTCCAGCCCCTCGCCCTGCCTGGGGATGCCACCTACCTGATCGTCGGTGGCCTCGGCGGGCTTGGCATCGAAGTGGCCCAGCGGCTCGTTCAGCGCGGAGCCCGGTATCTGGTGCTGCTGGGCCGCCGCGCTCCTACCTCAGCTATCCGCTCCCGCCTGCAGGAACTGGAAGCGATGGGAGCACAGCTACTCGTCGTCCAGGCCGATATTGCCGATCAAGAACAGTTGCAAGAATTACTGGAAAAGATCGACCTGCACTTGCCGCCCTTGCGCGGCATCGTCCACGCCGCCGGGATCGTGGATGACGGGGTAATCGAAAAGCTCGACTGGTCGCGCTTCGAGCGGGTGCTGGCGGCGAAGGTGAGCGGTGCCTGGCACTTGCATCACCTCACCCGCTCCTATCCTCTCGACTTTTTCGTGTGCTTCTCCTCGATGGCCGCGCTGCTCGGCCCCCGCGCTCAGGCAAGCTACGCCGCCGCCAACGCCTTTCTCGACGGCCTCGCTCAACTCCGTCATGCCGAAGGTCTGCCGGCTCTCACGATCAACTGGGGACCGTGGGGCGAGGTGGGGATGGCAAGCGCTCTCCCGGAGCGCGACCGGCAGCGCCTCGCCGAGCAGGGACTGGAACCCATCGCCCCGGCGGCGGGTCTGGCGATTCTGGAAGCAGCCCTGACCGCCCCTGGCTCGTTCCAGCTCGGTGTACTGAATGCGGACTGGCAGCGCTTCGCCCACCAGTTCCACGACCGCGCCCTCTGGAACTTCGTCGCCGGTCTGGTTCCCGCCGCACCTGCAGATATTCCAGACAGCGGCACTCCAGCAGAATCGCTCGAAGCGCGCCTGATCGCCCTGGTGGCGCGGGTGCTCAAGTTGCCCGCCCAGCGGATCGACCAGCGGCGGCCCCTCGTCGATCTGGGCCTCGATTCGCTGATGGCCCTGGAATTGAGCGATCAAATTCAGGCCGCTTGCGGAGTGAACGTGCCGGTCGCCCGCTTCTTTGGCAGGACCGACATCGCCCAACTTGCAGAACAGGTGCGCGAGGAACTGGAACAACGCACCCTGCCTGCTTCACCGGAACCGGTTTCAGATGCGTCTCCGCTCGATCCGGCCACCGCCGAGCAACTGCTCTCCCAGCTCGATCAGCTCACGGACGAAGAAGTGAGCCGCCTGCTCAATACCCTCCTGCCACCGGAGGGCCAGAGTCCATGAGCGGCCTGCCCGAATCCCTCGCCCACCTGCCGCCCGAACAGCAGCGCGCCCTGCTCGCCGAGTTGCTGCGCCGCAAGGCAGCCGCTGCCACCAGCCACCCTCTCTCCCGTGGCCAGCGCGATCTCTGGCTCTGGTACCAGATTTCGGCTCAGACCAGCCGCACCGAGTTCAACGTCATCTTTGCCTGGGCGATTCGTTCTCCTCTCGATGTCGAGGCGCTGAGACGCGCTTTTCAGACGGTCGTGGACCGCCATGCCATCCTGCGCACGGTCTTCGGCGAGCAGGACGGCCAGCCCGTTCAGCGGGTGGAACGCCAGCAACCTGTTCACTTCAACGTCACCGACGCTACCGGCTGGAGTGCAGAACAGCTACGCGCCGAACTGGACGAGCGCGCCCACCAGCGCTTCGAGCTAGAAAAAGGACCGCTCCTGCGCGCCGATCTGTTTGTCGGAAGAGCGGAGCCGGTGCTGCTACTCGCCATCCACCACATCGCGATCGACATGTGGTCGCTGAGTATTCTCCTGGACGAGGTGGGTCAGAGCTACAGCGCCTACCGGCAGGGAAAGGCTCCTGTTCTGCCGCCGCTGGAGCGCCAGTACCCGGATTTCGTCCGCTGGCACGATCAGCTCCTCGCTTCGACAGAAGGCCAGCGCCTGCGCGACTACTGGCAGAACGCACTGCGCAGCGCCCAGCCGGTTGCCCAGTTGCCCACCGACCGGCCCCGACCGGCTGTGCCCGTCTTCAGCGGTGCCTGCCACGCCTTCACCCTGGAAGCGGAGCTGACGGAGCGCCTGAAAGATCTGGCCCGCCAGTCCCGCACCACCCTCTACGCGGTGCTGATGGCCGCCTTTCAGGTGCTACTTTTCCGCTACACCCGTCAAGAAGATCTGACCGTGCTCACGCTCACGGTGGGCCGCCAGGGAGCGGACTGGGCCGGGGTGCTGGGTTACTTCATCAATCCGGTGGCCCTGCGCACGGACCTGAGCGATAACCCGCCTTTCTTTACCCTGCTGGAACAGGTTCACCAGCGGTTGATGGCTGCCCTCGATCACCAGCTCTGTCCCTTCTCGCTGGTACTGGAGAGCCTGAGCGAACCCGCCCCCGGCGAGCCCCGGCTCACCGACATCTTCTTCGTCTTCCAGAAGTCGCACCGCTTCGGCATGGAACGGGTTGCCCCCGGTCGCGAGGCCGCCTCGGCCATCGGGGTGCCCGCTGCCGGTGAAAGTGGCGCGCAACTCGTCCTGGGCAGCGGCGATCTGGTGCTCGAATCGTTTCCCCTCGCCTGGAGAGCCAACCAGCGCTTCGTGCTCCAACTCATGATGGTCGAGGCGGGCGGGGCACTCTCGGGCGTGTTTCAGTACGCCGCCGAACTTTTCGACCCGGCCACGGTCGCCCGGATGGCCACCCACCTGACGGTGCTGCTGGAAGGCATTGTCGCCGCTCCCCAGACACCGATCGCCCAACTGCCGTTGCTCAGTGCCGCAGAGCAGCAACCGGCCCCCAAGCGGCTGACGCCCGATCTGAGAAGCCGCCTACAACAAGCTTTGCGCAAAAAGGAGAGTCCCTGATGCAGGCCGAAACGACCGGGCTGGATGACGCCCTGCTCGCTGAAATTCGCCAGCTTCTTGCCGAGGAGACGGGCCGCCCGCCCGAGGCGATCAGCGACGCCCAGGTGCGCGAGTACGCCGAACTCCTCCTGCAGGCATCCGAGCAGACGATCCCGGCCCATCAGCGCTTCGCCGATCAGGTAGAAACTGATCCCGAAGCCGTTGCCCTCGTCGTGGGCAATGAACAGTGGACCTACCGGCAACTGGCGGACGCCGTGGACCAACTGGTTCCACTCCTTTCTGCCGGTGGCATCGTTGCCCTCAGCCAGTCGGCCAGCCCCTGGACCGTGGCAGCGCTCATCGCCGTTCTCAAGGCAGGCGGAGCGGTTCTTCCCTTCGACCCTGCCGACCCCAGCTTCCGCAATCACCTTTCTCTAGCCGGGGCCAAGCTAGTGCTCAGCACCGAGACCCTGAGCGAACTGCCCTGTCCGCAACTGGTGCTGGGCCAATCAGATGTTTCTGAAAAAACCAGCGATCCGCCCGCGTCCGTCACCGGCACCGACCCAGCCCTGATCGTGAACACTGGCCGGGGCAGTGTCCGCTTCGACCACGCCCTCGTCGAGAATCGCCTGCAGTGGCTCCAGCAGACTTTTCCTCTTGACCCCAGCGATCGGGTGCTGCTGAGCGCCGGTCCTGCTACTTCCCTCCTGGAATGGCTCTGGCCTCTAACCACCGGTGCCTGCCTCGTTCTCGCCCCGGCTGCGAGCGGCGAAATGATGCGGTTTCTGGAAACCCGGCCCGTCAGTGTTCTATTTGCCACGCCTTCCCAGCTTGCCGACGTGCTTCGGACGCAGTGTTCCAGCCTACGTCAAGTGCTCTGCGGTGGTGAACTACTGGCTCAACCACTGGTAGACCGCTTCCTCGCTGCCCATCCGGCGGTGGAACTGGTGTATTTCTGGAAAGCTCCGGAAGTCGCTGTAGCGGCCACTTTCCAGATCTGCCGTCCTGGCACGGGCCGCGAATGGGTACCAGCGGGACAACCAGCGGTAACTTCCGTCTACGTGCTAGATAGTTACCGGCAGCCGGTGCCGATCGGTGTAACGGGCGAAATCTATTTGGCCGGGGCAGCCGTTGGTTTGGAGCATTCCCAGCCAGAGAGAACGGACGAACGATTTATAGAAAGTCCCTTCGCCGATGGCCCCCTGCTGCGCACCGGGGAAGTAGGCCGCCTGCTCGCCGATGGTTCCCTCGATCGCACCAGCAGCCTGGAGCGGACCTTCTGGATTCGGGGTGTGTACGTTTCCGCAGCGACGTTGGAAACCGCCCTGCGCCTCGATCCGACGATCGAGGACTGTGCGGTGCTTCCCCGCCTCACAGAAGACGATCGCTGGGAACTGGTCGCCTACACGGTAAGCGGCAGTCCCCTCGCTCCTGAGCGTCTGCTGGCCCAACTGCGCGGCCTACTGCCTGCTGCCCTGGTGCCTGACCGGCTGGTGCCCCTCGCCTCTTTGCCGCTCACTCCTGCCGGTGCGGTGGATGAATCGGCTCTGCAACAGCTACCCATCCTCGATACGGACCTGGCCGAGCGCTGGGAAGCACATCTGGAAACTCTGCCTGAAATTCAGCAGGTCACCGTCCTGTTGCAGCCACATCCTGAGCCGAGTCCACCTCTGCACCTCAGTGAACTACTGGTGGAATTTGAAAGTTCGCCGAGATTTTCAAGTAAACCATCAGTGGAACCCAGTAGTTTGCCAGAAAATTCTCCGCCACAACCCTCCCCCGAAATAACGGACGTAAACAATTTCCCTACTGCCTTCGTAGACGGTGGAGCCTTGCCCGAGCCGGGGGCCGATTTCCCTTCCACTCTGGTCGAACTGCTGCCCTGGGCCGCTGCTCACTTTCCCGACCACGGCTTCACCTTCCTGCTCGCCGACAAAAGCGAACAGCGGTTGAGCTACCCTCAATTGCTACATCGCGCCCGCTGTATCCTCACTGCCCTGCGTTCCCGTTCCATCGCTCCTCACACTCCCGTCTTGCTGCTTCTAGATCAGCCGGAACAGCTTGTTCCGGCCTTCTGGGGCTGTGTGCTCGGTGGCTTCGTGCCCCTCATCGTTTCCGTTCCACCCTCCTTCGAGCAGGCGAATGCCCAACTAGAAAAGCTCCTGCACCTCTCTGCGTTCCTCTCCCAGCCTCCCGTTCTCTGCAACCACGCTTCAGAGGTCGCGCTCAGTCATGCTTTACCAGGAAACCCTGTCCTTGTTGTTGAACAGTTGGGCGAGCATTCTCCAGCAGAAAGCTTCTTCCAACCAGAACCGGAGGCCATTGCGCTTTTGAATCTCACCTCCGGTTCCACCGGCACCCCCAAGTGCATCCCCCTCACCCATCGCAACCTGCTCGCCCGCGCCCGTGGTGCAAACTTACTCTGCAATCATTCTGCAGAGGACATTTTGCTCAACTGGCTACCCTTCGAGCACATCGGCTCCATCAGCGATTGGCACATCCGGGCGATGACTACCGGTTGCAGAGTGGTCTACTTGCAGAAAGAAACCGTCCTCTCTTCTCCCCTGTACTGGCTGGAGCTGGTGGACCACTACCGGATTACGCACAGTTGGGCCCCGAACTTTGCCTACGGCCTGGTCAATCAAGCCCTCCGACAACAGCCCTCCCGCTCCTGGAACCTCCGTTCCCTGAAGATGCTGCTCAGCGCAGGCGAAACTGTCGCTGCTTCCACCGTCGAGGAGTTCTACAGCCACCTGCATTGCTGCGGATTGGCAGGGACGGTGCTGCATCCTGCTTTCGGCATGGCGGAAGTCGCCTCCGGCATCACCTACTTCCAGCCCACACAAGACACACCGCTTACTGTTCACAGACTGGACAAAGTGGCGCTGGATAACGGGCAGGCGCTCAGCGTTTCCGACAAACACACCAGCACGATCGAGCTTATCGATCTGGGAAGACCGATTGCTGGAATGCAACTGCGCGTCGTCGATGAACACAACCACTTACTTACACAACGACAGGTAGGCCGACTGCAACTGCGGGGCGAAGCGGTCTTCTCCGGCTACTTGCAAAACCCCCAAGCCACAGCAGCCGTACTTTTAGCGGATGGCTGGTTCGACACAGGCGACCTTGCCTTTCTCGACAACGGTCATCTGGTGCTGGTGGGACGGCACAAAGAAACGATCATCCTCAACGGAGCAAACTACTACAGCCACGACATCGAGCAACTTGTCGAATCAGTAGAAGGAGTGGAAGCCTCTTTCACCGCTGCCTGTGCTGTCCGAGCGGAAGGCAACGCTACCGAAAAGTTGGCCATTTTCCTTGTCGCCAAAGCAGGCATCGAACCAGCAGAGCTACTGGCATCTGTGCGTCAGCAGGTGGTGCAGAAGCTGGGGGTGGAAGTGGAGCATCTGCTACTTGTCGAGAAAGGCGATATTCCTAAGACGAGCATCGGCAAGATCCAGAGACGGCAGTTGCAGAAGCGCCTGGAGGCAGGGGAGTTCCTGCCGTTGCAGAAGCGGATGGATGTGCTGCAGAACAACCAGCGGACGGTGGGTGACTGGTTCTATAGCAAGCAGTGGCGGCAGCGGGTGCTGGAGGTTTCAGACAAGGAACCAAAAGGGGCGGTGCTGGTGTTCGTGGACGATTCAGGACTCGGGCAGTCGCTGAGACCGGAACTCAAAGAGTGTGTGCAGGTAGAAGCAGGCGAAGGTTTCCAGAAGTTAGGGAAGGGGCATTATCGTCTGAATCCAACTTCTGTGGAGCAGTACGGGCAGTTACTGGGGAGCGTGGAATCGGAAGGACTGCACCTCCGCCACATTCTGCACCTGTGGACGTATCAGGAGCGGCAGGTGCTGGAGAGTGCTCAGGCGGTGGAAGCCGCTCAGCAGAAGGGACTCTACAGTGTGCTCGCCCTGGTGCAGGCGCTTGCAGCCAGACACGACGGACGCACGGCCCTGACGCTTAGAGTCGTTTCCAGTGGAGCCCAAGCGGTGCTGCCCGGCGAGGAACCAGCCTGGGAACAGGGCGGATTGACGGGATTGCTGAAGACGGTGGGCCAGGAGTTGCCCTGGTTGGATTGCCGCCACATCGATTTGCCGCTGGAAGAAGGGGAGCGCTGTCGGGATGGGTTGCTGGCGGAACTGGTGAGTGGCCGGGGCGAGCGGGAGGTGGCCTACCGCCAGGGCAGGCGCTGGGTGGCCCGGTTGCAGAAAGTGGACATGGTGGCGCGGGTGAAGCAGCCCGTTCCCCTCCGAAAGGGCGGATTCTATCTGCTCACCGGTGGTCTGGGCGGCATCGGGCTAGAGGTGGCAAAGCACCTGCTGACCCGGTACCAGGCCCGCCTGCTCCTGGTTGGTCGCGCAGAGGCAAAAGCCGACAGATTGCGGACGCTGGAAAATCTGGGCGGTGCCGTTCTTTACCGGCAGGCAGATGTCTGCGATCTGCAGGCAATGGAAGCGGCGGTGGAGGGGGCCGGTAGCCACTGGCAGGGAGCGGCACTCGACGGCATCTTTCACCTGGCCGGTGCCTACAACGAACAACTGCTGGTCGAACAGAGCGTTGTTAGTCTGCAGGAGGTACTGCGGCCCAAGCTGACGGGTAGCTGGGTACTGCACCAGTTGCTGCGAAAGCGGCCAGAGGCGCTATTTGTCGGCTTTGCCTCGGTGGTCGGCTATTTTGGGGCGGCGACGCTCGGAGCCTACGCGGCGGCCAACAGCGCCCAGGAGGCTTTTGCCGCCTACCAGCGGGCGAACGGCTACGGACAGAGTTACTGCACAAGCTGGAGCATCTGGGATGACATCGGCATGAGCCAGAACAATCCCCACCGGCAGACGCTCCAGGCGCGGGGCTTTCAGGCAATCCCCGCCCACCAGGGTGTGCATTCGCTTCTGGCGGCGCTGAGCAGCGGTGAATCGCACCTGCTCATCGGCCTCGACGACAGCCGGGCTGCCATTCGCCTGCACCTGGAAAACCCGGATCGCCAGCTATTGAAGCTCAATGCCTGCCTCACCCGCCCATTCGGGGGGCAGGATACCCGAGACAGTTCGCTGACAGCGACAATCCGGACGCTCAGGCTGCCCGACCGCTTCCGGCAGCCGTCGCGCTGCGAGGCAACCCAACTGGCGGCCCTGCCGCGCACCGCCGATGGCCGCATCGACCGGGAGAAACTGCGCACCCTCGGGCGGGCGGGCCGGGTAGCAGTGCCGGAGCGGATCGCCCCGCGCAACGACCTGGAGCGGCAACTGGCCCGCCTCTGGCAGGAGGTGTTGAACGTGCCGGAGCCGGGCATCGCCGACAGTTTCTTTGCCCTGGGCGGCAGCTCGCTGATGCTCACCCAGCTCGTCTCCCGCATCCGCGATCACTTCCGGGTGGATCTGCCCCTGCAGATTCTCTTTGGCACCCCTACCCTCGCGGGCATGGCGAAGCTGATTCTCGCCCGCCAGCTCG